>NZ_AP026945.1:1280909-1601136 GCF_026000695.1 Limnospira platensis NIES-39
TCGAGAAAATCAATCAAACCCGCGCCCGTGGTGGTCGCATCATTGCCGTGGGAACTACCGTAGTGCGGACTTTGGAAGGTATAGCAGCCGCCCAAAATTCTGGCGATCGCTCTATTCAACCTTACTGCGGCGAAATTAACCTATTTATTTATCCCGGCTATCGCTGGCGCGTCATTGATGGACTGATTACTAATTTTCACCTACCGCGATCGAGTTTACTGATGTTGGTATCAGCTTTAATTGGTCGTGAAAGACTCATGAAATTATATCAGGATGCCTTAGAACAACCACCCAATGATTTCGGCAACCGATATCGCTTTTACTCTTTTGGTGATGCCATGTTGATTCTGCCAGCAGCCGTTCAAAAATAACCCCAAAGCCGGACATCAACAAAAACTGACATCCGGCTTTTCAACCAACATCCCCGGGTTATTCCTCGTCGCCCTCCTCATCATCTGTCGGATAGACGAAACTTGCAGACCGACCTGTAAGGACCGATTTACCTAGGGATAAGGCTTTTTCGGCTTGGACTCTAGCTTTGCGCTTCCAAGTCGCTTTTCGCATATTCCGCTTGGATTTAGAGGTTCGTTTCTTTGGAACAGCCATGACCAGATTAAACTCAAATTTAACAAGACAAACTCTGATTATATCACATTCGGCGACAATATGGTATCGGCTACACTCAACCCCCAACCCCCAACCCCCAACCCCTCAGCTAAACCCCAACACCCAATTAATTGATAACTATTATGATTGAATGCCCTTAATGACGCGACCTGCAATGATTCCTAGGGAGTTTCCTAGCTGCTTTTTGATCCGCCATTTAGCAAAGTCTTTATCGTATGCTTCTCCCTGAGTTTGATAGGCTTTCCAGGCTTGCAAACTCAATCCTAGACCCCATAATAAAGCGATCGTTAAAGCAAAAGCCATACCCTGGGTAGTCACCAGATTTAATAAAATTAGGAAAGAGTTAACGATCGCATATTTAACAGCATCTTGCCGTAATTTTTGCCGACGTTCCTGATTAAATACCTGTTTTTCGGTTAACTCCACTTTCCGAGTCTGCCATTCTAATTCCGCCGCCTGTAAATTTTCCGAGCTAATTCCCAACTCCATTGCCATTTCCTCCAACTGGGTGCGGGTGAGTTCCCCAGTTTCTTGACTGCGAGCCATAGCAATTTGTAGAATTTCTTGGGCATCTTCTTGTTGGATAGAAGTGGGACTGATGTTTGTATTTAGATTATTTTCCATAGCCAATGTCTTGATAAGTGTTCTGATAACTGCGATTTTAGCAAGTTTTGACTAATTTGAGCAGTCGCCACACTCCCCGATTATCCGAACACCAGAGATATATTCAGTTATACTATAGCTAAAATTACGGTAATTTACATGATCATATCACACATAATCCTGAAAAATTGGCGCAACTTTCGTGCCGTTGAGGTGGACTTATGCGATCGTATATTTATAGTCGGTCCCAACGCCTGCGGTAAGTCCAACTTTCTCGATGCTTTCAGATTTTTAAGGGATTTAGCCAAACCCGGCGGCGGTCTCCAAAAAGCCGTAGGCGATCGAGGTGGAGTTTCTAAAATTCGGAGTCTTTCCGCCCGCCGTTATCCTAATGTAGAAATCGAAATTCACCTATCCCAACCAAATGCCACAGCACCCCTTTGGAAATATGCCATAGGATTTAAACAGAGAAAAGGTGGCAAAAATGAACCAATTATTGCCTATGAAAGAGTCTGGCATCACCACCAACAAATTATCAATCGACCTGATGGAGATGATCAACGAGATGAGTTAAGACTTACCCAAACCTATTTAGAACAAATTAATGCCAATGCCCAATTTCGAGACATTGCCAAATTTTTAGAATCGATTTTATACTTACATATAATTCCCCAATTGGTTCGCCACCCCGAAGCATTTGCTACCCCCGGACTTTTCGAAGATCCCTTTGGCAGAACTTTTTTAGAAAGGGTAGCCAAGACATCAGAAAAAACCCGCAAATCACGACTAAAAAAAATTGAAGAAGCCCTCAAGTTAGCCGTACCCCAGTTAAAAAATTTAACCGATACTAAAGACGAAATGGGTGTCCCTCATTTAGAGGCTATTTATGAACATTGGCGACCCCAAGCCGGAAAACAAAGGGAAGACCAATTTTCTGATGGTACATTAAGACTCATTGGACTACTATGGTCTTTGTTAGAATCCGATTCCTTGTTATTACTAGAAGAACCAGAATTATCATTAAATTCGGGAATTATTAACCAGCTACCTCCCCTAATTTATCGACTACAACGATCCAAAAAACGGCAAGTTATTATTACTACCCATAGTGCCGATTTACTTTCAGACCAGGGTATTGGTGGCCAAGAAGTTATCTTAATGATACCTAAGCCGGAGGGAACCGAAGTTAAAATAGCTTCTAGTGATGACAACATTAGACTGCTATTAGAAGGAGGTTTAACTATAGCAGATGCTGCATTACCTCAGACAGTCCCCCCTCAAATTCAACAACTAAGTTTATTCCAATAAGTTGATATCAATGACAGATATTCCCATTAATTTAGCCTGTGAAGATATCCTGAGTGAGGCTGTGTTAAAAAAAATGATTCAGCATTCTCAACGTCCTTTTTTGATTGGTCATTGTTTTCACAAAAACGGATATGGTTATCTCAAAAAAAACTTGTGCGGATTTAATAATGCAGCCAAAGGAATGGCTTATTTAGTCTTAACTGATTTAGATAAATCTGAATGTCCATTGGCGATTATTAATGAATGGTTAAAATCTCAGCCCAAACATCCTAACCTGCTTTTTAGAGTAGCTGTGAAAGAAGTAGAATCGTGGTGACTGGCTGACCGAGAAGGATTTGCTAAATTTTTAGGTATTTCACCTAATTTGATTACCACGGATGTTGATGATATAGACGACCCGAAACAGTATTTAATCAACCTCTGTCGTAGATGCAGAAAAAAAGCCTTAAAAGATGCCATTGTACCCCCAGCAGAAAGCACTGCCAAAGTCGGTAAAGATTATAATAATCCACTGATTAAGTTTGTACAAGAATCATGGGCAATAGAAGGGGCTAAGGTTAATTCTGCTAGTCTCAGGCGGGCCATGGATGTAATCATAGCCTTTCAGCCTACATGGAATTAATACAGACTGATAACTCGGTTGAGCCAATTTTACCAAAATTTTACATATTTAGAGCAGCACTAGGACAAACCCTACATAATTGTTATGATATAATCATAGTAGATGATCACAGCACCCTCAATCCTTAATCAATTCATATAATTATGTTAAACTCCCATGGCAAAAATCACCCGGAATCGCAGTTTTCCCCCAAAGGTTCTCTGACCAGAAAAACCTTATTTCAGATTACTGTATGTGCAGTTTTAATAGTGACAGGTAGTGCGATCGCTAATTATATGCAAGCGATATCAGCATTGAGAAATCAGAAATTAACGCAACTAGAAGAGTCTGTGGTGGAAAGAGTAGCCAGAGAACAGCAAATCTTTGATTTAGCGGTTGATAATCATGCTATCCTGAAAGCCGAAATTCTGAGGGAATTTGCACAACCATCCCCCGCTAATTTAGAAGAGGAATTTAATAATTTATTCATCCGATACCCGGACGGGGTTATCCGTAACAACCCTGTCAATTTTGATGGTGAACGCCAGGCGGGAGTGTATATTGATAAATCCTTAGAAATCACCCCAGAAATTCGTCGGAAAGTCATTGATTTACAAAGGTTAATCGAATCCTACGGGAGGGCGTGGCATAATCGTTTTGATAGTACCTTCATTATGACCCCGGAGAATATTACAATTGTTTATTGGCCGGAAGTTCCTAATTATGTTAAAGAAGCTGATGCTAACTTTTATATGCCCCAAAAACCAGAGTATTTAGTCGCCACTCCTGAGAATAACCCGGAAAGAAAAACCGTTTGGACTACACCTTATTATGAACCAGTTAGTCAGCTTTGGTTAGTCACGGCTTCAACCCCCGTTGATTATAATGGTCAAACCATAGGAACTCTTGGTCATGACATCACCCTAAATCAGTTAATCGAAAGAACAGTTAATGTGCATATTGAAGGAGGATATAACCTAATTTTTAGAGGGGATGGTCAGTTAATCGCTCATCCCCACTTAATAGATAAAATTCAAGATAGCACTACCACGGTTAAGATCCAAAATTTGCAGGATAGTAACTTAATGAATATATTTAAATTAGTTACAAATGCTCCCCCAAATCAATACATAATACCTAATTATGAAGATAATCAATACCTGGTTTTTCGCCAAATGCCGGGTATTGACTGGTATTTTGTAACTGTTTTTCCTCGGTCAATTTTAATAAAAAAATCCGTAAATTTTGTGTTAGCAAATATCCTGATTGAAGTAATTTTACTATTATCATTAATGCTCCTAGTTTGGGTGGTTTTAAAACGACAAGTATCTGCACCATTGCAACAACTAATTAATGGGACTCAGAAAATTTCGGCAGGTAATTATAATGTGTCTATTCCAGATAATACACAGGATGAACTAGGTTGTTTGGCTCACTCTTTTAACCTCATGGCTGCTGAGATATCTACCAGAAGTCAAGAATTACAAGGAACACTACAAAATCAGAAAATGTTAGTGCATTCAGTCACTATAACTATGAATGAGTTAAACAGTTCAGCTAGGGGTTCCGCTGAACAGGCTTCTAAGGCAGCATTAGCGGCTAAACAGGTATTATATTTGATTAAAGGTTATCGGGAATCTGATGATAATTATTGCCAGGATGGCTTACAAGAAACGGTGAATAAACTTGCCTATAAAATCTCGGATTTAAGTAATAAAATTGTCAAAATTGGCTTAATATCTACTATAGTCAGTAATTTAGCTAATCAAACTAATATATTGGCTTTAAATGCTGCAGTTGAGGCGGTACAAGCTGACCAGAATAGTGGACAAGGATTTAATGTGATCGCCAATGAAATTCGGAAACTGGCTGATCAAAGTAAATCCTCAGCAGCAGAAATTAACAATTTAGTACATGATATTCAAAAAGCGATGAGTTCTACAGTCCGAGTCACAGAGGAAAGTAAAACCGGATTTAATGAGGTGGTTAATGGGATTAACAGTATAGTAGAAAATTCTCAGACTATTTCTCTCAATATTAATCAGCAATCAGTAGCTATTGAACAGGTTTTAGAGATGATGAATGATTTAAATTTAAATTATTAAATTATCCCCATATAAATCGGGTGAAATTTATGGGGAAGTCCAGAGGGTTTAGACCCATGAAAGATAAAATTTTTTTACAGACTTTCCACAAATTTCTTGATGGTTTCCCGATAGCGATCGCCTCCCATTTCTTTGACATGATTGTGATCAGCATCAGGAATCATCAGCAGTTGTTTGGGTTCAGGACAAGCCTGGTATAACTGCTCACTCATACTGGCGGTAACCAACTCATCAGCGGTCCCATGGGTGAATAAAATCGGCATTTTCAATTCCCGAACTTTCGCAAGAGAATCAAATCGTTGATGCAATAACCAATTAATTGGAAAAATCCGATATTGTTTCTTTACCTTGACCATATCGAGGATAGAAGTAAAGGAACTTTCGATAATCAATCCAGCAATTTGGGGGTGTTTCGTAGCCAATTCAATAGCGATCGCACCTCCCAAAGAATGCCCAAATACGACAATTTTATCAGGGGGGATGTTTCGAGAATTAACCAAATAATTAAAAGCTAACTCGGCATCTTCATAAACTCGTTGTTCACAGGGAAAGCGATCGCTACTACAACCATAACCTCGATAATCTATCAAAAACACGGAAAATCCCAGATGATGAAATTGTTTAGCATAGCCTAAATTGCCACCAATATTACTACTGTTCCCATGCAAATCCAAAATCACTATGTCGGAATCGCCAGGAATCCACCAACCATTAATCTGTTCACTTTCTGATGTGGAATCGGGTAATTTTAACCAAACCTCTTGATATAGCATCCCTAACAAATCGGGAGTTTTTTCAATGGTCTTAGATGGGAAAAAAATCAACCGATTTTGAAACAAAAGCAACCCGACACAAATAATGAGATAACTAACTATAGTCAGGACAGTGATAATTAAGATAGCTTTAGGGAACAATGAAATCATAGAATTAAATCTGATGTATATTTTTTCAAATTAATACCGATGCGCCGATCACGACTAGTAGATCTAAGCTAGATCTAGCGTCTTGCATCTTGTCAGACCCTGTTTTAAGATCACTAATAGCAAGTCGAGAGCCAAAACCAGGCCCTTATGGATGAGATAATTCCAACCACCCGACCCCACACTACTGTTATTTTAGCCATGAGTGCTGACGGCAAAATTGCTGATCTGATGCGATCGCCTGCCCGATTTGGCTCTAATGCTGATATCATTCACCTAGAACGACAAATTGCCCAAGCCGACGCTGTACTGTTCGGAAACGGCACTCTCGCCGCCTATGGAACAGTTTTAAGGGTGTCTTCAACGGAATTGTTAGGCGATCGGGAAAAAAACGGAAAACCCCCCCAACCGGTTCAAATAGTCTGTTCCGCATCAGGAAAAATTAACCCAACCCTCAAATTTTTTCAACAGCCTGTTCCCAAGTGGTTACTGACCACATTCTTAGGGGGTCAGCCTTGGAAACGATTTTCCGACCACTTCGACCAAGTGATCGTCGCGGACGACTCCAATGGAGTGATAACCTGGTCAGAAGCGTTACAGCAACTCAGAGACCGGGATATACAAAGACTAGCGGTCTTAGGCGGCGGTCAGCTAGTAGCATCTTTAATGGCCCACCATGCGATCGATGAGTTTCACCTGACCGTCTGTCCCCGAATTTTGGGGGGAACCACATCACCGACTCCCGTGGACGGAGAAGGATTTTTATCTCGCTTCGCACCCCATTTACAATTGTTGAGTGTCCAACAGGTAGATGATGAGGTATTTCTGCACTATCGGGTTAAATCTCCCCATTAAAATCGCTAGAATATCATAGCGCTTTTAATTTTCAGCATGAATACCTTACACTCAAATCAATCACCGTATTCGGTAGCTTGGATTAATCAAATTTCCGAAGTCCCTCAGTCGGAGTGGGATCGACTCGCCCAACCCCTGAAAACTCCGTTTTTTGAATGGGACTGGCTGCATAATTTGGAGGCTTCTGGTAGTGCGACGGGACAGGCGGGTTGGCTACCCAATCATCTGACAGTATGGCGAGATTCTCAATTAGTCGCGGCAGCCCCATTATATCTCAAAGGTCACAGTCGCGGTGAGTTTGTCTTTGACCACCAATGGGCTGATTTGGCTTATCAATTGGGGATTGAATACTATCCTAAAATGTTGGGGATGTCGCCTTTTACGCCAGCAGAAGGCTATCGATTTTTAGTGGATCCCTCTGAGGATGAAGACGAAATTACGGGGTTAATGGTGCATGAAATAGATCGCTTTTGTATTAACCATAAAATTTCTGGCTGCCATTTTCTTTATGTGGATCGTCAATGGCAGTCTACTCTGGACAAACAGGGATTTACCCCTTGGCTACACCATAGTTATATCTGGCAAAATCAAGGATATAATAGTTTTGATGATTACTTGAAAATCTTTAATGCTAATCAACGCCGTAATATCAAACGAGAACGAAAAGCCTTAGACAAAGTGGGTCTACAAATGCGGATTGTGACGGGTGATGATATCCCTAAATCAATGTTTTCCCTGATGTATGATTTTTATGGGAGTACCTGCGATAAATTTGGCTGGTGGGGAAGTAAATATCTGACTCGGAAATTCTTTGAACAGTTACATCATGATTATCGTCACCGGGTGGTTTTTGTGGCGGCATATAATGAATTAGACGATCGCCAACCTATGGGGATGTCATTCTGTTTGACTAAAGGCGATCGCCTATATGGTCGCTATTGGGGAAGTTTACAAGATATCGATTGTTTACACTTTAATGCTTGTTATTATTCCCCTATTGAATGGGGGATTAATCACGGGATTCAATCCTTTGACCCTGGGGCGGGAGGACGACATAAACAGCGTCGCGGTTTTCCAGCCAGACCTAACTACAGTCTCCATCGTTTTTATGATGGTCGTCTCTCTCAAATTCTCCGCAACTATATTCACCGCATTAATGACATGGAAAAACAGGAAATTAACTACCTTAATCAAGATTTACCATTCACCGATAATAGCTTAACTAATTTTTCGGGATAGCCACGAGACCTCCCCCAGACTGGCTGTGGTTGGTCTTAACCCGCCATAGCCTAGTCGTCATAGTTAGTTAGAAAATATCCCCCCACAGATAGATAATAATTCCGACCAAATTTGCTATAATTTAACTGGTGTGCAAATCTATAAACAATAATTATGTCAAATTCCCCCAGATTACAAGGAACTGATCTAGTAAATTGTGCGAAATCCAGTGCCAAACAGGGACTAGAGGAAGCTGCCCGCAATTGTGGATATGGAGAAGATATAGAAGCCTTCCAAAGCAGCTTAAAAAAGGCTTGTCATGATATGGGAATCAAGAACATTGAAACCCTCAGCGATCTAATTACCGATCGCCAAAAAATAGTGCAGCAAGGAGGGGTGGAAATTGCCCCAGACAGTGCCAGTTCCCTATAACTGCTAACTCAACCGGATAAATCCTAAATCCTCAGAAGTAAGGAATGGGATAGGTTCAGACTCCTACCCAGTCAATACTTCCATAGGTGCGCCATGAGTCTAGTTAAAAATTGTTTGCGTCCGGTGCAAGCTATAATAGCAGCCGGAGTAATCACCCTGTTATCTGTCAGTAATGCGATCGCCCTAATGGCGGAAGATATCGATCGCATCAGTCAGCACCCCGTACTGAAGTAACGGGGCTTCATGCCTCGGATTCCTCAGTTAGTTGACCAGTCTAAGCCTTAACTGGCTACGTTATTTAAGCCATGATACCTTGAGGTGCTTGCCAGCCTCTCGCTCTATCGTTAACTATTAAACATCTTTACAAGGGGTAAGGAAGTGTAGTTAGCCCAAAAAGCTTTTATAACATTGACGAGGCAAACTTTACCTGCTTTGCAGAGTTGGGGGCAACCATACCCTCACATTTTTAAGGTGACGAGCAATCAGAAGAGACGCAACAATGTCTAATCATATTTTCGTTTTAGATACCAACCGTAAGCCCCTGACCCCCTGCCAGCCAGGGGTCGCACGGTTTCTACTCAAAGCCGGAAAAGCATCGGTATTTCGACGCTACCCATTCACCATTATTCTCAACAAGGAGGTTGATGCGAATCCTGAACCGCTCGAACTCAAATTAGACCCAGGTTCTAAAGTCACTGGAATTGCCCTGAAGCAAGGGAATCGAATCATCTTTGCTGCCGAGTTGCAGCACCGAGGACAGCAGATAGTAGAAGCCTTACGGTCTCGTCGGCAACTGCGACGTTCTCGACGAAACCGCAAGACCCAATATCGGCCGGCTCGGTTCTTGAATCGGACTCGTCCCCAGGGTTGGTTGGCTCCGAGCTTGCAGCATCGAGTCGATACCCTGATGACCTGGGTTAACCGATTCCGTAGACTTGCCCCAGTGGGCCGCATTGTTCAAGAGCTAGTACGGTTCGACCTACAATTGATGGAAAACCCTGAGATCTCAGGTGTTGAGTATCAGCAGGGAGCCTTACAAGGCTACGAAGTCCGGGAATACCTGTTGGAAAAGTGGGGCCGAACCTGTGCTTACTGTGGTGCTAAACATGTACCCCTTGAAGTTGAGCATATTCAGCCCCGGTCTAAGGGGGGCTCTGACCGGGTGTCTAACCTGACGATCGCTTGCCACTCATGCAATCAAGCCAAAGGCAATGGGGACATTCGGGATTTTTTATCGGGCCAGCCTGATGTCCTGAGTCGTCTTCTGAGGCAGGCCAAATCACCCCTTAACGATGCGGCTGCCGTTAACTCGACTCGGTGGGCCTTGTTCAAGGCTCTCAAAGCCACAGGACTTCGGGTCACCACAGGAACCGCCGGACAAACGAAGTTCAATCGACTTCGGCTTAACCTACCCAAGGCTCATTGGCTTGATGCTGCCTGTGTTGGAGACGTCGAATCACTCGATATTGTCACGTCAAAACCGTTGCTGATTCTAGCGAAGGGGCATGGAACTCGTCGGATGTGCGGGACGAATAAGTACGGATTCCCCACTCGTCACCGCTCCAGGAAGCAAATTCACAAAGGTTTTCAGACTGGCGATATCGTCACGGCTACGGTCACGGCCGGGAAGAAAATTGGCTCCTATGTAGGACGGGTTCTCTGCCGTGCCTCTGGCAGTTTTGATATGACCACCGCCTCGGGACGGGTGACAGGCATCAACCACAAATACTGCCAACCTATTCACCGAAAGGATGGTTACGCCTATGCTTGAAAGATTCACGGGGACTAAAGTCCCCCGGTCCCGTTTCCTCCCCGGTCTAAAGACACGGGGCTTCCACGCTCCCCAGAGGTTTACGTGAGGGAGACCTGTATTATGTACTGACCGCTAACCATGTTGTCCGCAGTCCCGATGAATACATAATTATCACCCATGACGGCCAAAAATACGCCCTAGACTACGATCGCGTCATTAGACTACCGGGAATCGACTTAGCAGTTTTAGCCTTCAGTAGCGATCGCACCTACCCCCTGGCACAAATTGCCGATTATGATTATGATGCCGAGTCCCGACACATTTTCATTTCCGGCTGGCCAGAATTTCAGCCCCGCCTATTTACGGCCGGGTTACTAATTAGCGAAGCCTACAAACTCGCCTTTGTCAAAGAACCCACCACCCGTGGTTATGACCTATTTTATACCAATTTCACCCAGGTAGGTATGAGTGGGGGGCCGATTTTAGACACCCAAGGTCAGGTAATTGGTATTCACGGAATGTCAGAAGGTCAAATCCTCATAGACGAGATCACCGGAACCAGCAATCGAGTTACAGTAGGCTACAGTGCAGGTATTCCCGTAAACCGATTTTTGCAATCAGGGATTCCCCTTAACCTCAATATCAGCGATCGCCAACCAGACCCCCCTACTCCCCGGGAATTACAATCTATTTCCGCTTATATGCAGGTTCCCCAAGTTAGCGATCGCTTTAGCGCCATCGACTGGACTAATCGCGGAAATCAGCTTTATCGCCACGAAAGATGGCGAGACTCCTTAGAAGCCTTTGAAAGGGCGATTAACATACAGTCTAATTTTTATCCGGCTTGGTATGGTCGCGGAAATGCCTTATCTTCCCTGAGTCAATACGATGAGGCGATCGCATCCTATGATCGCGCTACCCAACTCCAACCTAATTTTCATCCCGCATGGCGTGATCGTGGGGCGCTATTAATGTCTATCGGTCGCCATGAAGAAGCCTTACAAGCCTTTGACCGCCTCCTACAAATTCAACCTGATGATTATGGGATTTGGTATTTACGAGGCAATATTTTAATGAATCACCTAGATGACTACCCAGAGGCGGCGAAATCTTATACTCGCGCGATCAATATCAAACCTGATTTTACCCCCGCTTTGACAGCTCAAGCCCAAGCCCTATTTCGCCTCGGAGACTATGGAGAGGCGATCGCATCGGTAGACGAATCTCTCCATCACAATCCTCACCAAAGAGAAGCCTGGGTTTTAAGGGGTCAAATCTTTATGGAAATTAAACGTTACGCACAAGCCCTTAATGCCTATAATCGCGCTATTTATCTTGATAGTAACCACTCCCAAAGTTGGTTAGGTAAAGCGATCGCCTATCTGCGACAGGGCCGCGACCAAGAAGCTAAAGATCGCGACCAAAGGGCATTAGAAATCAATCCTGGCGACCTAGAAATTCAACAATTTCTACAAACACTCCCCTAAAAATCAGTAGGGGCAGCTTTGAGCCGCCCCTATGACCAAACTACATTGATGTACCTACACTTTCGCGATCGCCATTTCCCCCAATTGATTTCAACTTTCCGAAAAATTAGTCTCCTCAATCAACTGACGGAGTTTCTTCCATTTTGGTAACCACTCCCAAACCCCATCTGTGTGTTCAATTCTAGTCACAACTCTTTCAATGAATACTTCCTCTGGGTGGTTTTTATTTGAACTATCTTCAAATCCCCAATCACCGAGTTTGTCTCTCATGGCGTAGAGTAAATCCTTCCCCGCAAAATAATGGAGATAATTTTGAAAACGAGATCCTGCTGATTTGAATTTAGGAAGTAAATCCCTGAATTTCCCTTGCACATTTTCGGGTGACACAATTCTCTCGCCCTTATATTCTCTAACAATTTCAGCTATCCTTACTTCACAGTAATCTTCGCCTAGTTTGGGCGGGAATGAATGTCCTTGTCGAACTTTGTCGCCCCAAAAATTCTTAAACTTTTCGCAATCTAAAGCAGTTCTTGCCGCCTAATATGCAGCAATTTTCTCCGCTGCTTGGTCTAAAGCATTCTGATACTCAGAGTTTGATGGTGCTTTCTTTCCTAATGCGTTTCGGACGACTACCGGATCGATTAAATAGTTTTCAATCTCTTTTCTTTCCCACGCCCAACCGACCCATATTTGATCATATACACATCGAATGGGTTCATTGGTTATTTCCCAATCTCGACAATCGAAATCATGATCGACCAAACAAGCTAAATTGGGTTGTCGGTCACGGTCGGCGATAATACTACTCAGAAAGCTGGACGTTTTGCCCCCGAGAGGGCGAATTTCACATTTGGGTAATAACTGACGAATAACTCGAATATCAATGCTTTTCGGACTTCCTTCGCAGTAAAGATTCGTTACAGACACAGCGTTCCTCCCGGTAAACGGTAGGTTTCACTTTCTCCAACAACATTGCTCACCGAGTCAGAGTGAGTGGTAATAATAAATTGACAGGTTGGTTCAATTTTCATCAGTTGGGATACAAAATATTGAGCAGCCGGAGGATGTAAGTTCAAATCTATTTCATCGATTAAGACCACCGAATAAGCAATTTGTTGCCTCACAAATTCATATAACAAAGGAAAAACAGACTGTTCTCCGGCTGACATTTCTTGAACGTCATAGGTTCGATATCCATCATTCAGCAGAAAATAAGTTTCTGAACCTGTCGGATCATTTTGACTGGGCATTTTTTCTATCCCAGCAAATGAGCGATCGGGAAAAACTTTTTTATAAAGTCTTTCTATCTGCAATAAATAACTATTTGAATAATCGCCAATTCCTGATTCTTGGTTTCTGTGCCAATCAATCAGGTATTGTCGTAAAATCCCGACTCCCACATCAAAGGATGCTTCACTACTACTTTCGTTGAGATTGTCTCTGCTACTGTCTGGCTTGGAATGGGAACCTAAGTTCCTGAACTGGTCAAACCAAAAAACTCCGGGAAGTTTGGCAAAATAATGTCGGACAGATTGCTCTCTCCTATTGATCAACCATTGAGCATAATATCTTCCTCTAAATTGGGCGCGTTCTGCGGGAGTATCTCCCGCTTTCCAAAAATCACCGTTTAACAGAAGGCTCACTCTCCGGCTATCTCCCGGTTCGACAAATTCCCGCATTTCTTTGAATTCGTCAGGTTGAGCATCGTACCATTTTTTTGCCAGTTCAGAAGTGGTTTTTAATTCTTCCTCCTCAAATAAAATCTGCATCTCAATCTTTGGTGATCCCCACCTAAAATGGCGACCGGGAAGGAAACCGATCCAGTTAAAATCTGCTACATCTCGAATCCGACCAGTTGCTAAGGCTAAAGGAAGGGCGATCGCCTGTAAGAGGGTCGTTTTACCTGTTCCGTTATCGCCGAGGATCAGATAGCGATCGCTCACCTCGTCCAGAATATTATTCTTGAATGAAATTTCTAGGTCCTGAAATCGTTTGAAGTTTTCGATTTTAATCGATTCTACTTTCATATAATTAAATTTTTTCTGTGCGTGCATCCTACAGCGGTATCTCGGAGATGGCTACCCTTCTCCCGTCACCAATTTTAACCGGAACAGATCGCCTATGTGGATCTCCCAAATTTGAGGCGGCGATCACTTATACTCGCGTGATCAATATCAAACCTGATTTTACCCCCGCTTTCACCGCTAAAGCCCAAGCACTATTTCTCCTGGGAGACTATGGAGAGGCGATCGCCTATCTGCCACAGGGCCGCGACCAAGAAGCTAAAGATCGCGACCAAAGGGCATTATAAATAAATCCTGGCGACCTAGAAATTCAACAATTTCTACAAACACTCCCCTAAAAATCAGTAGGGGCAGCTTTGAGCCGCCCCTATGACCAAACTACATTGATGTACCTACACTTTCGCGATCGCCATCCTCATTCGTGCCTTCATAACCACTTTGAACAACTAGACCGTGGTTGTTGAAGCTTTTCCAGGCAGGCGAATTAGGCGAGGAGATCGCCGCCACATCAGAAACCAAAGCTAGACCCCCACCCGTCGAAGCCACTAGCCCGAGTAACACAATTATTTTCTTCATTTTTCGATGCACCCTGATTTTCTACCTACCCAGTTTTGACCTGGCTGGGTAGCCCCCAGTGGGTTATAGCTATCTCCCACCCGACAGCAAAATTAATCAACTCATAACCCCGGACAGAGGCAGTCCTCTCACCAGAGATTTGTTAACCAATTACCGCTTCGAGCCTAAGTTTATATTGTCTTATACACCTATAGGTTTTGGGTAGTGGGCAGTAACCCATCAGGGGGATAACCACTGATAATCTCAATTTCAAATTTCGATAAACTTATACTTAGTTAGCACGGGGGTCCGGGAGACTAAATATCAAGCAATTGGCAGTTTTTCTGAAGAGGCAAAAAACTTGATGGGAGCCAATTATACTGACTCCCCAGACCTGCTAAATCTTTCCGGTTAACTGTAAATATTGGCAACGGATTTTTCAAACTCCATGCGCTGTTTAGCTTTGTTGAGAAAATATCCATTCATCATCGCAGAAGCTAGAAGACGACCAAGATTTTCACGGCTAGTAGTAATTGTCACATCAAAATGGTCAGAAGGCAATCCACCAAGGATTTGTAGTAGATTATGTTCCATCAATTGAGCTACATCCGGATCAGCTTGGGAGAGTTGGGCTATTGTTTCCGGGGGCATTGATTTCACATATTGCCACAATCCATTACTGCCGGAAAGGCGATCGCCACAAAACTCAGGAACTCCATTTGATTTGTTATTCATTTGCCAGATCCTGTAATAATCTATCTTTAACTACACTATAGCGATATCAGTAGCACCATCGACAGTGATTAAAACCGAACCTCAGTAGACGGCTACCGTAACTAATTTCCCCCCTGATAACGTTCGACTAGGATAATTGCCACGATATCATCAATGGGTCTGGGGGGAACCCGCATCCCCTGGGGTAACAGACGAGATAGACCCTGGGGGGGATACATTTCCCAATAGCGATCGCGTGCTTGCAAAGAACTATAACGCTCATCAACTTCCACTATCTGAATAGACTCGGGAAGAACCGCGCGCATTTGTTGTTTCCAGGTCCGGGAAGTGGTTTGATTTCCCATCACCACCAGTTGCACCGAAAACTGACTACAGAGTGATTCTACCGTGGCGATCGCATCATTCGCCGCCACTACTTGATGGTAATAAACCTGTTGATTGTCCCCTACCACCGCCACCCCGCATTTATCCCGACCCGGGTCAAAACCCAAAATCACCACCGCCAAACCTCCGCCCAATCAATATCATCAAGTTTTCGGGTCTGTTGACGAGTGCTAATCAACACCTCCCCGTTATGACGCGCCAACAAATCCAAGCGCAGGGGACCGATAGTATAAGTATCCTGCGCCGCCACCGCTTGTAGTTCCAAGGTTTGATCATACTCCTCCAACCGCTGAATAAAAGAAATCAGAGTATCTATGCGATCGTCACTCATTTCTATCGAACCATTTACCACCCCTACAAAACGAGCCCTAAAACTCGAAGCATCCAAAAGCTGTTGTAATTGCTGTTGCAGCCTTTCCGAAGTCATAGTAGCCGGATTTAAAGAAGTTCCCGCCACAATTTGACCACTGCTAAATAACAGTTGATTCAGCTCCGCCCTAGTATAAACTGCCACCCGTTTTTCACCCACTAAATAATTAGCAGCCGCGACGATTTGTACCACATACTCCTCACCATCATTAATTTCCTCAATCAGTTCTTCAACCTCAGCTTTAGTAATCATAACTACCATATCTTGATTAGCACTTTGATTACCCATTTGCACAAATCTTAGGGCATTGCGGTTAGCTTCTTGTAGCAGTCTATTTACCGCATCTTTAGAACTGTCTTTATCCCCAATTCTCACCAATCCACTCGCCAGAACTTCACCCCGTTTGAGAGCTACACTACCCTCTCGCAGCATTTGAAAACCCCGTTGAGCATTAGCTTTTTGTTCTTCCAATTGCTGTTGAGCTATTTCCAATTCAGATAAGCGTTTTTCCCGTTCAGCAATCACCATGTCTTGGTCAGCAATTTGGCGATCGCGATCTTCTATCTGAGCCGACACCCTCTCCCGCTGCTCGATTAAATCTTGACGTTCTACTTGTAGTTGATCTATTTCTGTTTCCAGCTCTTTTTTTTGCTGGTATACTTGACTTAATTGAGATTCTATGCTATCTACTTCCGCCTCAATCTCAGTTTTCGCCGCTTCCATTTGACTGAGTTGATTCTGAAGTTGATGCAATTCACTCTCCGTATTTTCCAGGCGACTTTGAGCCCTTTCCAATTCTTGCTCACGTTCGGATACTTCTACCTTAGCATTATTGAGAGAAGAATTAATTTCGTTTAAGTAATCAACCGCTGCTTGTAGTTCATTTTGAGCCTGTATTAACTCCGATTCTACCCGATGCTTTTCTACCTGAGCCTGGGTCAAATCCTTACGAGCCTGATTGAGTCTATCCTGAATTTGGTCAATAGTAAACACACCCCGGCGCAGAGGTTTACTGGTCGCGAATAAAATCACTAAGGTTAAGGCTGAAAGCATAGTTCCCGTGGCCATAGTCACCACAGCCGCCGTTTTTTTGGGGCGCATTTTAAATAAACTGAGGCGAGCCTTACCAACCTTAGTCCCGAGGCGATCGCTCACCACCGCGATCACCCCTCCCAGAGTGAGAATAGCAATAACAAAAATAAAAGCAGCGGTCATATCAGTTTCAAGGCTAGGGGTTAGAATATTCGATTAATCCTCCATTGCTATCATCTTCCATTGTGAAGCCAATTTTTCCAAGTTGCAATAGTTATGGACTATCCCGGAGCCCAAAATCGGGAAGCCTCGGGAGTCACGAATCGAGATCATCCCCAAAACCAGAACGGTATATGATTATTGTTAAGCTCAAGCTGAGAGCCAATTCTGGTGAGGCTGTGACAGCCAGACTGACCCGATAATTTTTCAGGTAAATTGTTGGCTCAGGGTAACAGGATTATGAACAGTAATTTTCTTTTTATAAATCGAGATCATATTTTTCTGTCGTAAGTCTCCCAAAAGTCGAGTTACAGTCACCCGCGTTGAGCCAATAGCCTCAGCGATCGCCTGATGGGACAATTTGAGATCAATACGAATCCCATCTCGACCGGGAACCCCAAAATCTCGACACAAAATCAATAAAAAACTCACCAATCGCGATCCCATATCCCGATGCGCCAAAGTTTCGATCATCATCTCCGTTTGCAGAATGCGAGACGACAGACCCCGCAACATCACCATAGACAATTCGGGATCACTTTTCAGAGCCTTTTCCACCTGTTCAATGGGAACAGAAAGCAATTCCACCTGGGTAAAAGCCACCGCATGGTAAAACCGATCAGACTTATGACCCGTAATCAGCGAGAGGACACCAAAGACACTATTTTCCCTAAGTAGAGCCACAGTGATTTCCTCTCCCGCCTCATAAACCCGAGACAGCTTCACGGCTCCCTTAATTAAGACATAAACCCGCTCGGCTGGATCACCGGGGAAAAATATAGTTTTACCACGGTCAAAACTCTCCACCACAGGGGGAAACGCTCCGCCACCAATTTGACGGAACACTGATGCTAACGGTCTATCATACGTCACTGACCCGATTCCTTCCACTTAACCACTGCGCTAGTTTGACTCTGACTTGAACTGACTTTAAATGTTCACCGACTCGATGCTTTCAAATCTGGCGACCAAAACCCTCGTGCAGATTAAACTCTATTGACATCCTCCCTCGTTAAGCGAAAGATTATAATGGGAGATCCCCTAACACTCACCTAGAGTCATTCCCTGGCACAAAGGTTTTTACCCTGACCTGGAATCAAAATTGTGAGTATCTCAGTACGTCCATTTATACAGGTCATTGGTTTCATGTCTACCCAGAGTATATCTAAGCCAACGGAGTTGGTGTCGAAAAAACGACTCAATTGCCATATTTTGGCGATGCCAAAGATTTTGACCTGAAATTAGCCACCTGCGATCGTGAACTGGGTGCATACTATGCCCGCCGGCTCCTGATTCATCTAGGCACGCCAAAGGGATTCTACCACCAAACCTCTTGTTTTCAACCCCCAATTGTGGGAGTTTTCTCGTCCCCTTTTCAAATACAATAATCTACTATGTTGGATTTAAACGGAAAAAACGCACTGGTCACTGGCATTGCTAACGAGCGTTCCATCGCTTGGGGTATTGCCCAACAACTCCACTCCTGCGGTGCTAACCTAGGAGTCACCTATCTACCCGATGACAAGGGACGGTTTGAAAAAAAGGTTCGCAGTCTAGTCGAACCACTCAATCCCAGTATCATCATGCCCTGTAATGTCCAGGATGATGCACTGGTAACATCCCTATTTGATACCATTCGAGACCAATGGGGGAAACTCGATATCCTCATCCACTGTCTGGCTTTTGCTGGTAAGGAGGAACTATCGGGAGACTTTAGCACCGTTTCCCGTGAGGGTTTTACTCGCGCCTTAGATATTAGTTCCTACTCCCTGGTACAGTTGAGTGGCGCTGCTAAACCCTTGATGACCTCTGGTGGTAGTATTGTCACCCTCACCTATTTAGGGGGAGTTAGGGTAGTTCCCAACTATAATGTCATGGGAATTGCTAAAGCTGCCCTAGAAATGAATGTCCGCTATTTGGCGGCTGAATTTGGACCCTTGGGGATTAGGGTTAATGGCATCTCCTCTGGACCGATTCGGACTTTGGCTTCCTCAGCCGTTGGCGGCATTTTAGATATGATTCATCATGTCGAGGAAATTGCCCCCCTAAAGCGGACTGTCACCCAGACTGAAGTAGGAAATACCGCCGCCTTCCTATGCAGTGATCTCTCCAGTGGGATTACTGGCCAGATAATTTATGTCGATTCTGGTTACTGTATCATGGGAATGTAGCCACAAATCCTAATGGTTATCATGGGACTCGGGGAGCGGTGAAATTAACTGTTCCCTGTTCCCACTCAGTTAAAGCTCCCTAAATTATTGACTATGCAAACTCGCGATCGCCCATCAACTTCTACACCAGGAACTAACCCTAATATCAAGCATAACCGCATTGCCACTGTTAAGCGTACTACTGGGGAAACTGATGTTTCTGTGACGGTAAATTTGGACGGTACAGGTAGCTGTGATGTGGCTACCGGAGTGCCTTTTTTAGACCATATGCTACACCAAATTGCCTCCCACGGTTTATTGGATTTGGAGATTAAAGCCGTCGGGGATACTCATATTGATGATCATCATACTAATGAGGATGTGGGCATTACCTTGGGTCAGGCTTTGGCAGCAGCTACAGGCGATCGCAAAGGAATTGTCCGGTTTGGGCATTTTGTCGCCCCCCTTGATGAAGCCTTAGTACAAGTATCCCTAGATTTTTCCGGTCGTCCTCACCTTAGCTATGGCTTGGAAATTCCCACACTCCGGGTAGGAAACTATGATACCCAGTTAGTGCGAGAATTTTTTGTGGCTGTGGCTAATAACAGTTTAATGACCCTTCATATTCGCCAGTTGGACGGGATCAATTCTCACCATATTATTGAAGCGGCATTTAAAGCCTTTGCGCGATCGCTCAGAATGGCCCTAGAAATCGATCCACGTCGTGCGGGTACTATTCCCAGTTCCAAAGGCGTTTTATAACTCATCGAAAACTTGGGGTGGGAAGGCGACCCACCCTACACCAGGGAGAGACGGCTATCAAAGAAGGTGCGTCCCCAGTCTACTTATCTCTTTTTCCGTTAGTTATGAGAAGGTGACGCACCCTACACTGGGGAGAGACAGAAGGTCTACATTTGATACCTCAATAAATCAACGGCTTCTTGATATTGGGGGTCGGCTTCTGTTGCTAATTGCGATCGCATTAAATTAGGACTTTTCACAATGCGATCGGGCATAATTCCCTGTTGGTTAATATCAGTATGGTTAGGGGTTTCATAATGAGCCACTGTCACCGCCAACCCCGCACCATCAGACAAATCAAACAGGGATTGAATTAAGCCTTTCCCAAAGGTTTTTCACTCCCCAACCCATAGGCACAATTCCGGTCGGGACAATTAACTTATCGAATTATCTGCTGTGTTTAAATCATCTCGATCCGATAACGGCATGGTTTGGGCTAACAAAGGTTGGCAATTTTTCCATGCAGTCTACCTATTTTAAGTCCGGCTTTGGGGATTTCTCTTAACCCTTAATTTGACGAACTACGAGACGATAGAGGATGAGTAAAACCCCCCCAATCAACACCAAGGGGAAAGCCACCAGACCCCCGACAAAACACAGCATCAGATGAAGTTTACCCCGTTCGGAGAATTTTACCAGTTTTTTCAGCCAATTAGGAATGGGGTAAGCATCAAGGGGTAAATTCAGTTCTTGATAAATTTCTATGGCTTGCTGTGAGGCGGCAAACCCCTCTTGGTAGCGTCCTAGGGCCTTGTAAGCGTTGCCTAAACCGATTAAAGAATTGGCTTCACCCTGTCGGTCGCCGATTTCCCGTGCGATTTCCAGAGATTCTTCGTAAACGGCGATCGCCTCTTGGTAGCGTCCTAGGGAATAGTAAGCATTGCCTAAACCGATTAAAGAATTGGCTTCACCCTCTCGGTCGCCGATGTCCCGTTTGATGTCCAGAGATTCTTCGTGAAAGGCGATCGCCTCTTGGTAGCGTCCTAGGGCCTTGTAAGCGTTGCCTAAACCGATTAAAGAATTGGCTTCACCCCGTCGGTCGCCGATGTCCCGTGCGATTTCCAGAGATTGTTGGCAAAAGGCGATCGCCTCTTGGTAGCGTCCTAGGGAATAGTAAGCATTGCCTAAATTGTTTAAAGAATTGGCTTCACCCCGTCGGTCACCGATGTCCTGTGCGATTTCCAGAGATTGTTGGTGAAAGGCGATCGCCTCTGGGTAGCGTCCTAGGGAATAGTAAGCATTGCCTAAATTGTTTAAAGAAGCGGCTTCACCCTGTCGGTCGCCGATGTCCCGTTTAATTTCCAGAGATTGTTGGTGAAAGGCGATCGCCTCTTGGTAGCGTCCTAGGGCATTGTAAGCGTTGCCTAAATTGTTTAAAGAAGCGGCTTCACCCTGTCGGTCGCCGATGTCCCGTGCGATTTCCAGAGATTGTTGGCAAAAGGCGATCGCCTCTTGGTAGCGTCCTAGGGCATTGTAAGTGTTGCCTAAACCGATTAAAGAATTGGCTTCACCCTGTCGGTCGCCGATGTCCCGTTTAATTTCCAGAGATTGTTGGTGAAAGGCGATCGCCTCTTGGTAGCGTCCTAGGGAATAGTAAGCACTGCCTAAATTGTTTAAAGAAGCGGCTTCATTCTTTCGGTCGCCGATGTCCCGTTTAATTTCCAGAGATTGTTGGTGAAAGGCGATCGCCTCTTGGTAGCGTCCTAGGGCCTTGTAAGCGTTGCCTAAACCGATTAAAGAATTGGCTTCACCCTGTCGGTCGCCGATGTCCCGTGCGATTTCCAGAGATTGTTGGTAAAAGGCGATCGCCTCTTGGTAGCGTCCTAGGGCCTTGTAAGCGTTGCCTAAACCGATTAAAGAATTGGCTTCACCCCGTCGGTCGCCGATGTCCCGTGCGATTTCCAGAGATTGTTGGCAAAAGGCGATCGCCTCTGGGTAGCGTCCTAGGGAATAGTAAGCATTGCCTAAACCGATTAAAGAATTGGCTTCACCCCGTCGGTCGCCGATGTCCCGTTTAATTTCCAGAGATTGTTGGCAAAAGGCGATCGCCTCTGGGTAGCGTCCTAGGGAATAGTAAGCATTGCCTAAACCGATTAAAGAATTGGCTTCACCCTGTCGGTCGCCGATGTCCCGTTTAATTTCCAGAGATTGTTGGTGAAAGGCGATCGCCTCTTGGTAGCGTCCTAGGGAATGGTAAGTGTTGCCCAAATTGCCTAAAGAAGTGGCTTCATTCTTTTGATCGCCGATGTCCCGTGCGATTTCCAGAGATTGTTGGTAAAAGGCGATCGCCTCTGGGTAGCGTCCTAGGGAATAGTAAGCATTGCCTAAATTGTTTAAAGAAGCGGCTTCATTCTTTCGGTCGCCGATGTCCCGTTTAATTTCCAGAGATTGTTGGTGAAAGGCGATCGCCTCTTGGTAGCGTCCTAGGGAATGGTAAGTGTTGCCTAACGAAGTTAAACAGGCCCCATATCGCCAATCGTCTCGACGGGGCAGATTTTCGACTAATTGCTGGTAGAGTTCTGCAAGGAGTTCATTATTACCCTGTAAACTCAGGAAGTCAGCGACATCACCCCCATTCCGAATGACATCAAACGCCGCCTCATACTCTCCCAACTCACAGCGATGATAAAACACCTCCAAATATTCCCGCACATCCTCCACTGTCTGCCACTCCGCCCGAGGCTTCATACCACTCATATAAAACTCGATCGCCTGTAAATGCGCCTCCCACAAATCCCCCAAGCGAAACTTGAGATACTCAGCAATAAAAGGGAGGAATCGATACCCCTGAGCCTCCGCCAGTAAAAACCCCCGTTTCGCCAACCCCCGCAACTCATTCTGAGCCACCGTCTCCCCAATCATGGCACTGGCCACCGTCCCATCAAAGGCTTGACGCAACACCACCAACGACAGCAACAGCCGCCGCCATTTCTCCGACAAGCCGTTAAAACTCGCATCCAACACCGCCACCAACTGCACTACCTCCTGACGGTGGTATCCCTTTAACCGCGACATCAACAGCCCCACATCCGCAATTCCCAACCCCGCCAACTGACCAATCGTCGCCTCATCCCCCAACTCATCATGCAGCAACCCCGCCACCAGTTTCAGCATCAGGGGATGTCCATTCACCTGGTTAACAAACTCCTGCAATTCCGCCTCGGTTCCCCCCACCGCCAACTCCCGCAACAGTTGCGCCCCCTCCCTCGCTGAGAGTCCCCCTAGGGCTAATTCTGTGGGGTTCTCCTGCACCAACTTAGGCGCAACTTGAGTCGTCACCAGAATTTCCGTCTGGTGACAGGCCCCCAGCCACCGCTGCAAAAAGTCTTGATAGGCTTCATCTTGCAATACCGACTCCAAATTATCCAACACCAGCAAAAAGCGCCGCCGTTGCAGACAATGAACCAAGACATTGGTTAAGCGAGTCTCTGGGATTTGTTCCAACTCCTGGGGGGAGAGTTTGCCCAACTCCTGCAATATCCCGCGAGCCACAAGGGAATAACTCGGACGCTGTCCCAAATCCAGCCACAATTTATCCTCAAAATCCGTCCGCTCCCGAAACAACTTCGCCGCCAGGGTGGATTTGCCCATCCCCGGCAATCCCACAATCACCCCCAGTTTCGTATTCTCATCATCCAGCCAACGGTTAACTTGGCTCAATTCCTCTTCCCGTCCCTGCCAATTCGTCACCTTGGGCGGGTTGGTATCCAAGCTGAAGGAAATAGCTTGAATCCCCGATGTATCCCGCTCCAAGAACGCCACAACCATCTCGAAGCCCGTTTCGAGCGTTTCTTGTAACTGTTGATTCTGTTGGCTGAGATTGCCCAATCCTTCCCTGAGCGTTTCCTGCACACTCTGTAATTCCTGTTGCAACTCAGCCCGCATCTCGTCAATTTTCCCCTGAGTGATGCCCAACTCCTGCAACACCTCCCCAAAGCCAGACTGAATCTGGTTTCCCAACTCCTGGAACCGTTGCGAATCGGTCTCTAACGCCTCTCGCAGTCGCGTCACCGCCGCTAATTCTGCCTGTAAGTCCTGTATCTGGGTTTGGGAACTGGTGTTGAGCAACTCCTCCAAAATCCCCTGCATTTCCCCCAGCAGGGAGAGCGTCAAGCCAGCGAAAGCCCGTCCCCCTTCTTCAAAATCCCCTTTCAACACTTCCCGCAAGGCGAAAGCAAACTTCTCTCGCAACTGGGTCGCCACTTCCTGCACGACATTTTCGGGCAATTCCACCTTAGCCCCCGGACAGAGCCAATGTTTCAGTAATATCTGCCAATCCTCTGCGCTCAAGACGGTTTGAGCGACATACTCCCGCGTACCCCCTCGAAATAGCTCTGTAAGCTCGGTTTCTTGGATTGGGTTAAAATTAACCTTTTTCCCCTTTTTTAAGGCTTCCGCGACTTCCTGCCAGGCTTTGAGGGTATATTTAGCCAGGGCTGCTAGTTTTTTAGTGGAGTGGGGATAGGTTCCGGCTTCGGCGATGCTTTTGATAATCAGGGAGATAGCCAACCCGGTCGCCTCGGTTAAATCATGGTTGCCTAATTTGTCTTGACTCCCTTTCAGGCGAACAGCAATATGCTTGAGGTGTTGGGGAACCATATCATTGGCGACAATGCCCCCAGCCACGGAGGTGGCGATCGCTCCTAGGGAGCCACCGCACACCGTCCCACCCACCAATACGGCAGTCGCGATCAATAATCGATGCTGAGGCTTAGTGAGAATATCCACTGCTCTCTACTGGTCAATGGCGGGTTTTCGGGGGGATTCTCACTGATTATACACTATAAATCACAGTTGGGGACTCAACGGCGATCGCATCCAAACTATCAGCCCTTTTGTGAGAATTTACCTCTCCCAGAGCCAGAGGGTTTACATTATTTGCCCTCTCAATAAATCAACGGCTTCTTGATATTGGGGGTCGGCTTCGGTGGCTAATTGCGATCGCATTAAATTAGGACTTTTCACAATGCGATCGGGCATAATTCCTTGTTTGTTAATATCAGTATGGTTAGGGGTTTCATAATGAGCCACTGTCACCGCCAACCCCGCACCATCAGACAAATCAAACAGGGATTGAATTAAGCCTTTCCCAAAGGTTTTTTCACCCACCAATAAAGCCCGGTGGTTATCCTGAAGCGCACCCGCCAGAATTTCGCTGGCGCTGGCTGTACCACCATTAACTAATACCACTAACGGCGCATCAGTTAAAGCCGATCGCGTCGAATCAAAACCTCCTAAAGACCCTCGCCTATCTACAGTATAAACTATCGCCCCTTGATTTAACCACAACCGAGCAATTTCTACCCCCGACTGTAGCAGTCCACCCGGGTTATTTCGCAAATCCAAAATAAAACCCTGAGCCCCAGCATTGATTAGGTTATTAATCCCATTAGTCACCTCACTGGTCGCATTGGCGCTAAACTGTCGCAAGCGCAGATAACCAAAAGCTAAATTATCCTCCGTTTTTCTCAGTTCGTAAACCACCGGATTTAGTGTAATGTGGTCTCGTAATAATTTGAAATCCTTAGTTGACTGATTTTCCGCAGATTTTACAGTTAAAACTACCTGAGTTCCAGGGTTGCCTCGCATCTTCGCCGCCGCCTCATCCAAGGTCATCTTATCAGTCGAAAAACCATCAATTTTCAGAATGCGATCGCGCGGCTTAATTCCCGCATCATCAGCCGGAGAACCATCAAGGGGAGTCACCACCACCAGCGCCCCCGTCTCAGCCTCCTTAGCAATTTGTAACCCCACTCCCGTCAATTCTCCAGAGGTACTAACTCGCAGACTCCGATATTGTTCCGGTCTCAACAACCTGGTAAACGGATCATCAAGACTCGCCAACATTTCCTCAATAGCCAGATAAGTTTCCTCCCGATTTCTGAGAGGTTTCTTAATTTGTTTTTCCCGCAATAACCACCAATTTTGATGATTAAAACTCTCATCAACATAGGCGCGGTTCACAATACCCCAACTCTCGCTCAGAAGTTTCTGTTCATCCGTCAGCGCCCAAGCCGGTTGCACAACTACTCCCCAAACTAGGATAATCGGTAGCAAGGCGGCGAGGACACAAGAAACCAATCGTCTCGGCATAATAGCAAATTTTATGTTCTTTTCCAACATTGATGATGAGATGTTATCAATTTTAGCAAATCTAAATGATCCGAAACTCCGCCATATATGGCTATAATTGTTTCAGGCTTGGTAGGCTAACCCCCCCCCATGGAGGAACTGACATTGACTGTAACTTCTCTTGAAAACCAAAACAAGTCCCCGATCCAGTTTACCTTTCGATGGGCGGGGAATGGGCGATGGCTATCACTATTGCTCCTGGGAGGATACTTAACCTTAACATCCCCACTCGCCCAAGCACAACAGCAACGCTACGGGGTCTATGTCTCAGGGGATAATCCCCTCCTGCTGGAAATAGTCCAACAGGTACAACCAGGAGCCATAATCAAAAGATATGGCGATCGCATTGTAATTGATGCCGGCATTTATTTCAATCAGACCCAAGCCCAACAACTCGTATCAAGTCTCAGACAAAGGGGAGTTCAAGCCCAAATTACCGATTTCCGCAATACTCCCGAATTTCAGAACTCCATAAATGTCAGCCCCCTGGTAGTTCCCCCACAACGAGGGTCAACCCCACCCATTCAAACCAATATTAGACTAAATACTATTCGCCCCACCACTGACCTAGGACTTTATCAAGTCTATATCAGACCTGGTGCAGCATCCCTAGACCAAGTGCGACAGGTATCCCCCAATGCACAAATTGTTCAATATCAGGGTGTCCCCGTAATTCAAGCCGGTAGTTTTGTCAACTTGTCCAACGCTGAACAACTCCTCAGTCAACTAATTCTCAGACGCATTCGAGGAGAAGTCGTCGCCTCTCGCGGACAATTGGAAATTTTACTCGGTTTACCCACTCAGACCCCTACTCCTATTCCCGCAGCGTCAGGTATTAACCTGGGACTAAGTGATACTGATGGCTATTTTGTATTAATTCCCACACCAGCCGCAGAACTATCTAGGACCGCTGAAAATGCCATCGCTTTAGGTGTACCTCAAAACAGCATTATCATTCGTGACCACTTCGCTGACCCCTTGGTAGCCGTTGGACCTTTTGCTGATTTGGGACTCGCCCAAGAATGGGAAAATTATCTCACAGATTCGGGAATTGGCTCCGCTCAAATATATTTTGGCAGATAGTCCCATTACTGTTACCATGATTAACAATGGCAGGCACTCCTAATCATTTTCAACTTATCCAACAGTTCGCTGTGACCGCAGCCCAAATGCAAGCCATAGAAACTCGCATTTTTGACGCGGGAATGCCTGTGGCAGCTTTAATGGAAAAGGTCGCCCTCAATATTACCCGCCGCCTATTGTCGATTTTACACTCTGAGCATACCAGCACACCAATCAAGTTAATTGGGGTTTTGGTGGGACCGGGGCATAATGGGGGTGATGCTTTGGTGGTGGCGCGGGAATTATACTATCGCGGTTATGGGGTTCTGTTATATTCTCCCTTCAGCCAACACAAGCCACTCACCGCCGATCATCTTCGATATGCTGCTAGTCTCGGTATTCAAACTGTAGAGGCGATCGCCCAATTAGCACATTGTGATCTAATTATCGATGGGATGTTTGGCTTTGGCTTAGAACGTCCTATCCAGGGGGATATAGCACAAATAGTCGAAACTGTCAATAGTTGGCATCAGCCCGTTTTTAGCATTGATATCCCATCAGGTATCCATACTGACACAGGATTAGTCCTCGGAAAAGCTATTAAGGCAACAAAAACTTTCTGTTTGGGGTTATGGAAATTAGCCTTTTTGCAGGAACAAGCCCTACCATGGTTGGGAACTTCCGAGTTAATTGATTTTGATATCCCTTTAACTGATATTCATGCCGTCCTGGGGGTGTCTCCCCCACTACAGCGACTAACTCCCCAATGGGCGATATCTCATTTACCTATCCCCCTCCCCCAAAATACCCATAAATATAAACAGGGTCATTTATTAATTATTGCCGGTTCCCGTCGTTATACCGGGGCGGCGCTATTGTCAGGCTTGGGGGCGCGAGCTAGTGGCGTGGGAATGCTATCAATAGCTGTCCCGGAGTCTATCAAGCCTCTGTTGAGTTTTCAACTACCCGAAGCCTTGATTATCGGTTGTCCAGAAACCGAGCTGGGTGCGATCGCCTCTATTGCTGATCATATAAACTTGGATAGTTATGATGCGATCGCCTGTGGTCCAGGTTTAACCCCTGAGAATGTCTCCCTCATTCAGACAGTATTAAATAGCCATAGACCCCTAGTCCTAGACGCTGATGGCCTGAACCTGTTAGCCCAACTAGACCCCGTGACTACCCTATCTAACCGTCAGGCTGCCACCATTCTCACCCCCCACCGTGGAGAGTTTAAACGCCTGTTTCCCCAACTAAATGATAAATCACATAGCTCTATGGAAGGGAGTAGGGCAGCAGCCCGTTTAACTGGCGCTGTGGTCATTTTAAAGGGTGCGAGAACCTGCATTGCTACTCCCCAGTCAGTAATCATTAACCCAGAAAGTAGCCCCGCCCTAGCCCGTGGGGGCAGTGGCGACGTTCTCACTGGTTTGTTAGGGGGCTTACTCGCTACCCAGTCTCGACAGTCACAGCCCCCAGAATTAAGCGCTCAAGTCGCCGTTTGGTGGCACTCACTCGCTGGTATAGTGGCAGCAGGCGATCGTACTGAATTGGGAGTCGATGCTTTTACCTTAACTAAGTATCTCAACTTAAAGCAGTTGTTAACACATTTCCCCCAGTTCACTCCTAATAGCAATGTACCTATATACAACAACTAACAGCTTAATTATGGTTTACCTTTCCTACTCCCTATCCTTCCCTGCCTAGATACAGCTATATCATTAATTCCTTAACTTAAACTTAGCCAAATACCCGGTAACTAATCATGAAAATTATCATACAACAGAACACCGTCTTAAAACAGAAACCTGTCGCATCCAATGAACTAAATTCCGCTGATAAAATCTCTATCTATGCTGGCAACCAATACGAAATTACCGACTATAAATCAGCCGGATATGGACACTTAGAAATTAAATTTAGACCACCCTATCCCGGACAACGGGAAACCTGGTATATATTCGCCCCTCACATTCAACTTATAGATGATAAAATAGGCAGCATTAATCAGCCCGTAAACATTAACACTCCCGTAGATACCAATAGCCCGGTCAGCAGTCCCAAACCCGCAGCTACCGTTTCCAGTAGTTGGAAATGGCCGATGCGCGGCACTAGCATGGGACCTAGAACTGAGTTTGGTTATGCAAGGGGGAGACTTCATGCTGGCGTTGATATTGGCGGATATACTCCTGATGAATGTTATGCTGCTAGTAATGGGGTTGTGGAGTATGTTAAAAATAATACCAGCGGCGCAGATGGTCGGTCTATTCATATTCGCCGCCCTGACGGTTGGGAACATCGATATTTGCATTTGCGGTCAATTAGAGTCAGGGTAAATGATCACGTTTCCCAAGGACAATTAATCGGAATTAGAGGCGGTTCTGGTTTTGGCTACGAAGGGCGAGAAATTGATGGCGGCGGCTATTCTATCCATCTCCATTTTGAAATTCGCCGACCTGACGGGACTCCCGTAGACCCCCGCCTATTTCTTCCTAATGATGGTAGTGTCCCTATTGTCGGATAATCGACAAGTGGCGGCGGGCGATCGCAAATCGCCATATTTCCTGGGAATTGGAAATTTACCCCGTGCCTATGCCTGAAGAAAATCTAGTAAAATTAGGCGGTGAGGTTCGCCGATCGCTTTCAACATTCCCGCTTGTTTAGAATAGGCTTGTCCGGCTATAATATCACCACGGCTTACCAGTTCCATATCCCACCCCTCCCCTAAAATCAGTTGCTCAAGACCTACTTCTAGGGGTCCGTGAAATACATGGCGCACTACCTCTTCTGTCCCATAAGTGCCAAACTCATATAGGGAGGTCGGGACATAGCCAATTTCTTCGAGTAATTCCCTTTTCATGGTTTCTAGGGGGGTTTCCATGGGTTCTATATGACCCCCAAACATCCCCCAAACCCCAGGATAAACTATGGTGGGGATATCGTCCCTTAGCTGTAGGAGAATTTTGTCGGACTGGTACAAAATGGCGATCGCTACTTCTCGAGCCGGTTTTGACATCATCTGGTAATATGGGTTCTATGGTGGTTATCATTGGTGCTGTTTGGAGATTTTAGCCACTAGGCGGTCAAAGTACCAGTTAAGTCCCGGTGATACCAAGCTGTGAAGGCGGTTCAGTAGCGTCATTTCTATTCCCGGAGTGATCGCAAACTCCCCCTTTTCCAGACCTCGGACAATAGCCTCGGCGACATCTTCTGGTTTCCAAATTCCAGCCGTCGCGGTTATCTCTTGGGTTTCTGGGGGTTTAGTCAAGTTTTCTGTCCTCAGTTGTGGCGTATCTGTGTCGGGTGGGTATACTACTGCTATCTTTATTCCCAATGGCTTTAATTCGCCCCGTAAAGCCTCCGCTAACCCCCGTAAGGCAAATTTGCTAGGAGAGTAGGCGGCATAGCCATAAAGCCCCATTAAACCCGCCCCAGAAGATATCAAAACTACTGTCCCTTTTCCCCGTTTTACCATCAGCGGCACTACTGCTTTTACTGAGTATAGCGCCCCAAAATAGTTCACTGACATTGTTTGTTCAAAGACTTTTACGGGCATTTCGAGGAAATAACCAGGATAGGCTACACCCGCTGATATCACCAATATATCCGGTGTACCTAGCCGATCGCATGAGTTCATCATAGCAGCTTCTATCTCCAGGCGATCGCTCACGTCCGCCACCAAGGTCAACACCTCTCGCTCAGGACACAACTTCTCTAGTTCCCTCGCCGCCTTTTCTAATTTTTCACCATCACGGGCAATTAGGGTAATATTAGCCCCTGCCTCCATTAGCAGTTTCGCTGTCTCTAAGCCTATCCCACTAGAACCACCCGTGATTATTCCATGTTCTACTTTCATCATAGAATTAATTTATCCACAGAGGCGATCGCCAATTGACAACTCTCGGCAACTCATGCTATTATTGTGTATAAAGTATATAATTGGAATCTGTGTAATTTTCAAATAACAGTTAATATCTCCATTATGATATAGACTATCACGGGCGCGACCGAAAAGCAACCCCCCACCCAAAAAAAAGGGATTTTTTTACATTTCTTAATAAAACTTAACACAATGAGATTGATTGAAGGTGCGTCAGTCAGTGGGTGGTTGGGTGTTGATATAGTCCTGTGCTTCTGACGCACCCTACCATAAGGAAGGAAGGTTGGGGAATTTTCGGGGTTATAGGCTGACGCACTCTACCATAACCATTGAAGGTGCGTCAGTTAGTGGGTGGCTGGGTGTTGATGTAGTCCTGTGCTTCTGACGCAGCCTACCATAAGGAAGGAAGGTTGGGGAATTTTCGGGTTATAGGCTGACACACTCTACCATAACCATTGAAGGTGCGTCAGTTAGTGGGTGGCTGGGTGTTGATGTTTTGGTGTGCTTCTGACGCACCCTACCATAAGGAAGGAAGGTTGGGGAAGGTTGGGGAATTTTCGGGGTTATAGGCTGACGCACTCTACCATAACCATTGAAGGTGCGTCAGTTAGTGGGTGGTTGGGTGTTGATGTTTTGGTGTGCTTCTGACGCACCCTACCATAAGGAAGGAAGGTTGGGGAATTTTCGGGTTATAGGCTGACACACTCTACCATAACCATTGAAGGTGCGTCAGTTAGTGGGTGGCTGGGTGTTGATGTAGTCCTGTGCTTCTGACGCACCCTACCATAAGGAAGGAAGGTTGGGGAATTTTCGGGTTATAGGCTGACACACTCTACCATAACCATTGAAGGTGCGTCAGTTAGTGGGTGGCTGGGTGTTGATGTAGTCCTGTGCTTCTGACGCAGCCTACCATAAGGAAGGAAGGTTGGGGAAGGTTGGGGAATTTTCGGGGTTATAGGCTGACACACTCTACCATAACCATTGAAGGTGCGTCAGTTAGTGGGTGGTTGGGTGTTGATGTAGTCCTGTGCTTCTGACGCACCCTACCATAAGGAAGGTTGGGGAATTTTCGGGTTATAGGCTGACACACTCTACCATAACCATTGAAGGTGCGTCAGTTAGTGGGTGGTTGGGTGTTGATGTAGTCCTGTGCTTCTGACGCACCCTACACTATGGAAGGTTGGGGAATTTTCGGGTTATAGGCTGACACACTCTACCATAACCATTGAAGGTGCGTCAGTTAGTGGGTGGCTGGGTGTTGATGTAGTCCTGTGCTTCTGACGCACCCTACACTATGGAAGGTTGGGGAATTTTCGGGTTATAGGCTGACACACTCTACCATAACCATTGAAGGTGCGTCAGTTAGTGGGTGGTTGGGTGTTGATGTAGTCCTGTGCTTCTGACGCACCCTACACTATGGAAGGTTGGGGAATTTTCGGGTTATAGGCTGACACACTCTACCATAACCATTGAAGGTGCGTCAGTTAGTGGGTGGTTGGGTGTTGATGTAGTCCTGTGCTTCTGACGCACCCTACACTATGGAAGGTTGGGGAATTTTCGGGTTATAGGCTGACACACTCTACCATAACCATTGAAGGTGCGTCAGTTAGTGGGTGGTTGGGTGTTGATGTAGTCCTGTGCTTCTGACGCACCCTACACTATGGAAGGTTGGGGAATTTTCGGGTTATAGGCTGACACACTCTACCATAACCATTGAAGGTGCGTCAGTTAGTGGGTGGTTGGGTGTTGATGTAGTCCTGTGCTTCTGACGCACCCTACACTATGGAAGGTTGGGGAATTTTCGGGTTATAGGCTGACACACTCTACCATAACCATTGAAGGTGCGTCAGTTAGTGGGTGGTTGGGTGTTGATGTAGTCCTGTGCTTCTGACGCACCCTACACTATGGAAGGTTGGGGAATTTTCGGGTTATAGGCTGACACACTCTACCATAACCATTGAAGGTGCGTCAGTTAGTGGGTGGCTGGGTGTTGATGTAGTCCTGTGCTTCTGACGCACCCTACACTATGGAAGGTTGGGGAATTTTCGGGTTATAGGCTGACACACTCTACCATAACCATTGAAGGTGCGTCAGTTAGTGGGTGGTTGGGTGTTGATGTAGTCCTGTGCTTCTGACGCACCCTACACTATGGAAGGTTGGGGAATTTTCGGGTTATAGGCTGACACACTCTACCATAACCATTGAAGGTGCGTCAGTTAGTGGGTGGTTGGGTGTTGATGTAGTCCTGTGCTTCTGACGCACCCTACACTATGGAAGGTTGGGGAATTTTCGGGTTATAGGCTGACACACTCTACCATAACCATTGAAGGTGCGTCAGTTAGTGGGTGGTTGGGTGTTGATGTAGTCCTGTGCTTCTGACGCACCCTACCATAAGGAAGGTTGGGGAATTTTCGGGTTATAGGCTGACACACTCTACCATAACCATTGAAGGTGCGTCAGTTAGTGGGTGGTTGGGTGTTGATGTAGTCCTGTGCTTCTGACGCACCCTACACTATGGAAGGTTGGGGAATTTTCGGGGTTATAGGCTGACACACTCTACCATAACCATTGAAGGTGCGTCAGTTAGTGGGTGGCTGGGTGTTGATGTTTTGGTGTGCTTCTGACGCACCCTACACTATGGAAGGTTGGGGAATTTTCGGGTTATAGGCTGACACACTCTACCATAACCATTGAAGGTGCGTCAGTTAGTGGGTGGCTGGGTGTTGATGTAGTCCTGTGCTTCTGACGCACCCTACACTATGGAAGGTTGGGGAATTTTCGGGGTTATAACCTGACACACTCTACCATAACCATTGAAGGTGCGTCAGTTAGTGGGTGGCTGGGTGTTGATGTAGTCCTGTGCTTCTGACGCACCCTACACTATGGAAGGTTGGGGAATTTTCGGGTTATAGGCTGACACACTCTACCATAACCATTGAAGGTGCGTCAGTTAGTGGGTGGCTGGGTGTTGATGTAGTCCTGTGCTTCTGACGCACCCTACACTATGGAAGGTTGGGGAATTTTCGGGTTATAGGCTGACACACTCTACCATAACCATTGAAGGTGCGTCAGTTAGTGGGTGGCTGGGTGTTGATGTAGTCCTGTGCTTCTGACGCACCCTACACTATGGAAGGTTGGGGAATTTTCGGGGTTATAACCTGACACACTCTACCATAACCATTGAAGGTGCGTCAGTTAGTGGGTGGCTGGGTGTTGATGTAGTCCTGTGCTTCTGACGCACCCTACACTATGGAAGGAAGGTTGGGGAAGGTTGGGGAATTTTCGGGGTTATAACCTGACACACTCTACCATAACCATTGAAGGTGCGTCAGTTAGTGGGTGGCTGGGTGTTGATGTAGTCCTGTGCTTCTGACGCACCCTACCATAAGGAAGGTTGGGGAATTTTCGGGTTATAGGCTGACACACTCTACCATAACCATTGAAGGTGCGTCAGTTAGTGGGTGGCTGGGTGTTGATGTTTTGGTGTGCTTCTGACGCACCCTACACTATGGAAGGTTGGGGAATTTTCGGGGTTATAGGCTGACACACTCTACCATAACCATTGAAGGTGCGTCAGTTAGTGGGTGGCTGGGTGTTGATGTAGTCCTGTGCTTCTGACGCAGCCTACCATAAGGAAGGAAGGTTGGGGAATTTTCGGGGTTATAGGCTGACACACTCTACCATAACCATTGAAGGTGCGTCAGTTAGTGGGTGGTTGGGTGTTGATGTAGTCCTGTGCTTCTGACGCACCCTACACTATGGAAGGTTGGGGAATTTTCGGGGTTATAGGCTGACACACTCTACCATAACCATTGAAGGTGCGTCAGTTAGTGGGTGGCTGGGTGTTGATGTAGTCCTGTGCTTCTGACGCAGCCTACCATAAGGAAGGAAGGTTGGGGAATTTTCGGGGTTATAGGCTGACACACTCTACCATAACCATTGAAGGTGCGTCAGTTAGTGGGTGGTTGGGTGTTGATGTAGTCCTGTGCTTCTGACGCACCCTACACTATGGAAGGTTGGGGAATTTTCGGGTTATAGGCTGACACACTCTACCATAACCATTGAAGGTGCGTCAGTTAGTGGGTGGCTGGGTGTTGATGTAGTCCTGTGCTTCTGACGCACCCTACCATAAGGAAGGAAGGTTGGGGAATTTTCGGGTTATAGGCTGACACACTCTACCATAACCATTGAAGGTGCGTCAGTTAGTGGGTGGCTGGGTGTTGATGTAGTCCTGTGCTTCTGACGCACCCTACACTATGGTTCGGGAATTTTCGGGGTTATAGGCGATCGCCAATTGACACTCTCGGCAACTCATGCTATTATTATGTATAAAGTATATAATTGGAATTTGTGTAATTTTCAAATAAAAGTCAATATCTCCATTATGATATAGACTATCACGGGCGCGACCGAAAAGCAACCCCTCCCCCCAAAAAAAAAGGATTTTTTTGACAAAACTTAACAAAACTTAACATTTGGGCGAAATAAGTGGGAGTGTTGTGGGTGATAAAGGCTAGACCTGGCGGTTGGGTTAGCACCGGTTGCGGGAGTTATGAGATAGAGTGTGGTGCGTGTGAAATTTTCTTGTTGAGTAACTTCAGCCATTTGATGTAGGGGAACTACCCTAATTTTCTCATCAGGCCATCCGAGACGATAACAAATAGCGACCTGTGTTTCGGGGGGGTAATGTGCGATTAACTTATCTTGGGCGGCGGTGACATGGCGCGCGCTGAGATAGAGACACAAACTAGCTTTATGGGCTGCTAAACTCGCCAACTCTTCTGAGGGAGGAACACCTGTGGCGCGTCCACTGACGCGGGTTAAAATGATAGTCTGGACTAATTCAGGAATAGTCAACTCCAGCTTGAGTTTAGCGGCTGCATCTTGAAAAGCGCTAATACCGGGGACTATTTCAAAATCAATACCCATCTCTGAGAGTTGGCGTATCTGTTCATAAATAGCCCCATATAGGCTAGGGTCTCCCGAATGTAGGCGGACAACCGATCGCCCTTTTTGGACTCTATCTATCATAACAGGTAGGATATCCTCAAGGGTAAGATTAGCGGTGGGGATAATTTCTGCATCCTGACGCACACCGACTAACATTTGCGGGGGTATCAAGGAATCAGCAAACAGAATCACATCAGCTTGAGTCAAAAGTTTTTGGGCTTTAACTGTGAGCAATTCTGGGTCGCCTGGTCCTGCCCCTACAATGTACACCATTGGTGGCAATGATTTTCGGGTTGTGCCATTCATAGCAAAAATTTTTGCCCTACCAGTAATTTCTTTCCGGATTATATCAGAGTTAGGTGGTAACTAGGTATGGTAGATGCACCCTGGTTAATGCCCTGGAGAAAAACAAACTCCGGGGCGTTTTTTATATTTTATCATTCTGGGAGGCTGTTGGCAACCAATGGCAATCAAGGGGACTCTGGTTAGGGTGGGTTGATGGCTAGAAATCAGATTTGACGACATCAGGTAAATGGCGTTGGAAAACATATAACCATAGTAGACCTGTCATTGCCAATAGGATACCGCCCAGGCTAATTAATTGGGCTATTCTAAAGGGTCCTAACATAAGGCTATCAGTTCGGAGTGCTTCAATCCAAATTCGTCCAGAACTGTAGGCGATCGCATAAACTAAAAAAATAGTGCCTAATTTGAGGGGAGGCTTTTGTTGTAGGTCTCGGAAAAACAGGGTTAACAGTAAGCCAAAGACGAGGAAATTCCAGATTGACTCATAGAGGAAAGTGGGATGAAAATATTGATAGTCCTGATAACCCAGAGGTCGGTAGGGGGGAGATATGTATAACTTCCAGGGTAAATCTGTCGGACCGCCAAAGGCTTCGGAGTTAAAGAAATTTCCCCAGCGTCCGATAGCTTGACCTAAAATCAAGGCAGGCGCGACCAAATCAGCTAACAGCCAAAAGGAGACCTGATTAATTTTGGCGAAAATGACCGCCGCCAGCATACCTCCGATAATCGCGCCATGAATAGCGATGCCACCTTTCCAAATGGCAATAATACTAGCGGGGTCGTTAGCATAATTTTGCCATTGAAAGGCAACATAGTAAAGTCGGGCGGCGGGAATTGCACCAATGACCAACCAAATCACCAAATCCCCCATTAACTCTGGGTTGACATGGCGGCGGCTGGCGAGATACTGACAGAGGGTGACACCAATTAATACCGCTGAAGCAATTAGTAAACCATACCAGCGAATTGATATGGGACCGACTTCTAAGATAGTCGGTCCGGGAGATGTAAATTGAAACCCCACAGGGAGATATTGAATTAGCATTGATTATTCAGTTTCCCCGACCTCAGTTTCGGTGGTAGCTTCGGGGGAAGTTTCCATAGTTGGGGAGGTGGGTGTCATTCCTGCCTGTAGTTTAATTTGATCTCTAAAGCCGGCAGGGGCTAAGTCTATGGCTTCCGCAAATAGTAACTCAGCATCGTCAGGATTTCCCTGTTGTCTGAGTATGATAGCTTTAGCTAGGACGGGGCGAAAGTCTGACTCGCTGTTTTTGATAGCCTCATCATAAACGGCGATCGCTTCTTGGTAACGTTGCTGTTCGGCGTAAACCTGCCCTAAGATTAGTTGGATGGAGATTTCGTCAATACTTCCGGCTTGGGCTTGATTAATCTGTGGTGCTGATTTGAGGGTATCTTCTAATAAGCCAATGGCGGCTTCGGGGCGGTCTTGGGAAATCAGAAGGCTAACGAGTCCCTGGAGGGCTTGGACTTCTCCGGGTCGCTGTTCTAAAATTCTTCGATAACTTTGAGCTGCCGCTTCCGGATCGCCTGTATACTCTTGAGCTTGGGCTAATAGAATCCCATATTCTGGAGTTTCCGGGTGTAATTGCGCCAACCTCTGTAAAGGTTCAACAACATCTCTTACCTGTCCTTGACCTTGACTGATTAACTCAAATTTAGCTTGCAGAAATCCCCGTAGGGCGGTCTCATTATCAGGTTCTCTTTGTAAAACCAATTGATAACCCCTGGCTTGGTCTTCGAGGTCTTTGAGTTGAGCGCCGCTAATATTGGAAACGGCGGTTTGATTAGGTTCAGACTCGGATGAATCAGTTCTTAGGAGTCCTCCCAGCAAGGGGGCCATGGAAAATCCCACAAATGCGATTAGGGATAGAACTAAAATTACCCCAATCACGCCACGACGTTTATCTACCATGACTTCTAAATTCCTCTCTCCCAGCTAACGGCTTTGCTGATCACATGGTAGCAGAACGGATCACCGGAATGGGTGACGGATTTCCTGTTGTCCCATGGGATTTAGTACAATAGGCACATTGGTGTAATTGCTATCAAATAGGCGATCGCCATAGTGCTACCTGATGAGCTGTAATCTATCCTAGCCACCGATAGGTCTAGTTCTGTTGATGTGGAGTCGGTTATTCGGGTATTATTTACCCGAATATCTGACTTGATTAACGCCGACTAGGTTCTGATGGTACTGTATCACCTAGAAAATCATGCAGTTTGGCATGGTATGTTTCTCCTACTCTGAGGTTTTATGAGTCCTTCTCCGAATAAATTCCCCCAAGTCCCCGATTCCCCCCCTATCCCACCCCAACCAGGTGTTGATCAGCCAGAGGCGGAAAGTTCTCTAGTTGAACAGATAGATGATGCGGCAGTGCCTAACTTGACTGAAAATACCCCTTTATCTACCCCAGATAATCATGTTAAACAGCTATCAGATGAAGATGATGGTTTAGTTCACCCTATACCTCCCCCTAGTGAGCCTCGCCAATATAGGGCGATCGGTTTGGTGCGCGGGTGTTATCATGCTTCGGGTGAACAGTTTACTCAAGGCATTCTTCGCACTGTCGAGGGTGCGGAAATTGATGCGGTTCTGTTAGGACGGGTCATGAGTTTGGTTAAAAAACATATTGACCTAGAGGCTGAACATCTCTGGGTGGTTTATCCTCGCACTCGCCAGAAACAAGATGATCTGCACGTGCAAATTATGGGAGTTTGGGAACCACACACCCTGACTAAATCTGATGATGACTCTATGGCGGTTGATAAGATATCGCCGGATATTTCCCCAGAGCATCAGGCTTTACCGGATATTGAACATGGTTATTTTTCGATTCGAGGTGAGATTGTTTATCAGTCTCAGGATGACCCTCAATATGCGATCGTCAAAATCCGACAATCCTCTCGTCATGAAAACGAAAAACCCAAGTTCTTTAAATTAAAATTACTGGGGATGGTGGGTCTGCGACCTGTCGGACATTTTATAGACCTTCACGCACGTCTGATTGGTAGTGATTTAGTGGTTGAGGAAAGCCACGATATCGGGGCTTTACCTATTAAGGGTAAAAGACCGTTTAAACCAGGTAAACCCAGGGGCAGTTTCCCGCGATCGCCTCGTCCTGATACTAAGCCCCGCCGCACTTCGGCTTCCGGTTCCCCCACGCCAAAACCTATTCCCCGAAAATCTCCTAAAACCCAAGATTAGTTAGACCCGGCCAATAGCTTACATATCACAGCCCACAGTCCTCTCGGTCTGTCTAACACACTTAGGGGCAATTCCTTAATTGTCCCTAATGCACATTTTGGTAATTTTGTCAATCCCCCCTCAAAACGCCCAAAAAAAACTCGTGCATCGCCAGCAAATTCGCGAATACGAGTGAGGGTGATGGGTGGGGTAGGTGAGGCGAGAAAATGCAGGTTTGAGGCGATCGCTTTCTACCGGAAATCGGCTACAGAGCCCCTATAGATACAACAAAGGTATTTTCACATATAACGTTATGTTATCAGAACCCCAAAACGGTGTCAAGTGCCGATTCTCTCGTGACGCAAATGATGACTATTTCCCCGGAAATTTGTGGTGACTGATTCAATGTTTAAAATTGTCTGCCGAAATAAATAAGTCACAGCTATAGCAACGGTTGAGGATGCACATTTTAGTAATTTTGTCAATCCCCCCTGAAAACGCCCAAAAAAAACTCGTGCATCGCCAGCAAATTCACGAATCAGAGTGAGGGTTATGGGTGGGGTAGGTGAGGCGAGAAAATGCAGGTTTGAGGCGATCGCTTTCTACCGGAAATCGGCTACAGAGCCCCTATAGATACAACAAAGGTATTTTCACATATAACGTTATGTTATCAGAACCCCAAAACGGTGTCAAGTGCCGATTCTCTCGTGGCGAAAATGATGACTATTTCCCCGGAAATTTGTGGTGACTGATTCAATGTTTAAAATTGTCTCCCGAAATCGATAAGTCACAGCTATGGCAACGGTTGAGGATGCACATTTTAGTAATTTTGTCAATCCCCCCTGAAAACGCCCAAAAAAAACTCGTGCATCGCCAGCAAATTCACGAATACGAGTGAGGGTGATGGGTGGGGTAGGTGAGGCGAGAAAATGCAGGTTTGAGGCGATCGCTTTCTACCGGAAATCGGCTACAGAGCCCCTATAGATACAACAAAGGTATTTTCACATATAACGTTATGTTATCAGAACCCCAAAACGGTGTCAAGTGCCGATTCTCTCGTGGCGAAAATGATGACTATTTCCCCGGAAATTTGTGGTGACTGATTCAATGTTTAAAATTGTCTCCCGAAATCGATAAGTCACAGCTATGGCAACGGTTGAGGATGCACATTTTAGTAATTTTGTCAATCCCCCCTGAAAACGCCCAAAAAAAACTCGTGCATCGCCAGCAAATTCACGAATACGAGTGAGGGTGATGGGTGGGGTAGGTGAGGCGAGAAAATGCAGGTTTGAGGCGATCGCTTTCTACCGGAAATCGGCTACAGAGTCCCTATAGATACAACAAAGGTATTTTCACATATAACGTTATGTTATCAGAACCCCAAAACGGTGTCAAGTGCCGATTCTCTCGTGACGCAAATGATGACTATTTCCCCGGAAATTTGTGGTGACTGATTCAATGTTTAAAACTATCTCCCGAAATAAATAAGTCACAGCTATAGCAACGGTTGAGGATGCACATTTTAGTAATTTTGTCAATCCCCCCTCAAAACGCCAAAAAAAAACTCGTGCATCGCCAGCAAATTCACGAATACGAGTGAGGGTGATGGGTGGGGTAGGTGAGGCGAGAAAATGCAGGTTTGAGGCGATCGCTTTCTACCGGAAATCGGCTACAGAGTCCCTATAGATACAACAAAGGTATTTTCACATATAACGTTATGTTATCAGAACCCCAAAACGGTGTCAAGTGCCGATTCTCTCGTGACGCAAATGATGACTATTTCCCCGGAAATTTGTGGTGACTGATTCAATGTTTAAAACTATCTCCCGAAATAAATAAGTCACAGCTATGGCAACGGTTGAGGATGCACATTTTAGTAATTTTGTCAATCCCCCCTGAAAACGCCCAAAAAAAACTCGTGCATCGCCAGCAAATTCACGAATCAGAGTGAGGGTTATGGGTGGGGTAGGTGAGGCGAGAAAATGCAGGTTTGAGGCGATCGCTTTCTACCGGAAATCGGCTACAGAGTCCCTATAGATACAACAAAGGTATTTTCACATATAACGTTATGTTATCAGAACCCCAAAACGGTGTCAAGTGCCGATTCTCTCGTGACGCAAATGATGACTATTTCCCCGGAAATTTGTGGTGACTGATTCAATGTTTAAAATTGTCTGCCTAAATCGATAAGTCATGGCTATAGTCGGAGGAGGGGATAAAATCAATCTAAACGTATTTGAGAACCCCAAATATCTTGGGGGATAAAAGACCTGTCCATAGGGATAGGAGCGACAGGTTCAGTGAGGGTAAAATTGCCAGACTCTATCCATTCCTTGAGTTCCTCCGCCACCTGTCGAGAGCGGGAAATACTGGCGAGGGGGGCGGTGCGGACGGTTTTACCCTCAATTTGGATACGACCGCTTTTGAGTTGAGCGTATGTTACCAAACCGAAAGTAGGGCGAACCCGGCGGGGGATAGCAAAATCGACCACTGGGGCGACAATATCCTCATCAGCAATAGTGGCGCGGGAAACCACTTCTTCGTTAAGCACAGGTAAGGGAATGCCAATGCCTAACATGAGAGAGGGTCCGTGTTGTTTAAAATAGCAGCCTCGCACCCAATAGGGGTTCATTTGTTTGGCATCCCCGATAACGGCGAGGGTGGCGGCGGGTCCTATGGGGGTGCGGTTAGGCAATCTTTTTTGGATGGGGAAATGTTGGGTTCCTTCCCAGGTAATATATCCAATTCCTCCCCCCAGGAAAATGCGAGTTCCTATGCCGATTAATTGTAGGTCGGGGTCATTGAATAGGGGAGATATCGCGCCAGAGTTGGAGTAAACGGCATTACCTAAAAATGGTTGTAGGGGTCCGAGGTAAGTAAATAAAGGGCGATCGCCACCATTAACGCCAATGATAAAATTCTGGTATAAATTGCGGGGATTAAATAGATAAAACTGGTTAATTGTCTCTTTGCTAATGGAGGTTTCTAGGGAACTTCGGGGGTAGCAGTCGGAGGGAGTACCAACAGCTTGAAGATGGACGGTTTTTCCAGCGATTAAATCTTCGATAACATGACCGCCACCGCGATCGCTGGGTTCGTCTCCTTCTTTGACCATTTGGGTAGCGCCAATATATATATCTACTGCGCCAAAACCACTGTAGGCGGGTACACCGTTAAGCCAGCAGGTGCGAATATTGATGGGGGGGTCTGTATGTCCGAGGTTGATAATTGCACCGGAAGATTCCATGGGTTCAAAGGTTCCGGTGGTGATGACATCGACTTCTTGGGCGACTTGGCTGATGCTGGTTTCTTTGACTCTGGCTTTGAGTTCTTCGATGGTGCAGACAATGGCTTGCTGCTGATTGATTTTGTGGTTGATTTCGGCTATGGTTTTCACTGGTGATTATTCCTGGGATTATGCTCTGGGAGGGTTTCACTGGTTAGGAGTGAGGGTTGGTCGGTGACGGGTTTCAGGGGAGGGGGATTATCCCAAATATCTAGGATATCTCGAATCAGGATTTCTTTGATCAGAACTTGACCGACAACGGCTAGGGGAAGGGCTAAGATGAGTCCGCCAAATCCGAAGAAGGTGAGGAAAAATCCTTGGGCGAGAAGGGTGATGGCTGGTAGTAGGGAGACTTGGTGAGCCATTAAATAAGGCATGATTACGGCGGTTTCGATTTGCTGGATGATGATATATAACATCACTACTAATGTGGCTTTCCAGGGGGAGTCTAAAAGGGCGATCGCCATTGGGGGAATGACGCTAACAGCAGGACCTATATTGGGAATTAGGTTGAGGAGTCCGGCGAGAATGGCATTGGCGAAAATTAAGGGGACTCTCAGTATCCACAAGCCGACTACTGTTAGTAGGGTGACACCAATCATGTTGAGTAAGGCACCGATTAGCCAACGACCTAGGGCTATTTCGCAAGTATCGAGAATGTCGTTCATTCGCCTTCGGTAAAAGGCGGGAATTAGTTGTAAGCTGCTGCGACGGTAGGCTTGGGGGTCGGCTAAAAGCATGAGGGTGAGGACGAGGATTAATAAGATGCTGACTAATCCTTCTACTGTGGTTCCGACGACGACCCCAAAACCGCCGATTAATTGATTGCTGAGGGCTTGGGCTTGTTGGATAATTTGTTCGATGCGGATCTGTCTCAGGTCGCGACTGACTTCTGATAGATATTCCCGTAAGGGTCCGTTGAGGTCGGTGCGTAAATAGTCAATTAACAGGTTCAGCAGCTTTAGACCTTGTTCGAGACCGGCGGGGACCTGTTTGGCTAGTTGTTCTAATTGGTTGATTAGGGGGGGGACTACCAATAAAAAGCCGATGGTAATCCCTAAGAAGAATAGACTAATGGATAGGAAGACGGCAAGCGATCGCGGTAGTTTCAGACGCTGGAATTGACGGGTGAGACGGTTTAAGGCGGTGGCTAGGACGACGGCGGCGAAAATCATCAGCAGGGCTTGTTTAATCCGCCACAGGATGTATATAGCGATTAAGAAAGCTGTGAAGCCTATCCATGTACCTAGGGTCATTGCGACTGTTGAGGGTGAGAGAATTTGCTTTTCTACAGGCGATCGCCTGTACAATAGTTATCTATCATAGAATACTAGATTCTGTGGTGGGATTCCACCAAAGCCAGCCAGCTACCTATGACGCAACCCAGATATGATGAACAGGAAAATATATCTCGCCACGCAGCGGTAGATGAAGGATGCTGCGAGGATATGGAACGAAAATATGGGTGGAATCTTGTGCGAATTGAGGTAACCTCAGATCCTATCCTTGAGGTTGATTGCGTATTTCTGGGGAAAACGGAGTTTCCTCGGCCCTATAATGAAACTGATAAGGAGGAAGATTGATGCGAAAATACATCATTTTTCGGGCTGATAAGGGTGAACCTGGTTGGAAAGAACGTAAACTCCAACATACCCAGGGTTTAACTAGAATTTTGGCTGAACATTTCGACTCTTCTGATCAACCTATTCCTGAGTTGGGATATCGACCGAGGGAGTTTATTCGTATTGATGGGTTGCATAATCCCACTGAACATGGCTACAGCACCCATTATCGTCAGGGTGACTGGGAAGTAACTAGGGTAGAAAGTTACTCTCCTGATGTGTCTATGGCTGAGTTTGATATGATCGTGATTTGCTTTTGCAAATATAGCCCTGTTAATGGTCCTGTGCAACCTATGCCAGAGCGTCGAGTGTCTGTAGATGGGTTCGCTGGGGATGAGAAGCGGTTGGAGCAATGGCACGAGTCCCAAAAGAAACCGACTGAGGTTTAGTTGGTCCCCGGTTTGCTTATTTGACTAGCCAGATTCGCCACGACAACAGAACCGCCAGCAGGGAAGAGGGGAATAGAACCGCGAAAAGAGCGATCGCATTGGTTTCGGGAATGGCGAAATTTGGCCCGCCATATTTGATCAGTAAGGATAGCCCTAGGGATAGGATCAGGATTTTGGCCACCAATAACAGTTTGTTGTCCATTTATATATAGGATGCGATGGGATGCGATCGCCTATATTTTACCAATTGGTGGCGGCCTTAACCCCCTAAGCCCTATGTCTGACACCCAGTCACCCCAACCGCCTTAGTCGGTATTCCCCACTGGGTGGGCGATACACGATTTCCCGGAAAAATTGAAAAAAAATTTTGTGGCAGGTGATATGATTTGCGATCGAGGTGGGTAAGTTAGAACTACAGAAAACAAATAACCTCATTTCACCCCGAGGAGAACGAATTATGAAAACTGAACTTAAAGCCAAATTCCTGCAACATATCTCTCAGAAAAAAAGAGACGGTGGTTTCACCTTAATCGAACTGTTAGTTGTAATTATCATTATCGGTATTTTGTCGGCGATCGCTCTGCCTTCCTTCTTAAACCAAGCTAACAAAGCCAGGGAGTCCGAAGCTAAAACATACGTTGGTTCAATCAACCGGGCTCAACAAGCGCGTTTGATGGAAACTGGCGAGTTTACTACCTCAATAACTCAACTGGGTCTGGGTGTCAGCAGCGCAACAGCAAACTACACTTATAATCTACTCGCTAATGCTTCTGGTGCGGTGGTTAATGCCAACGGTATAGCTAATCTCCGCGACTATGGTGGTCTGGTCTGGGTAGGTACTACAGCAGGAGGGGAGCGTACCACTTTGGCTAAACTGTGCGAAGCGCCTGATGCAGAAACCGAGGCAAAGTTTGCAGCGGGCGCTAATAGTTGTGGTACTTTTAGAGAAATTTAACAGATAATCTAGCAGTTTAGGTTTCAGATGGAGTCAGCTAGGGTCTTTAACCCCATCGTCAACTATAAGATGGAGAGATGGCATACGGTGACACTGTTAAAGCCATAACTATATTGCTCTTGTTGATAAAATCAGAAACTGAGGCCACTTGAGAGTATTGTAAATAGGTAGTACAGTAGTGCTACCTATTTTGTTTTAAAATAACTAATTGAGTTTATCGCTGGGACTATGGTTGATAATCAGATGTCGGAAAAGCAGAATATTTTATCAGCAGAAGCTGATATTTACTTGCATAAAAGGGATTATCAACAAGCAGCCATTTTATATGAACAAGCCATCAATCTCAATCCCGACTATAAATATAATTACTGGAAACTGGGGTTAACCCTGCTGCTACAGGAGCGGGAGGAAGAAGCCCAGACCACCTGGCTGGTGGCGATGAGTGATGGAGACCCAGAACAGATTGACCAGTGGACGATAGACTTACTCGAGGTGCTATCATCAGAAGCCGATGCACGAACCTCCGCCGAAGACTATTCCGTGGCTTGGGGGATTCGCCAACACATTTTAGAAATAAACCCCCATGGTATTGATAATATATTAAAGTTAATTGATTTGTCAATTACCCTGACAACCTATACCGGAAATGAGATCGCAGAATATGGACTGGTTCCCTTACTGCAACAGGAGTCCATCAATGTCAATCCAGATTTACTACTGCACCTGTGGAAAAAACTCCTAGTTGTAGATGCAATTAATCCCCTATCTCTGGAATTGGGAGAGGCGGTGATTAACCATCTTGGTGAGCAACCGGAGTTTGTCACTAGCTTAATCCCTAAATTATACGATATTGCCTATTCCTTTGGTGAAATAGGTATAGCCAAGGGCTATGGAGAGTTGTTGTTGAACCTGGCACCGCATCATCAAGAGTTGCTGAGGGCTCTGGCTCAATTTTGTATTCAATTAACCGAGTATGACCATGGCATTGAATATGCCAGACGTTCCTATCATCTCACTGAATCCCCAGATCAGCAAGCCCTGGATAGCAATTTTATGATCAGTGGTCTGATGTCTCAAGGGGGATGCACAAAGCAAGTGCGAGAGGTGGTCAACCATCAGGAATCATTGCTGGATGCTATGCTGAAAGACCCGCCCCTAGACTTGGGAACTGGGGTTATGCAATTATATAATACCAGCTTTTTCTTTCCTTATGTTAGAGATTCACCTGCTGTCAACTCACAAATAAAAGCCCAAGTTGCTCAAATTTGCCAAGCCAACTTAGAAACGGCTCAGGCAGAAAATATCGCCACATATCAAGCCCGGAATTTACAGAAACGCCATCAATCCGCGACCAATCAACCCCTAAAAATTGGTTATATATCTTATTGTTTCCGGCGGCATTCTGTGGGTTGGATATCTCGCTGGTTATTTCAACATCACGATCGCGATAAATTTGAAATTTATGCCTATATGATTGGGGCAGAAAATCGACAAGATGCTCTCCAAAACTGGTATGCAGAACAAGCCAACAAGTCTTATCAATATGGAATAGTAAGCACAGAAGTTGCCGAGCAAATTTCTGAAGACCAGATTGATATTCTCATTGATTTAGATAGCCTGACATTAACCAATACCTGCGCCATTATGGCACTTAAACCCGCACCTGTACAAGTCACCTGGTTGGGATGGGATGCCTCTGCTATACCCACCGTTGACTATTTTATTGCTGACCCCTATGTTTTGCCAGAAAATGCCCAGGATTATTACTCAGAAACCATCTGGCGACTACCTCAAACCTATGTGGCCGTCGGTGGCTTCGAGGTCGGCATTCCCAGTTTGCGAAGAGAGGATATCAATATTCCCGAAAATGCCATTGTTTATTTTACCGCCCAAAGGGGGCCGAAATACAACCCAGAACTAGCCCAATTGCAAATGCAAATTCTGAAACAAGTACCCAATAGTTATTTGGTAATTAAGGGATTCGATAAAGAGCAATCTATCGCCGGTCTGTTTTTTGAGTTAGCAGAAGAACAGGGAGTTAGTTCAGAACAGTTGCGGCTGACGGGTTCAGTATCGACCGAGCAAACCCATCGCGCTAATTTACTTATAGCAGATGTGGTGCTGGATAGCTACCCATACAACGGCGCAACCACCACCCTGGAAACTCTGTGGATGGGTATTCCTCTGGTGACTAGGGTGGGGGAACAGTTTGCAGCCCGCAATAGTTATACAATGATGATGAATGCTGGTATCACCGAGGGTATTGCTTGGACTGATGAGGAATATGTGGAGTGGGGGGTTCGTCTGGGAACCGATGAAAGACTCCGCCAGGATATCTCCTGGAAATTACGCAAGTCTAGGCGGACTGCTCCTTTGTGGAATAGTAAGCAGTTCACCCGCGAGATGGAGAAAGCCTATCAGGAAATGTGGAAAATATATACTAGCGGACAATCATAAATTATCAATTTTTCATAGTCTCATGACTCCCAGGAGTTGATGAGCCAGCATCAATTGAATTCAAGGATAATAGGTATTGTGAAAATGACCAGTGATTTAGTAGCCGAAATGCGTCAGCAAGCCCAAAAATATCTCGATAATTGCCAATACCAACAGGCGATTAGATATTATGAAGCAGCTATTGAGGCAGAACCTAATAATAAGTATTATTATTTTTATCTGGGTTTGATGTTGCTGTTAGAAGGTCAAGAGGAAGAAGCTCAAATCACCTGGTTGTTAGCTATCAATGAGGAAGATATAGAACCGGTTGAGTATTGGAGTGATGAATTAAGTAATATTCTCGACACAGAAGCTAATCGACAAGCCCAATTATCAAATTATCAATTAGCCTGGGTGATTCGCCAACATCTTAGAGAACTGAATCCCACAGACATTAATAATTTGCTGGCTTTAATTGATTTGTCAATTGCCATTAATGCTTATACCCCAGATATCATCAAAGACTATGGAATTATTGACATCTTACAGAATAGCTCCTTGAGTGAAAATATTAATCAGGATTTATTAATCAGAGTTACTGAAAAAGTCTTGCAGGTTGCCACCCTAGAACCCTCATCTTTAGAGTTGCTAACAGCGATTATCCCTTATGTTACTAATGAGGAAGAATTTATCAGAGTTATTATAGATATAGCCTGTGATTTAGCCCGTACTGCACATGAACATTTGCAAGCCATAAAGTTATGCCAGATGGGTTTACAGTTAGCACCAAGAAGTAGAGCATTAATTAATTCTGTGGCCGCAATATTTACTGATATGGGGGACTATGCTCAAGGTATAGAATATGCCCAACGCGCCTATTCAGTGGTGGAAACTATACCGGAAAAACTTTGCCAAAGTTTCAGCATTCTCAAAGCCCTACTCACTGCGGGTGGATACTGGGATAAACTGTGGGATTTTTGGGAACAACACAAGCTATTAATTGACCAATTGATTGTTGAACATCCTAAGAATCTAGGTACTTCATCAATGGGAGTTTGTCTTTATACAACCTCTTTTTATTTTCCCTATATAGTAGATAATCCTCGGGAAAATATCACGATCAGACAACAAATTTGTCAGGTATGTCAATCTAACGTGGAAATAGCCTTTCCGGAGCTAATTACCAAATTTAGGGGTCGCCATACCAGTTTGCGTCAGGGGGTACAACCATCCCCCAGGAAACTAAAGATTGGGTATGTTTCATCTTGTTTTAGGAGGCACTCGGTCGGTTGGCTGGCTCGTAGTTTATGGAAATATGGCGATCGCCATAACTTTGAAATTTATACTTACATGACCGAATCAAGAGTGTTTTACGATCAGATTCAAGAATGGTATATTGCTAACTCTGACCACATACATAAATATAGTTCTGTCAAGCTAGAATTAGCCGAGCAAATTTATGCTGATCAAATAGATATATTAGTAGATTTGGATAGCTTGACTACTTCCAATATGAGTGCAATTATGGCACTTAAACCAGCTCCCATACAAGTGACTTGGCTCGGTTGGGATGCTTCAGCAGTGCCAACAGTTGATTATTTTATTGCTGATCCCTATGTGTTACCAGAAAATGCTCAAGAATATTATCAGGAAACTATCTGGAGGCTACCTCAAACCTATTTAGCTGTTGATGGTTTTGAAGTATCTGTACCCACCATTACCCGTGCAGATTTAGCAATTCCTGATGATGCAATAGTTTATCTAGGGTTGCAAAGAGGCCCTAAGTACAATCCCCACATCGCCAAGTTGCAATTGGAAATTTTAAGGGAAGTTCCCAATAGTTATTTTTTAGTCAAGGGATTTGGTCAACAAGATTCTTTAAATCAGTTCTTTTTTGACATCGCCAATCAACAGGGAATCACTAGGGAGAGAATTAAATTTATTGCGCCAGTAAAATGGGAAGAAGAACACCGCGCTAATTTACTTATAGCAGACGTGGTGCTGGATACCTACCCCTACAACGGCGCAACCACCACAATGGAAACCCTGTGGATGGGTATTCCTCTGGTGACTAGGGTGGGGGAACAGTTTGCAGCCCGTAATAGTTATACAATGATGATGAATGCTGGTATCACCGAGGGTATTGCTTGGACTGATGAGGAATATGTGGAGTGGGGGGTTCGTCTGGGAACCGATGAAAGACTCCGCCAAGATATCTCCTGGAAACTACACAAGTCTAGGCGGACTGCTCCTTTGTGGAATGGTAAGCAGTTCACCCGCGACATGGAGAAAGCCTATCAGGAAATGTGGCAGCGGTATATTGACGGTGGCGGTTGTTAGCATATAGGCTATTTGAGCCCCGTGTTAAATTAGATGGAGATTAAATCCCAATGTCAATCATAAATGAATCAGACCTACAACGGAAAATTCGGGAGCAGTTCGACTTCACCCAGTATCCTAAAATCCCTGTAGAGGAATCCCCCCAGACTGATTATGAACGCCTTTATATTCATAACTTGGTGACTCCCTATTATCTAAGAAACCAACAGGTTATTAAAACCGAAGGTAAAGTTATTTTAGATGCTGGCTGTGGTAGTGGATATAAGGCTTTGGCATTAGCATTAGCTAATCCTGGTGCTAAAATTGTGGGTATTGATATATCCGAAAAGTCCGTAGAAGCCTCCCGGAATCGCTTGAAATATCATGGCATAGAAAATGCCGAATTTCATGCCATGTATATTGAGGAATTACCCAGCTTAGGTTGGGAGTTTGATTATATTAATAATGATGAAGTTCTCTACTTACTACCGGATATCGTAGAAGGGTTGCAAGCCATGAAATCGGTGCTAAAACCCGATGGTATTATTAGAACCAATCTACACAGTGCTTTCCAACGCCAAAACTATTTTAAATTCCAGGAATTTTTTAAAATGATTGGGTTAATGGATGAAAAACCTGGAGAAATGCAGATGGAAATGGCACGAGAAACCATGAAATCTATTAAAGACCAGGTATTGCTTAAACAGCAAACCTGGAACACACAAAAGGCTGAATTAGAAGAGTATCTTTTAAGTAATCATCTATTGCTGGGTGATAAAGGTTTCACTATCCCCGATGTTTTTGCCGCCTTGAAAGCTGCTGATTTAGAGTTTATCAGTATGATAAATTGGCGACATTGGGAAATTACGGATTTGTTTAAGGATGAAGATGATTTACCTGTTTTTCTCGGGTTGGGTTTGGCGGAAATGTCTACGGAAGACAGGTTACATTTATTTGAACTCCTGCAACCCATGCACCGTTTATTAGATTTTTGGTGTGGTCATCCTCACCAAGGTCAAGATTTTATCCCGGTTTCCGAATGGAGTGATTCGGACTGGCAAACCGCCAGAGTCAGCCTACATCCTCAGTTAGCTAACCCCCAGTCCCGGGAAGATTTAATTAATTGCATTACCAACCACAAACCCTTTGAAATTAGCAAGTATATCAAGTTACCTGTTTTTCTACCAATTCATCTTGATAGTGGCATAGCAGCTTGTTTATTACCACTGTGGGAGAGGGTTTGTACTGTTGAGGAGTTAGTGCAGCGGTGGCAGCAAATTCGACCCATAGACCCCATTACCCTAGAACCTGTTAGCCACGAAAAAGCCAGGGATGAAATTAAGGAGTTATTAGACACCCTAGACCCATTTTTATATGTGCTGTTAGAACGTTGTGGCTAAACTCTTAAAAACCGTAGGTTGGGTGAAACGCAGTGAAACCCAACATCATATCAACTGGTGAAGAAACGGTAGGTTGGGTGAAACGCAGTGAAACCCAACATCATATCAACTGGTGAAGAAACGGTAGGTTGGGTGAAACGCAGTGAAACCCAACATCATATCAACTGGTGAAGAAACGGTAGGTTGGGTGAAACGCAGTGAAACCCAACATCATATCAACTGGTGAAGAAACGGTAGGTTGGGTGAAACGCAGTGAAACCCAACATCATATCAACTGGTGAAGAAACGGTAGGTTGGGTGAAACGCAGTGAAACCCAACATCATATCAACTGGTGAAGAAACGGTAGGTTGGGTGAAACGCAGTGAAACCCAACATCATATCAACTGGTGAAGAAACCGGGTTTCTCAGCCGAAACGGTGAGGCGGGTTTATTATAGCGTTTCTCATATCCATAAGGTACAGCCCTCACCCCAAACCCCTCTCCCAATAGGGGAGAGGCTTGTCCTGAGCTTGTCGAAGGGGGCTTTGAAAAGTACCTCACCAATCCACCGAACCGCTATAATATAGTCGTGGGGAATTGATAATTGACGGCAGAGGGGCGGGTTTATTAATATGGTCGTGGGGAATTGATAATTGACAGCAGAACCCGCCCCTACATTAGAAACGGTGGGGCGGGTTTATTAATATGGTCGTGAGGAATAAGTAATTGACGGCAGAACCCGCCCCTACAATTAATTATTAATTATTACACATATCGTAGGGTGCGTCAGAGGGATAACCTATCGGGTCAACGGCAAATTTTTTTCATCTGACGCACCGCTGCCATATCCTGGTGAAGAAACCGGGTTTCTCAGCCGAAACAGTGAGGCGGGTTTATTATAGCGTTTCTCATATCCATAAGGTACAGCCCTCACCCCAAACCCCTCTCCCAATAGGGGAGAGGGGCTTTGAAAAGTACCTCACCAATCCACCGAACCGCTATAATATGGTCGTGGGGAATTGATAATTGACGGCAAAGAGGGGCGGGTTTATTAATATGGTCGTGGGGAATAAGTAATTGACGGCAGAACCCGCCCCTACAATTAATTATTAATTATTATCGGGTTCAACTACCGGAATAGTATCAACTTTTAGCTTATCAATTACCTCCTGATTTTCATGGTCTAATTTAATCCGACCCTGTAACTTAGAAATTAAAGCCGACCACTGCATGGGACTCAACTCGCCAACCAAGACAATTTCCGGCCCACCATCAAACTCTATTTCCTCCTCCATTAACAAGTTCATAGCCACACTAGATAAGACTAAATCAGCCTCTTCTGGGGTAATGTTGCTGTTATCTATCAATAAGGTCATCTCGGCTTTATCGGGATGATTAACGAGGGTTTTAATCACCTCTTGTAATTCTAATCCGACAGTTTCTTCTGATTGTGACCAGTCGGGAAAAATAATAAAATTCACCCTCTGAAGATTTAGACGTGCTAAAGTTACCTGAATTAAAGCTGAACTCATAATTTCCGCCATTTTCACCCAAGAAAACTGTTTGGCTTGTGTCAAACCTGCGGTAATTAAAGAGCTACGCACTGGGGATTTTTGCACTTCACACAAGGCATCTGTTAAACTATCAACATCATTAGCATCAACATAGATAGCCGCCTCTCCTGCGACTTCTGGAATGGAAGCGTTGGCACAAGTAATCACCGGACAACCACAGGCTAATGCTTCTAAAACTGGCATCCCAAAACCTTCGTATAAGGAGGGATAAACTAAAGCCACAGCACCAGAATAGGCAATTTTTAATTCTTCATCACTTAGTGTTAATGAATGAACCACAGTGCCAGAGGTATATTGTCTGTATTCGTTAGCGAGGGTGACACCGCTACCGGTGCAAATGATTTCAAAGCCTTGTTTGGTGTGAAGTTGGTCAAAGGCACGGAAAAATAAGATGGCATTTTTGTAGTTACTACCAGCACCAACTAACAAGAAGTAGGGTTTACTAATGCCGTATTTATGTTTAAAAGTGCTGATTTCTGTGGCTGTAGCTGGGGTGAAAATGGGAGCGACACCACAATGAGCCACGGTAATTTGTTCGATGCTAATATCAGGGAAAAACTTAACTAAATCTCTGGCGGTATTTTCGGAGATGGCAGCGTAAGAACAAGCCTGACGGATAGCATGATGTTTTTCTCGCCACATGGGTTGATTTAAACTGCCTCCCAACACTTCTGGTATCATGTCATAAGCCATAAATACAGAGGGGGTAGATAGGGGGGTGGTGTAATAGGTGGAGATGAATAAATCGGCTCCTTCTTGGTCACAGACTTGCTGTAGCATTTGCTTATCAGCATCGGTGTTATTGTAACTATAGGCGGGTATAGTTAGATAGCGGATACCAGGTATTTTGGGGGCGCTATTGGCGCGGTCTAATACAATAATATGGGCAGCAAATTCTGTGTTTGCCCATTCTTCTAAAAGAGTTCTCCACACCCTAGCAATACCTGTACTATAGAGTTGGAAAAATACACCATCAATAATGATTATTGGATTATGTACTGAATTTTCATGAGCAGTTATTTCCGAAATACTTTGTTGTGGAGTTAACAATATCAAATTGTTTAAACAATTGCTAAATTTTTGAGATTGATCAAATAAATTTAGTATCCGCTGATGATAATCGTCTTCTCTGATTGTACCAGATGAATTAGATGAAACCATAGTATTTAATATCCATTGATATTTTGTCAATAAACAATTTACAATCGAAATTGTTATCGAATTTTTTTCAGGTGAGGATTCAATATGTTTGAGAATAACTTGAACATGGGATTCTATAATTTCCCAAAATAATTGAGTTGCAGACAATTCTGATAAACGCTGATTAAAAACTTTCTCAATATATCTATTCCAATCTCCAAAATCAGCCATGCGCCGAATATACAACAATGGCTGTTGAATATGAGAAAAAGTTCCAAATAAAGATAATTCCGCCAATAAAAGAACATCAGGACCAATTATTTTGAGGCCTAATGTTGCTTGCTTCAAAGTTGATAGTTTAATCAAGCCATAGACGGGGTAGCAATATCCTAATCCCCATAAAACTACATTAACACGAGATATAGTGTCTAATCCTCTTGTGTCAACAGAACCCGGTATCATTCCTAATGGCTGACTCTCTGCATTAATCCACATAGCTTGCGGATGGCACAGAACCATAGAATCATCTTGAGACATATTTTCAACACAAAGAGAGAGAAACTGACTATGCCATAAGTCATGTCCTGATACCCAGACAAAATAATCTCCTCGTGCTAATTCTACTACTTTTTCAAAATTACCTGCTGCACCGATATTAGTAGAATTGGGGCAGTAGCGTATACGGCTATCTTTTTTAGCATATTCCTGGCAAATTACTGAAGTGTTGTCAGTGGAGGCATTATCAGCGATGATTAACTCAAAATTTTGGTAATCTTGTTCAAGTATTGAGTTGAGAGTTTGTGCCAGAAAAATTTCTTCATTATAAACTGGTAAACCAATACTGACTAACGCTTTGATGTTTTGAGATTTTTGATTCATGATTATTTACTTTTTATCTAAAAAGTCATGTGTGATAGTGAATTCACGACAGCCATTGTAACTATGCCCATGCTCAGGTGATTCCATTCACTACATGGGTTAGATAGTCCCTTTCATTTTAATATAAGGCTCATATCTCGGAATACGCTTGTCCATTATTTCTACTCCTGAATACATTTTAAATAACCATCGGTAGCCACAGTAATCAGTAACTTATAATCTATATTTTTGTCAATTTGAAAACGTTTATTGGTTTGCAGAAATTCCCAAACAGCGGTTTTAGGATTATTTCCTTTCCCCCAAGGGCGATCGGGGAACATATCATCAGGTAAATCTTCAATAACAGTATCAAAAACCACACAATAACTACCCGCTGAGGTTAGGGGAGCATAGGCTTCTAACTCAGCCAAAACATGATCATGAGTGTGATTACTATCAAGACAAACCAAAACTTTTTCTTTTTCTGATGCCTTTTCTTTGACCTGTTTAATAATTTCAGGGTCAATGCTAGAGCCTTGAATCATGGAAATACGTTTGAACATGGGATGGGTTTCAATTGCCTCTCGATTATGCTGACGAATATCTATATCAACCCCTAATACTTCAGCATTCTGGGGACCGCCACAAATAGCATTCAGTTCTAACATGGAAGCAGAAAAAATCAGCGAACCACCATGAGCAATCCCAGTTTCAATAATTAGATCGGGTTGCACTGAATAAATTAATTCTTGCATCGCCACAATATCTTGAGGATATTGGATAATTGGCCGACCCAACCAAGAAAAGTTATAGGAATATTTTGGTAGTGTAGAAGCTTTGATAAAAGCATCAGCGGATTCACACAATTCAAGATTATTGGGGATTTCTGCAATTCTGGCTTGCACTTCGTTGTTAAAATTAGTCATCATCGATGGTTATGTAATTAAAAAAGTAATTGGACATTTTTTTGATCTCTTCGAGATAGTTAGAGTTCATTATAAATAAAGTTGAACCCTTGGGTAGAAGAGCAAACACTTCCTTTGGTGATCGCACTTGAATTCCTGTCGCCGGAAGATATTTGTTTTGTTTGGCGGGGTTAAGATCAATTACCACATCAACAGCTTGTCCGATGCGGGATTTAAATAATGCAAAAATAACTCCTTTGGAAGCACCTCCCCATACTCCTGTTCTGTTAAATTTGGGGAATTTTGTTAAGCTTTTGAGAAAGTTTGATGGAAAACTAACTTGGTCGTGAACATCTATTTTCGGTAACTGTAAACTAGCTATTTCTGCCACCACATAAATATATTGATCTCCAAACAATTTCCCACTGTCGATCACTTTTCCAAATAAACGATTAAAATCTGATAATCTAAAATAGTTAACGTGTTCATAGAAAATATCAAACCAAGCCCGATGTTGACATATCCATTCAAAACAAGGAACTTCAATATAGATTTTTCCACTGCCTCCATTAGCATCTTTTAACTGAAAAAGAAAATTGACCGGATCTTGTATATGTTCAAGAACATGGCGTAAAATCAGCCCCTGTCCCCGAAACCCAAGATTAGAAGTAAAATACTTACGCTCTACATGGGGATTATCACCTTCATAAGTGGGGTCAAAGCCTTTCACGCAAAACCCTTGTTCTAATAACATTTCCAGAAAAAAACCTTTGCCACAACCAATTTCTACTAAATCTTCCTTTCCAACTAACCTCTCAATGATTGAGATCACCTGTTGCAAGTGTTTTTGAAAAATAGGACTTAGAGCTTGTTCATTCTGATAGTGTCGATCATACTGGACTAAATTAGGGCAGAATGCTTCGTTATAAACTAATCCTGTTTGCAAATCCTCTACTAGCCGAATATTTCCTTTTGGACAAGCCTTGGCTTCTGCCTCAGAATCATACATACGGTTCTGAAAAATAGGCAATTCGTGAATATCATAGAGTAATTTAGTTGCTGATTTTTGTGTCATATTCCAATATTTTATTTAACACCAACTATACAAGGTGGATCCACAAGATTATCAGGTCGTGCTCCAAAATGAAGTAAATCTCGTCTCCCAAATTCGTCGGCAATTCTTTCTGCCATTTGACGTACAGTAATTGGAACTCCAGAGCAAATGTTCACAGCTCCTTGAGTAGAACTTAGGGCTACCTCAGCAATCATTCTACCAGCTTCTTGCACATCTATAAAATCCCGAATCTGATTGCCACTGGTTAGTTCCGCAACCTCTCCCGCTTGTAATTTTTCTTTGAGATAGGGAACCAATCTCCTTGAATCTTCTCCTTCACCATAAAGATAAAATAAACGACACCACAAAAATTCAACCCCTGATGTTGGTAGTAATTGTGTTAATATATGAAAAGTAGAAGTTTTACAAGCTGCATAAATAGTTTGAGGATTTAAGGGGGTATCAGTATTTAAAAAGCCCCGATTTAAGTCATATTCAAAGCAAGTTCCAACTCCAACAAATCGCTTGCCTCCAGCTTGCTTAAAGGCTTGAGCGAGATTTAAGGTTCCCATCATACAACTTATGTTTAAAGGGGAAGTCAGATATTTGCCAGGCTCCGTATACCAAGCAATATGGATTAATGTTTCTACTCCCTTAACCATCTCTTTTAAATTTTCCAAAGATTGAGAGAATAAATCTTCTGTATTAATTATTTCGATGTTAGATACAAAATCCAGTTCTTTTCCATCGCGAACTATTACTCGTAAATCATGATGCTTTCTTAATAAATACTTAATAACCTGTTTACCTACAAATCCACTGGCTCCGGTAATGGCAATAGAAGTCATAATTATTCTTGTCTCATAAATTAATTAATTTTTGATATTCCAAGGATCATAATTTTTGTCCTTATCTGACATTATGGGATTATTATGAATCCACGTAATGCCAAATCTTGGATCATCCCACCTGAGTCCTCTGGCCGACTCGGGATGATAAAACTCTGACATTTGGTAAAAAACTTCTGTATTGTCCGTCAAAGTTTGAAAACCATGAGCCATCCCCTCGGGAATATAAAGCATCTTTCTATTTTCAGCCGTTAGTTCAACAGCTACCCATTGCTTAAAGGTTGCGGAATCGGGACGAATATCAATGATTACATCATAAATTGCCCCCATTGTACATCGAACTACCTTGGCTTCTTCGTGAGGTTTGGCTTGGTAGTGCATTCCTCTCAAAGTTCCCTTATGCCGGTTGAACGAAATATTACACTGAACTAGATTAGAAGTCAAGCCACGTTCGGCAAATTCTTTTTGACACCAGGAACGAGAAAAAAAACCACGTTCATCTTGAATCGGTTCAAGTTCGACAATGTAGGCTCCTTTGAGTTCAGTTTCTGTAAACTTCATGAAACCACCTCTGTCTGGGGAATGGGAATCAAAAATTGACCGCCCCAATCTTTAATATGAGCCATCTGTTCCATAATTTCATCCTTAATATTCCAAGGTAAAATTACCACATAGTCGGGGCGGGTTTCTGAAATTTTATCAGGATGATAAATGGGAATATGAGTCCCGGGTAAAAATAATCCTTGTTTGTGAGGGCTACGGTCTACAGTATAATCAATAAAGTCAGTACCAATGCCACAGTAATTTAACAAGGTATTACCTTTGGCTGGTGCCCCATAACCCACAATTGTTTGACATTGAGATTTAATCTTGATTAAAAATTGTAATAATTGGCGTTTGGTTGACCTGACTTTTTCGGCGAATCCCAAGTAAGTATCTATTCGATTTAATTGAGCTTGAATTTCTTTGTGTCTAAAATTATTTAAGCGGTCAGTCACCTCATAATTAGAATTGCTGTCATGCTTGCCATAAATTCTTAGGGAACCCCCATGAGTGGGAATGTCTTCAACATCAAATAGGGTTAAACCATGGTATGCAAAGATGTTTTCAACAGTCAAAAAAGATAAATAAGAAAAATGTTCGTGGTAAATTGTATCAAATTGGTTACATTCCATGAGTTTCAACAAATGGGGAAACTCCATTGTGAAAATTCCAGTCGGCTTGAGAGCTATTTTCATCCCCGCTACAAAATCATTAATATCAGGAACATGAGCTAACACATTATTACCAATTAGTAAATCCGCTTGTTTCTCCTGTCGCACTATTTCCTGAGCCGTGGTTGTTCCAAAAAACTTGACCCAACTGGGAATCCCCTTAGACTCGGCGACACGAGCCACATTAGCTGCTGGTTCAATTCCCAAAACCCTGACTCCTTGCTTTTGGAAATATTGCAATAAATATCCATCATTACTAGCTATTTCAATGACCAAACTCTCGGAATTAAATCTCAACCTCTCTCTCATCATCTGGGTGTAATTTTCGGCATGATGCAGGAAAGTTTCTGAATAAGAAGAAAAGTAGGCGTAATCATTAGAAAAAATTGCATCGGGAGTTTCAAATTCTTCTAACTGAACCAAAAAACAGTTGTCACAAACATAAGCATGGAGAGGATAAAACTTTTCGCCTTGGTTAAGCTGTTCTGGTTTCAAAAAAGCATTGGATATGGGAGACATACCCAAATCTACAAAGGTGTGCTTGAGGGGAGTTTGACAAAATCTACAATTGCCGGTCATGATTTAATTGGTTTCTCCTGTGTATGTAAAAATTTTTGATACCAATCAATGGTTTCCTTTAGACCAGATTCTAAGCTATATTGAGGTTGCCAACTTAACATTTTTCTGGCTTTTTTCGCCGATAGATACTGATGCTTAATTTCATTTTTTGCCTGATTTAATATCACGGGTTGCAAATAATTCTTATTCATCACGGCTAGGATTTTCTGCACCAATTCTAAGACGGTAATTTGCAGTTCATTACTAAAATTAAAAGCCTCACCCCAAATCTCTTTTCTCTCCATTTGTTCGGCTAAGTGCAAATAAGCTAATACGCCATCTTTGACATAGAAATAGTCCCGAATATAACTGCCGTCGCTGCGGAGAGTAACTGGCTGTTCTCGTAAAGCTGACCTAATGGTATCGGGGACAATGCGATTAAAGTTTAAGTCGCCACCACCGTAGAAATTACCGCATCGGGTTACACAAACTGGCAAACCATAGGAAACGTAATATGTCCGACTAATTAAATCAGCACAACTTTTAGACACATCATAGGGATGTTGTCCTTGTAATGGTGCGGTTTCGTTGTATGGTAGAATTTCTTGGTCTCCATAAGCTTTATCGCTGGAGGCAATCAGAATGCGACTAACACCGCCAACTTGACGACAGGCTTCTAGTATATTCCAGGTTCCTTTGATATTAGCTTCAAAAGTTCCTAATGGGTTTTGATTTGCTACTCCCACAAGAGTTTGAGCGCCTAGATGAAACACTGTATCTACTTGATATTCTGCGATCGCTCTTTCGATAGTCGGTAAATCTTCAACACAGCCACGGACTATATTAATTTTATCGCTCCAGTTGTCGGTATACAGGCGAGACTGGGGCACTGAGTCTCGCACCAAACCTGTCACCTTCGCACCTCGTTGGACTAACTCAGTGACCATCCAACCACCTAGTAACCCTGTGCAACCTGTCAGAAAAACAGAGCGATCGCGCCAAAAGTTAGTCATTTCCAGATCCTCCAAGGTGAATTTCCTTGCTCCCACATTTCATTCAACTGCTGATATTCTCTGTAAGTATCCATTGGGAAGAAAAATCCATCGTGCTGATAAGCCATTAATTGCCCTTCCACTGCTAAACGTCTTAATGGTTCATGTTCTAGCATACAGTCATCTTCTGGCAAATAATCAAATAGAGAACGATTAAATACACAAAAACCTGCACTAGCCCAACCTTCTGCTTGTGGCTTTTCTGTAAATTTCATGACTTGACTGCTATTGTCCAGGTCTAAAATTCCATAGCGAGAAGTAGGCCGTACTGTTGTAATTGTAGCTACCTTACCGTGGGATTTGTGAAAATCAATTAAGTTTTTAATATTGACGTTGCCCAATCCATCACCATAGGTTAGCATAAATAGATCGTCATCAATGTATTGTTTTATTTTCTTTACTCTACCCCCGGTCATTGTACTAAGACCCGTATTAGCTAAAGTCACCCTAAAGTCTTGTTCTTGATGTTGCTGATGATATTCAATATGATTATTGCAACCCAGGCAGATGGTGAAGTCATTATTCATTGCTTCATAATTTAAAAAATAATCTTTTATTATATTCCCTTTATAGCCCAGACAAATAATAAATTCATGAAACCCATAATGGGCGTAGATTTTCATAATATGCCAAAGTATGGGGCGACCCCCAATGTAAACCATCGGCTTGGGTCGAAATTCAGTTTCTTCCCTAAGACGAGTACCAAGACCACCTGCTAAGATTACTACTTTCATAATTCATCAAGATACTGACATTGCTATGATTCCCAATTTTTTCCCAAAACCGATCGCCTCCCCGCCACTGAAACAACACTTAACATTCCTCCAACCGTTCCGCCAACTCTCGTAACTCCTGGACAAACCGCCGCACTTCCGACTCGAAACAATGCCAGACTTGAGAATAGCCTTGCACAAGATCTTCCACCCGTTCCGTCTCCAGTTCAAAACCGTAGATATTGCGGACTATATGACGAAAACCGAGATACTCCCGGAGACTCAGCACCGTTTCCGAACTCAGAACTGGGGGGAGTCCTTCTCGTTCCACACTCATGCGGTTGAGGAGTCGCTTGTGCCAATCAAAACTCGAAGGTAACGCACCATTGAGTTCAGAAACAATCAATTGAAAAATCCTCTCGCAGCCCGTATAAAAATTATGCAATTTCAGTGCTAAACTCTCATAAAAAATCCCCGATAGTGTCGGATAGCGATCGATTTCCTGGCGCACTTGAACGATCGCATTTTCCAACTCTCCCAAACGCGCTAACTCTAGTTCAATATCCGTCGCTAACTCCTGTAACTCACTCGGACTAACCTCCCTCATAAACACATTCCCCCGTTTGCAATACCCGATCGCCAAAATGTGGTTCTAAATCCTCCAAAGGCTTCAAATCTACCCATCGCCGCGTTAAATCATTCGCCTCCGCCAACGCCAAAAAATAATCTTTTTTTCTCAACCCTTCCACCGCCAAATCAATATCCGAAGTTTCGCTAAAACCTCCCCTCACCAACGACCCGAATAAGATAACCCGCCTCACTCCAAACTTACTCACCAGCATTTCTACAATTATATCCACATCCGATCGCGCCTGGTTTGCTAATTTTTGATTTTGCGCCGCTTGCTGGGCTCTTCGTTTTTTCCAATAGGCTAGGCGATCGCTATTCACAAATTCCTGATTCATCATCTTTCCCCCACAATTATACCCTCATATCCTTAATTTACGGAAACCAATTTTCATCTAACACCTCCTCTAAGTTGGCGATCGGAGTCGAGGGAAAATCGCTCACCGATAAACCCGAAATATCAGAAACCAACTCTCGCGCATCTTCGTAGATATCAACTAATTCCTGGGATAGGTAATTTTGGAGGCTGGGACTATCCTTTAAATGTCGCTTAATTTGTTTACGGAAATTACGGATTTCTCGCCGCCAGTGATTTGGATTATTGTCTGTTTCAGAATGCCAATATTTGAGTTTGAGTAAATGCTCAAATAAAAGAGTCAACAGACTGGCCAACTTTCTTTTATCCCTTTTACTCAAGTCTAGCACCTCTTCGATTAGGTTCTCTAAATCCACCGCCTCAAAATCACCTTTTTTGAGGTGTTTAACCGTTTCCAGAACCCAGAGATGATAATCCGTATCATATAGACTTTTGAGTGATTCGCTTAACTGTTGCATCGTTAAGTTATGCCTCCATTATATCAGCCTTTAATTACTACTTACTCACCGGAGGAAACCAATTTTCATCTAACACCTCGTCTAAGTTGGCGATCGCCTTTTCCGGGAAAGTATCTAGGGGGAGTTGCGTTTTAGCCACCACAATTTTTAAGGCATCTTCGTAACAATCATCAAAGATTTCTGATAGGTAATTTTTTAGGCTAGGACTATCCATTAGTATCCCTCTGATTTCCATCAGAAAATTGGCAATTTCTCCCAGCCAATAGCCTCGATTTCTTTCCGTTTCAGCCTCCCAGTATTGCCACATTAGCAAATGCTCAAATGACAGCCTTAAAAGATTCCTTAACTCTCTTTTGTCCATCGCAGCCAAGCCTAGAATTTCCGCGATTAAGTTCTCCAAATCCAGAGCCTCAAAATCGCCTGTTTCTAGGTGTTTAACCGTTGCCAGAACCCAAAGATGATAGTCCCTATCATATAAGCTCGCTTCGTCGCTGAGTTGATTCATGAGTAGCCAGATATTAACTAATCTGCAACCGCTGGCTGTGTATCAGTTTTTAACTGTTTTAAGAGGTTTTGATAATCCTCAACATCGGGATATAAATTAACTAACTTTTCCAAAGGTGCGATCGCCTCTTCCAGTTGATTTTGTTCCAAGCGAACCATCACCAACCCTTCCAAAGCTGTTTGATTTTCCGGTTCCCGCTGCAAAACAGACTGATAACCACGTTCTTGGCGTTCTAACTGTGATATAATTGTAGCAGCTTCCTCCGCTTGGTTGACTTCTGAGGACTGGGAATTACTGCGAAACATTGCACCCAAACCCGAAGACATCATCCCCAGAAAAGCTGCCGTCGAAATGAACATCATCACCTTCTGTAGTTTTTTGCGGCGCTCCATGCGGCGAGCGATCGCCTCTCCGTAGTGTTTTCTCAGAGAATCGGAATTTTCGACAGTTCCCATTTTCTCAATACCTCCCTAAACCAGGTCACATAAACCCATATATAATCATCTTACCCAACTTGAGCGCTATTGCGATCAGGTGGGTGTCATTTAGCGATCGTGTTTTAGCGCCTGGTTTAAGCCTGCGGGAGGGGGTCATATCATCTAGCTAGTCACCTCAATCTCTGCTAAGGTAGAATAGGAGGCTTTATCTGGCGTTGAGGGAGTATCTCGCTCTACTAATACTCCCGCTATTCCCGCTGATTTTGCACCCTGATAGTCCGCCGTAAAACTGTCCCCAATATGCAAAACTTCTCCTGGCTGAAAATCGTATTTTTCTAGTGCTACCGCAAAAATTTTGGGGTCAGGTTTTGCCGCGCCAACTTCTGTAGAAATCGTCACCGTCGAGAAAAATCCCCCTAAACCCAAAACTTCTAACACTGGATATAACCGGGAATCAAAGTTAGATAAAACTCCCAATTCTATACCACAATTTCGCCACTTTGTCAAGGTGGGAATTACATCAGGATAAACCACCCAAGGTTCAGCCGTAGCAAACTCTTGGTAAAGTTGCTCAAAAAACTTGGGGAAGTCCGAAAACTCCTGAAAAACTCCCACAGCCTTAAAACTTTCGGCGGCAATATCGCGCCACCAGGCTAGTTCTAATTGGGGAATTTCCGCCATATCTGCGCCCGGAAAAGCCATAGGTGTAGCGGCGCTAAAACTCTGATAAAATGCCTGATTAAGGGTTTTGGCACAGACGTTAACTCCCCATTTTTGGGCAATTTTGCCGTAAACATCACCCACAGTTTCTCGGACACCAAAGAGGGTTCCCACTGCATCTAGTAAGATTAATTTAGGCGAGAGAGGGCTAGGATTTATCATCGGTATTTATTTATTGATCATTAACTCTTGAAAAGGGCGACTTATCCAGTTAAAGGCTACGCGCATTTGATGTTCCCAGGTCGGTAAACGATACAGATAAATGAGGCGGCGGGCGACATGGGCTAACTGTCCATCGAGTTTAATTCCTAAACCTGTGAGAGTGGCGTTATCTTTCCCTAAAGTCATCATTTCTCCGAGGGCTTGATAATGGAAAGATAGCAGGGGTCTTCCGGTTAAAGATGCCCACAGATTCCAGCCCGCATAATCCGCTTGTTGAAAGGCAGCTTGGGCGGTTTTGGGAACTTTTTTGCCTTCCGCATCATGGGAGTCGGCGAGGTCTCCCAGGGCGAATATTTCGGGGTGTTCAATGACTTGTAATTTGGGATTGATGATGATTTGATGTTCGCTGTTTTGTTTCAGGGGAAGCGATCGCACTATATCGGGGGTCTGGGTTCCCACAGTCCACATAACAATATCAACGGGTAAAGTATCTACCTGGTCGCGATATTCGAGGGTAATACTTTCGGCATCTAGGGATTTAACCGTAGTTTCTAAATCCAGCCAAACCTGTCGTTCTGATAGAGCTTTTTGAGCAGCTTCCCGGTTAAAGTCGGGGGCAGATTTGAGGATTTCTTCTCCTCTGTCCACGAGGCGCAAACGCCCGCGTTTTCCGAGTCTTTCCGCTAATTTACAGGCTAATTCTACACCACTATAACCGCCGCCAATGATGGCTACTCTAATTTTTTCCGCGTCCGAGGCTTCCAGGAGGCGCAGACGTTGTTGTAAACGATAAGCATCCTCCACCCGACGAAAAGGTATGGCGTATTGTTGAGCCCCTGGTACGATATCAAGGGGGGTTTCTCCTCCCATGGCTAAGACTAGGCGATCGTAATCGAGAAATTGACCATCTTGTAATTGCACCTGTTGGGCGGTAATATCAATATCGGCAACAGTTCCCTGAATAAACCGAATTGGTGTGTCTTGCAGGAGTTGTTGAAAGGGTGGGGCAATTTCCCAGGCTTGGAGTTCTCCGGTCACCAGTTCATACAGTAGGGGCGCAAACACAAAGCGGTCTCTGGAGTCAACTATAGTAATTTCCGGGCTTTGTGTGGGTAGCCACGGTAACTGGGTCAAACGTAGGGCGGTATATAGCCCACCGAAGCCACCGCCGAGAATGCAAATGCGAGTTCGTTGTTCTGTCATAGGTTTGGGAGTAGGTATCGCTTCTAGGATAGCAAGGCGATCGCTATTTCGGCAGTGGCTGGGACAATGGCTGCTGATAATATCCTGATTTTCCCCCCGTTTTACTCAACAGATGAATTGAGCCAATTTCCATGGATTTATCTAGGGCTTTGGCCATGTCATAGAGGGTTAAGGCGGCGATGGAAACGGCGGTTAGGGCTTCCATTTCTACCCCGGTTTCGGCGATGGTTATGGCTTCGGCGCGGATTTGATAACCTGGGAGTTGGGGGTCGGCGGTGAATTTAACATCTATTTTAGCTAGGGGGAGTGGATGACACAGGGGGATTAATTGGGCCGTTTGTTTGGCGGCCATAATTCCGGCAATTTTGGCGGTTCCCAAAACATCTCCTTTGGGTGCGTTTCCCAATTCGATCGCTTTTAGGGTTTCCGGAAGCATTTTCACCCATCCACTGGCGATCGCCACCCGTCGAGTTTTGGCCTTCTCTGACACATCCACCATCTGCGCTTCTCCCCTATAATCAAGGTGGGTTAAGGATTGGGGAGAATTTTCTGAAGAATTGCTTGTCATTTTCGGAAAGTGTGTTATTATCTTAAATGGCGGTGAAACAAGTCTAAGTTTAACGCCAACGGGGGCTTGTAGCTCAGTGGACTAGAGCACGTGGCTACGGACCACGGTGTCGGGGGTTCGAATCCCTCCTAGCCCGTTTTCTCTCAACTCTTATTATAACGGCGATTATCGGGAAACTCAACCCGATAGTCGCACTGTGGCGATCGTATTTCCATCCCCAGATTGATAATTATTAATTGATAATTGTAGGGGCGGGTTCTGCTATCAATTTTCCATCCCCAGGACGATATGAATAAACCCGCCCCCCTCTGTGGCTGTCAATTTTCCATCCCTACAACCATATTAATAAACCCGCCCCACCCCCGATAATTAATGTGGTGCGTCAGAGCCATAAAATTGGCCGTTGACCCGATAGGTTATCTCTCTGACGCACCCTACGAACTGAGAAACCGGGTTTCTTGACCTCGGCGATAATTGTAGGGGCGGGTTCTGCTGTCAATTTTCCATCCCCAGGACGATATGAATAAACCCGCCCCCCTCTGTGGCTGTCAATTTTCCATCCCTACAACCATATGAATAAACCCGCCCCCCTCTGTGGCTGTCAATTTTCCATCCCCAGGACTATCTGAATAAACCCCCCCCACCCCCGATAATTAATGTGGTGCGTCAGAGCCATAAAATTGGCTGTTGACCCGATAGGTTATCCCTCTGACGCACCCTACGAACTGAGAAACCGGGTTTCTTGACCTCGGCGATAATTGTAGGGGCGGGTTCTGCTGTCAATTTTCCATCCCTAGGACAATATGAATAAACCCGCCCCCCTCTGTGGCTGTCAATTTTCCATCCCCAGGACAATATGAATAAACCCGCCCCCCTCTGTGGCTGTCAATTTTCCATCCCCAGGACAATATGAATAAACCCGCCCCCCTCTGTGGCTGTCAATTTTCCATCCCTAGGACTATCTGAATAAACCCGCCCCCCTCTGTGGCTGTCAATTTTCCATCCCTAGGACAATATGAATAAACCCGCCCCCCTCTGTGGCTGTCAATTTTCCATCCCCAGGACTATCTGAATAAACCCGCCCCACCCCCGATAATTAATGTGGTGCGTCAGAGCCATAAAATTGGCCGTTGACCCGATAGGTTATCTCTCTGACGCACCCTACGAACGATAATTGAGAATTGAGAAACCGGGTTTCTTGACCACGATAGGGGCGGTGCGTCAGATGAATAAAATTGGCGGTTGACCCGATAGGTTATCCCTCTGACGCACCCTACGAGGGTGATAATTATTAATTGGAATTGTCCAAAATCTCGATCGTCCCCCGGTAGCCGTCTACCCGGACCCGTTGACCTGTTTTGAGGCGGGACATGGCTTGGGAGACATTCATCACCGCCGGAATGCCATATTCGCGGGCGACGATCGCCCCATGGGATAACTGACCCCCCACCTCAGAAATAATCGCTGTCGCCCCCATGAGTAAAGGAGCCCAACCCGCATCAGTATAGGGGACTACGACAATGGGCTTTTCGATCCCATTTTCCAAGCCTTCCGCCAAATTCCGACAAACCTGTACATAGCCTTCCACGGAGCCTACACTGGCGGGAATTCCCTGTAAAGCGCCTTCGAGGGGTTCTGGTTTGGGTTCGGGTAACAAATTCCCATAAACCACGGAAGGGACGGTGCGATCGCGATCGCATTCATGCTGTTGTCGCCGCCGTTTGACGACTTCCCGCCATTGCGGATCAATTCCTGACTCTATCCAACTGCGAATTTCCGATAATTTCAAAAAGAAAATATCCCCCGGTTGCGTGAGGATTTCTGACTCTAAGGCTGCCGCTTCAATTGCCAAGAAAGTCCAGCGTAAATGAGCTAATAACTTCCCATAGACCTCGGCGATTTCACCCTTAATGATAGCTCGTTTATAACAACGATTTAGCCGCCATTTTTGCCATAAACTAAATCCCCCCAAATTGCGATTAGTGCCACTGGCTGGATTTTCCGCCATAGTGAATAACATCTGCCGAAATGTCTGGGGTTGTTCCCACCAAGTGGCGACGGAAATATCGGTGCCAACTTCACTTAAATATCCATACTCGCGCAACCATTGTTTAAACTGTTGTTGCAACTCCGAATTTTGAGAAAACTGCTCTGCTAATACCTGTAAATTTTCCCCTTCCGGGAGGCGATCAGCAATTTTCTGTAACTCGCGCATCGAAGCGACTTCGGGGGAATTACCCACGGGCAGCCATTCCTCTGGGACTTGAAAAAGCGATCGCCGAATTGCCAAGCCAATGGGCCCTAATATATTGTAATAAGTCGCTGATTTCAGTAGTTCTTGAATGCGGTCAACTCGTTGGATTAACTGTGGTAAAGACAGAGAACTTGGTAGGCGAGTTTCATAATAACTATCAGCTTCTAATCGTTGTAAACCCGGAGCGAAAATCTTTTGGCGATCGCGTTCAAATTCATGAACTAGCGCCAACTCTCTCTGTACCAATAACCATAAACCTGGCACAGAAGCCAACATAGTTTTTAGGGGTGGTTTCCCCATATTTTCCCCCCGCAACAGAAACTCTAAACCCTGTTCCGGTAATCCCATCATCCTAAAAATTTCCCCCAACAGGGTGGCATTAAAATAGGCGTGGGAACCCAAGAGGGTGGCGGTTTCTTTAAAGTCTAGTTTAGTGGCTTTTTTCCCTAAAACTATGCTAAAAATTTCCCCCCATACTCCACAGGTCAAAGGCTGATTAATTGACCAAGTGAGGGGAGGAATTACCCCCGGAATTACCTCGGCGGCAATTTTCCTAGTCCAAATTGGTCGCAGGTTGGTAATGGGTCGAGTTTGCAAGATCCAAATTTGTTCGCCATCCCAAACCCATTCGATATCCTGGGGGAAACCATGATAAAATGCTTCGATCGCCTGTGCTTCGGCTACTAAATCCCCTAGTAGCGATCGCGATAATAAACCATCATCTCCCAGTTGATTTAAACTCTCATAGGTAGCCGTTTCTGTGGCGGTGTCTATTTCTAAATGTACGGGGGTATTTTGCCCAGAAACTACCACATCTCCCTCTCCAGCTAAGGCTTCAATCACAACTTGGGAACCGCCATCTAAGGGATTCCGAGTAAACATGACGCCAGATATCTGGGCGCTGATATAGGGTTGAATTAAAACCGCAATTCCGTTACTAGATAAATTTCTTTGGTGGCGATAGGCTTTGGCTTCGGCGCTCCAGTAGGAGTCTCGACAACGGGCGATCGCTGACCGCAAGTCTGCCTCAGATGTAATCGGACCAACGGTGGTATATTGTCCGGCGGCGGAACTGGTATCTCCATCTTCTCCCAAGGCGGAAGAACGGACAATTAAAGGATAATTATAACTCGGTGTGGGTAGTTCAAAATAGTCGATTTCGTCTTGATGTTGTGATTGGCTATCTCGGGAAATTTCTTGATTGCCTATAGTGGGCAAAACCCAGCCGGAAGGAACTTTAAATCCGGCTTGTTTGAGTTGACTAAGCCGGGTGGCTTTTTCGCCACAGCTATCAATATCTAGGGAGTCATTTAAGGATAATAATTCCTGTTTCATAAATAAGCCAAAATCATCACCTTGGCGCAAGTTAATAATAATCAACACCAAGGCTAAAGCGATCGCTGCTAGGAGTTCTCCTAATGATAAATCACGATGGTCAGGGAGACTATGCCAAGCGGCCAACCAGACCGGACTACTTAAACAGGCGAAACGCATAGCCCGCAGTCGGGCGCGGGTGGGTTGACTCGGCCAAATAGTTAGGGCTAACCGCCACAGCAATAGGCCGCTAATCCCTGCGGAGATGGCAACTGGGGGAGAATAGACTAACACCCCCCAAGTGGCATTGGTGACACCGCCGCCTTTGGCGATCACATATCGACCGACTACCAGGAAAACTAGGGAAATTAGGGCTAAGGGTTCCCATTCACTAGGAAATAGCGATCGGGCAGCAATTACTGGGATAATACCTCGGAGGGCTTCAGCTACAGCAGCGAAAATACCCGCGACTCTCCCGGCTTGGGTAAAAGCGGCCGCAACCCCGACGTTACCGCTACCCTGCTTGGCTAAGTCAATGCGAGTTAACCCTTTGACAATCCAACTGGTTAGGGGAAGTCCCCCTAACACAAAGCTACCGACAATCATCAGTAATCCAGCAACCCAAGGTGGCATTGGGAATTTTTCCTCTAAGTGCGCGCAATGTATTGCAGTTTAACCCCAAATGTATCTGAAAGACTCCTAGGCTGTTAGATCCGGTAGGATAATAGTTAATACATTGCTGAAGTGAAAGGAAATATCTATGATGGAAAATACCCTTTGGATTCCGGCGGCTGTCTTGGTTGTGGGTTTTATTGCTGCCGTGAGTATTGGCTCGATCGCTTGGTATAATTCTAAACGACCCCCCGGTTGGGAAGGCAAGGATCGCCCCGATTTTATCCCTAAAGTTGGTAAGGATGATCCCAAATCCTAACTCCCTCTATCCGGTGGGTGGTAGTTGACTGCTGATGGGCCTATTGTCTAGGCCCTAGTTTCCCGGTGCTGACCACCAACTCACGATTAACCCCTTTTTCCTTGGGGAAATTGGTTGATTTGTGCTGAACCGTAAAAAATTAGGGACTGATTCTGAATCCGCATCCGATCAACCCGCAATTGTGTACCTTCTAGGGCAAACTTATCGAGATCAAGTAAATTGTTGACGTGATCAATCATGGCTTTACCTAGGTTGACAGCCTCTTGGTCTCCGTTATATTGGACGTTGACAAATTGAATATGCCGACGTTTTTGCACTTCGACCTGGGCGCAAAAGTCTACACAGGTTAAACTCCGAGAGTCGCCAATCCTGATCTGAGACTGAAACCCCAGGGTATTGTCTGGGTTGACCTCCATTTGGGTTTTCTGAAACTTTAGGGGTTCGCCCTGATACTGGAGACGTTGTAACTTGTCTACAATGAAGGGAGTATTAAAGGATTCTGTGAGATCTTCTTGGGTCAAAACTACTCGCATGACTGCCATTGTGGGTTGTCGGAGTTTGACTTTACCGGAAAAAATGGCGCTAAAGTCGATCGCCACTGCTTCTAGGTAGAGTTCCATCACTGCGATCCGCAGACCATTGTACATCAGCATTCCTTTGCCAATGAAGTCAAATCCGTCCACGCTTCCCTGTAACAGCTTGGCCACGGGTTCGGCACGGACGTTAGCTTCTATGTGATCAGAACGTTTGAATAATGAGGCGATCGCTGCCCCGACAACTTTACTGACCAGGCGATCGCCACTGGGGGCCTGAATCGGACTGCTTCCAAACAAAGCCTGTACCATTCCCTTTGCTCGCTTGCTATCGCCCGCTATTATAACGGAATCTTAAGATATGTTAAATACTTTGTCGCGATCGTCTCCATATATAACCCTTATATCCCACATAAGACAGGGTTTTTCAGCTTTGCACTTGACAAAATCATACTGTACAGTCTATCCTAATAATTTAGTAGCACTCAAATAGCACTCAAACGGTAGAATCTAGCAAGTATCAGGGATTTATGGATATATTATCACTAGCGCTGCTACTGGGGGCTATTGTGGCTTCCGATGAAATTTTGAACCGCAACTGGCAACTGTCGCGCCGTCTGCTGGAATGGATCGATAACTTAGGGAAACAGTCGCGCCAGGCAGACAAAAATCTGCCTCGTTAAGGTTGGGATTTTCCTCGACCCGTATTCTCAGGTATATTTGGGCGCTTTCCTGGGCGCAATTATAGCAGGTTTGGTCGATGTTGTCAAGTCATAAATCGGAATAATTGATCATCCCAAATCAAATCAGTTTTGGATTTGTTGAATTACCGATTTGCGGTTAATTTTCCCTCGGTCATTGCGGGGTAATGTATCAACTGCGATCCAGTTTTTGGGATGTTTATAACGACTGAGACGATCGCCTAAAGAATTGGCTAATATTTCAATAGATACTGGGGGGTAGTGGGGAACATAAACCGCTGTGACTACTTCTCCCCAGTGGCGATCGCCAATTCCCACCACACAAACATCAGCCACCATTCCCGTAGCTAAAATAGCGGCTTCGACTTCGACGGGAAAAACATTTTCACCCCCAGTAATAATTTTATCTCCCTGTCTTCCCACCAGGGTTAAATATCCCCAATCATCAAAATATCCCAAATCATCAGTTACCAACTGGCTGAGTCTAGGTTGATTTATGTGTGTGTCATGACCCCAACTGAGAGAATTAGCCTGAATTTTAATCAATCCAATTTCGGGAGATTTTACCGGTTGACCCTGTGGATCTACAATCATGACCTTAGCATGGGGAAGGACGCGACCGCTGCTATTGTTTCCGGCTAAAAAATCATCAGGTTTGAGGGTGACAACCCCGGAGGCTGTTTCGGTCATTCCGTAGGTGGGAGAAAGTCTAATTTGGTGTTGTCTGGCTTGGTTGAGCAATTCTAACCAAGGGGGACTTCCCCCTAATAAAACGGTGGTAAATTTCGATAACCAATTAGCGGTTTGGGGATGGTATAAAAGGCGGTGTAGTTGGGTGGGAACTAGGGAAATAAAAAAATCGGAAATATCTAGTTGAGGATAGTCACCTTTTTCTAAATTTTTCCCCGACCAAATTACCAACTGTCCCCCAGTAATTAGCGAGCGCACAAATTGCATTAACCCGCTTACATGAAATAGGGGTAAGATACAGAAACTATTAATCTGGAATTTGTCAAAATACTGTTGAAATCCTATGGCGGAAGCCGTGAGGGTTTCCCAGGTATGAACGGCAAATTTTATGGTTCCTGATGTACCTCCTGTAGGAATTAATATCGACCCAGACGGAAAAAGCGATCGCCTCTGATTTATGGGATTATCCACATCATCAATCTTGGCAATATGGGGAAGATTTCCAAATTGTAAATCGGTGTTACCTATGGAATTAAACACCTGTTCCCATTCATAAATACCCCAATTGGGATTAGCTAAAATCACGGAACAGTTAGCCATAATACCTGCCCAAAATGTCCCCAAAAATATGACTGGATAAGGTTCTGCGATTAAAATAGTCGCTGTTTTCCCATATTCTTGATAATAATTCATCAATTTCTTGAGACGTTGATGGGCAATGTTTAGGAATAAATCCCCGTTTTCAGCAATCAAAAAATTGTCAGGGTTAGGGATATTTAAAGCCGGCAAATTAGGAGATGTTTGATAATCCATATATTACAGCAAGCCAGACATTTCATAAAGTCGGCGGACTAAAGCCACAATGCGATCGCCATATTGAGGGTCATCAGACCATCTTCCTCCCAAAGAAAACACAGAGGGAGCGACCCCCCTAGTGATATAATCAAAACGAGGGTCTACAATTTCCTGAACAATAGGTTCATGGGTAGCGTAGGCTTTCAGGTGTTGAATATGTGCCCTAACCCCTTCCTCAGTAGTAGCAAATGCCGCAATTTCTGAGGAACCCCCAACAGTTCCCAAACCGGCAAAATTATAGTCTGAAGGTTTAACAATTCCGCCAAATTTGAGGAAATCCGTCTCCAAACACATCTGACAAAAAGCCACATCATAATTAACCCCTTCCACCATAGCCTCACGGCGATATAATTTGGCAATTTCGGGAAACTGATTAGGCGCATCAGGATTTTCCGACTTCAGAAATACAATCATTTGTACTTCCGTGGTATATCCTCCCCCCATAATGCGATCGATTTGGTCGTTATAGAGTCGAGAAATCGACCGTAAAACCACCGTGCGATTAGGATTATCCCAACTGACAGCAATGCCAAAATTCCGCAAGTCGATCGCCTTAATATAAACAATATTATTATATCGAATCCGAATCACCCTAGCCAATTGGGTTAAGTCAATTCCTAGGCGGTCTACCAAATCCATAGGTATATAAGAATTACCATTAACCAAAAGTCCCCTTTCCCCATAAACCTGACCATTAATTCTAATCCCAATCGAACCATAAACCCGATTTCCTGGGGGTAAAGGAGGAGTGGGATTAATATGTTCACTTTTCACCCAAGCCACCAGACCATCAGCCAGACCGGTAGCGATATCTGCGCGGCGGCTTTGTAAAATATTCCGGTCATTAGGATTAGTCAAATAACCGATTTCTATATATAAGGAAGGTATAGCAATCCACCGGCAAAAAATCAAATGTCCGAGTCCGGTTTCCGTGTCCGGTTTAGCGCCACGACTGGGAAACTGAGGAACCCGCCGCAATAAGGACCAGAGAATCAATTCGGCATCTTTTTTACGTTGAGAATTATATGCTATATGAAATACAGTAACGCCTCGATTAGAAGGATTAGGAGAGCCTCCCGTGTGCAATTCAATCGCCACATCACCACGATGGGAATAAGTATTAATCCAGTCAATAGTTTGGACCTGAGATAGATCATCAGGAACCGCCAAAGCCTGAACCCCACGAGAACGCAATTCTGATAATAATATATCTCGAATTCGGATCATTTCTTGAGCTTCAGTAGTTCCCCCGGCTACAATACCAGGGTCTCTAACGCCATTCTCAAAACCTCCATGACCAGCAGATATAAAAATTCGCGTCATTGTTCTATTAATTAAGTTATCTAGTGACAGCCATCAATGATATTAAGACTAGATTACGCCGATCGCCTGATCCCAAAAGTAACTATGATGATCAAGTGTAATCAATCCCCCAGTTTTCAAGTGTCCAAATATGGTTTTACACTGTCACGCCGCCGTTGTCACCATCTCGACCCCTAATCTGGCCAAACTTAGCCAATTTTATAGTGATTTATTGGGGATGGGACCCCATATCTATATTGAGGGAGTGTATGCGGAATTTCAACTACCAGGTTTACAATTAGGGATATTTGAACCCAGAGGGGGCGATCGCCAAGAATTTAGTTCCCCAGGTGGCGCAATGAGTTTATGCTTGCAGGTATGTTACCTGGAAAAAGCGATCGAGAATTTGGTCGAGTTAGGCTACCCGCCACCGGGCGAAATTATCACCGCCTCCCACGGTCGGGAAATTTACGCTTATGATCCTTGCGGAAACCGGATCATTTTATACGAATCCCAAACTAATCCCAAACTTGACAGTTGACAATTAACAGTTATTAATTAACCCTGTCCCATATATTCCTACTTTCCTAAAACTCTGTGTCAGAATCACCACAAGTCACCCGGTCCCTGGTGGGAATTGCCACCATTGTCGCCATAGCCACTCTGATTAGTAAAATCTTTGGCTTAGTGAGACAACAGGCGATGGCTGCAGCCTTTGGAGTAGGACCGGCGATCGATGCTTACAACTACGCCTATGTAATTCCGGGCTTCCTGCTGATTTTATTAGGCGGCATTAACGGCCCCTTCCATAGTGCGATCGTCAGCGCCTTAGCCAAACGCAAGCGGGAAGAAATCGAACCCCTAGTAGAAACGATCACCACCCTAGTGGGGACTATCTTGCTATTTGTGACGGTGGGATTGATCATTTTTGCCACCCCGATGATTGATCTAGTCGCCCCAGGACTAAGCCAGACCCCAGAAGGTATAGAAATTAGGGCGATCGCCATTCAGCAACTCAAAATCATGGCCCCGATGGCCCTTTTATCTGGGTTAATAGGTATTGGCTTCGGTAGCCTCAACGCCGCCGATATGTATTGGCTACCCTCCATTAGTCCCCTATTTTCCAGCCTCGCCCTGATTGGCAGTTTAATCGCCCTCGCCCTATATTTGGGCGAAAGTATCACCCAACCGGAATACGCCCTGTTAGGAGGGCTAGTATTAGCCGGAGGAACCCTATCTGGGGCTATCTTACAGTGGATAGTACAACTTCCTGCCATGTGGCGATCGGGACTGGGTAAACTGCGGCTGCGTTTCAACTTCCGACAGTCGGGAGTCCGAGACGTAATGAAAGTAATGATTCCCGCCACCCTCTCATCAGGGATGCTACAAATTAACGTCTATACAGACCTATTTTTCGCCTCCTACATACCCCAAGCCGCCGCCGCCATGGCTTATTCCGGGTTAATGGTACAAACGCCCCTCGGCATCATTTCCAACATGATTTTAGTGCCATTCCTGCCCCTGTTTTCCCGCTTGCGAGACCCCAGCGACTGGCCAGAATTAAAAGACCGTATCCGTCAGGCTTTAACCCTAACTGCCATTACCATGTTACCCTTGAGTGCATTAATGGTAGCCTTAGCATTGCCTTCTGTGCGGGTGGTATATGAACGCTACGCCTTTGACCTAGCCGCCTCGAAATTTGTAGCTTTAGTGTTAATGGCCTATGGTAGCGGAATGTTTGTCTACCTGGGGCGAGATGTTTTGGTCAGAGTCTTCTACGGTCTCGGAGACGGACAGACTCCCTTTCGGGTTAGTATCTTTAACATTTTCCTGAATGCACTATTGGACTACATTTTAGTTAATGCTTTCGGTGCGCCCGGTTTAGTTTTGGCTACCGTGGGAGTTAACTTAATCTCTATGGTGATGATGTTATGGTTATTGCATCTGCGCCTAGGTGGTTTACCATGGAAAGAGTGGAGTCGGCCATTTCTCGGCTTGGTGGCTGGTAGCATAGTCGTCGGCTTATTGGCTTGGGTAATTCGTCTCGGCTTAGAGGAGTGGTTAGGTAGCCGAGGATTTTTTGCCATATTATTGGAACTGTCTATTCCTGGATTTATTGGTTTAGGAGTCTTCGCTGTTTGGGTGTCACGGATGAAATTACCGGAGGTGGATTTACTGGTTTCCCGAGTTAAAAAACGCTTCCAAAAATAGGAGATTTGAATCCTAGGGCTTTTTGGGAGGGTGATCATATTTCCCGGTTGCCAAAATATCCGGCAGGGTTTATGGTGGTGAGAGGTCATAAATTTTCGGAGAGTTAAACAACCACCATGAGCCAAAAAGAACAACTGATTTTAATGGCAGAAGATGAATTAACGGAGTATAGTACAGAAGCGCGCAAAATGGAGAAACTGCGCCGTAAATTTAGCTTTGCAGTCCCCTATCCCCAACAGCATAAAATCCGCGAAGAAATTATGGCGGAAATACCTAATAATTTTTTGGCGAAATTAGTGGAAGAAAATCGGCAAATGGTAGCTTTGCCATTTTGGGGAATTGCTGGCTTAGGTTTATTGTTCGGAATTTCCTGGTCACAGCCTCTGGATTTTATCGCTACAGCGGTGGGGTTTTATGCGGCTTTTTCGATTCAGCAATTAGGATGGAAACTACAAGCGAAACGACTGGTGATTAAGACTTTAGACCAAATTGAAGAAATTGTGACTTCCCCAGAAGAGAAAAGCGCGGAGACTAATTCTTAGTTACGCCATAAATACCGGCCAACAGTAACCATCCTAACAGATTAACCCGAAAATCAAAGATGGTGACATCGACTAAATTAAATAAAACACAGGCCCCAAATGCTACGATATAACTAAATAAAACCAAGCGATCGCCTTTAGTCAAACTCCCTGCCTTCATCAATTTAACACCATCTAATAATACCCATCCCACCCCAGCCCAAAAAGCTATAGTTATGGGAATACCCACTTCCGCCATCATCATTAATGGTAGACTGTGAGGGTGTCCCATCCAAACATTCATTTGAGCTTCATAAACGGGGGTAAAATTTCGCAAACCCCAGCCGGTCATTGGTCGTTGTCGGGTCATTTCCCAAGTAAATCGCCACTGAGTTATCCTGAGAGTTTCTAGGGGGCGATCGAAGTTTTCATCGGTTAATCTTTGCCAAAAATAACCAGGAATAATTACCCGTAAACCATCCCGAATAGGAGAAGGTGCAAAAGCCGCCCCTAACACCGCAGCCACGACTACCCCGACCAACCCTAACAACCAATTCCAACCCAAATATATGGCGTATGCTAAACTAATACAAACCGCCACAACCCAAGCATTACGGGAGTTAGTGACAATTAAACCCAACCCAGAAAATATAGTTGTGGTAGCAGCAATTACCAGAAAAAACCCAGGATTAACATTATTTAAAAGCCTATTTTTGTCGGGATTAATATCAGTTATTAATCCCAATTCTGCGACTAGCAAACCCAAAGCCAAGGCGAAAACAATGACTAAATAAGCAGCCAAAATATTCGCATACATGAAGACAGAAGCCATCCGCCCTGGTGGGTTTCCTCCTGGTGCTAATACCCAGCCGATAACGCTGTGTAATATTTCAATACCAGACCAACCCAGAAATTGCTGTCCTAAGCCTAAAATTACAATAGGAATTCCTGGTAAAATCAATAACCAAGACAGCCATCGAAGTTGTGCCAAATTCTCTAGGACGATGGCTAAGGCAGCAAAGACGATAAAATAGGGGATAAAATTAGCAGTGCCCAAAATGGCATCAACGGGATTTTCGGCAAAAATAACGGTTAACAGTAACAGTCCCGCTAATCCTAATAAGCCTCGGATTTTAGGTAGATTAAGTATCTGTTGATATCTGTGTTTAAGGGTAGTAATGACGGCTACAAAGATGGCAATAGCCCCTAAATTCGGGAATAGGGGCAAGGCTAATGCTCCCAACTGTATGCAATTCCAGGCAGTTTGTAAAGAGCGATCGCTGTGAGTTTTAAACCACTTCCCGGTCATATAAAACCATCACACCATTTGCCAACTATAGTCACCACGAGTTAACCGAATTTGCGCCAATGCGAAAATAGTCGGAATAATCCTCGCATAATTAGTAGCAATGGCGCGCCAACCCAGGTCAGCTAAAAACCAAGTCCACAACACGGGACCCAAAAACCCCAAAATACTGCGGGTAGCGCCATAACGGGCGGCGGTCAAAGCCATACCCCGATTAGCAGCCTGGGCCGCGAGATGTCCCTGAATTTGGGTAGCAGCCACTGTCCCCCCTTGAATTAAGGTTTGGCGGGCGACTTGATATTTAGCAAAATGCAAGGCAAACTGATGGGCAATATGACCGAGAATAACAGGTCTGACTACAGAACTAATAGCTACAGCGCTTCCGGCTTTAAACAGCAGCCCTAAAGGGTCTTTCTGTACAGACATTGGTAAAGGCTGCATAGGTTTGGATTTAGCTAAAGCCTCTTGTACACGGCGGGTCAGGTCTTGCTGTTCGGATACCGGGAGACGGTCCCAAGCGCGACCCAATAGGGACAGAAAAATTTCCGCCTCCAAATCAGTAGTAGACAGTTGTCTGGAATAGGAAATCTTGAGATACCGACAAACCTGGATCAAGGTTTGACGATAGGTTACTTGTTGGGTTTTTCCCCTCAAGACAGTCATTCCGTCTGCAGCCAGATAGCGAAAACGTTGTTCCAAAGAATCTAACCACGCATGGCGATCGCGACTCTGCACGTCAATAGGTTGGGGTGTGTTAACATAATCCAACGGGTTAAAGCGACGGCTAAATAGAAGTTCAGTTAACTGTTGTAACTCATCTTCGGTTGCCAATTCTAATGCTGTTCTCAGTTCATCCAAAATCGATGCCCTCCTCAGCCCCAGATAATATCATATTCCATATTTTACATGAGCCCGGCTATCAAAAGTTAAACAGGAATTTAGGGAACCCTTGACGGTAGCCATAGAGTCAATAACATTGATTGGCATCAAGGTAGTGGTGTTCCCTAGGTATGGAGTCCCCTGGCTAACCTAATTGACCAGATTTCCCGAAAGTATCTACTATTTGCATTTCGATTATGACCCAAGTTGATATAATTGTGATTGGTGCAGGGATTGCCGGATTAATTTGCGCCCAACAGTTGCGGCGGGCTGGGTATTCGGTGGTAGTTGTGGAGAAGTCTCGGGGAGTTGGGGGACGCGCAGCTACTCGTCGGGTAGGTGAAGATAGGGTTGATCATGGTTTACGGTATCTCGAACCCACGGGGGAAACTGTGGGAAAGTTAATCACGGCTATGGGGTCGGATCTGCAACTGTGGACTGATAGGATTTATCAGTTTCGGTCGGGAGAATTTCAGGCCTTACCAATGCAGGGCTGTTATATTTGTCCCCAGGGAATGAATGGGGTGGGGAAATTCTTAGCGACTGATTTGGATATTTGGTTTGGTCGCCGGGTAGAGTCGATTACTCCCCAGGATAATGGCTGCTGGTTTTTGGATTTGGCAATAACGGCTGATAACTACCCGGAAACTCCCAAAGATATCGCTGCTAAAGGGGTGGTTGTAGCTATTCCTGCACCCCAAGCGTTAATGTTATTAGAATCTCCAGGGGCGCAAATTCCGGCGGATATGATTGCACAAATACGATCGCTTAATTATGATCCTTCTCTGGCAGTGATGGCGGGTTATAGTGAGGATAAATGGGCGGCATTAGAGAACAGAAATCTGCTCTGGAAAGGGGTAGAATTTCCCGAAGGCGATCGCCTGGAGTGGGTCAGTTTGGACAGTAGCCGCCGCCAGAACCCGAAAACACCTATTTTGGTTTTCCATAGTACCCCGAAATTTGCCCGCCAATATCTTGATGTGACTGATTTAGAAACCCCCGGAAGAATGCTCCTACAAACTGCGAGCGATCGCTTATTTTCTTGGTTAAACTCCCCGGAATGGATGCAGGTTCACCGATGGCGTTATGCTTTTTGTCAAGAGTGTTTATCAACTCCCTGTATAACTACTATAACTCCCCTGCCTTTGGTGGGGGCCGGAGATTGGTGCAGCCCCAAATCTATTGATGGTGTGTTACAATCAGGAATGGCGGCGGCTGATTGGGTCAATTCCCAGTTACAAAAACGCCCCTTGCCTGGTCAAAAAATCTGGCAATTATTGGCTGCTAATTAGGGTGCTTCTGTCGATTTAGTCCCGTTTGGTTACAGTATATAATGAGTTACCCAAAATTCGGCTTCAAACATTACTTATTGTTGGCTACTGCTTTAGTGTTGGCTATGGGTGGATTAATTCGCGCCCAGGCTAACTCTCCCCAAACTTATAGCTTCTCGACTGAGTTTAAAGGGGGGATTCTGGAAGGAAAATTTACCGGATATGATGCCAACAATAATGGTATTTTAGAACAGGAAGAGTTGACCAGTTTTGTGGCTACTTATAATGGCTTTAATACTGAACCTAAAACCGCTAATTGGCATCAATCCCATATCCGCCGATTTCAAATGGATCTCAACTCTCAAAAAATTATCCTGTTAGCGATCGCTACTCAAGATATACCACAATCAGGGGTTAATTGCAGCCTGGAATTTATTTTGCGTCTGGGGGGATATGTGGAAGGACGAGATTTAATTGAAATTGAAAGATCATCGGGCTTTTTTAATCAAGTCTGTCTGGATCAATTTCCGAATTTGAGAAACCATGAAACTCAGTCTTTACAGGTTAATTTGATTAACTAATCTCCTGTCCCCCCCTCCCCCCAAAATCAGTGGGGGGGTTGACAGCTACGGGCATTAATGATAGTATTTTAATGTATAGCCTCATAATTAAAATCTAAGTGCTAATAAAAAAAAGGGATATATTCCCATTATCTAGCATAATACCATAAGCCCAGCCAAAAAGCCAGCAACCCCCCCCAAAAAAAATTTTTTTGTAACATTTCTTAATTTTTTGTTACAAAACTTAACATAACCAGGTTAGGTATCAGGAAAGATAGGTATATTTTCTGAGTTCAGTAACAAAAGGAATAGTATTAATTCCATGCTTGACAGCTTCGGGATTGTTTTCTAAAGATTGAATAATACAATCAGCAAAATTGTAACGGCGATCGCTAAGACCATATCGCTTAGTTAAATAGCCCAAAAGTTCCAAAGCGTAATCATAAAAACTCAACATATCAGCGAGACAGGCTAATTTAAGAATCCGGTCTGGGGTTTTAAGGTGATGATTTTGGTCAGGTCGAATTAAATCACGGAAATAATAGCCATCAGTCCAGACAAATTGTCCGCGATGTTGTCGGGACATGAGACTAATTCCCTGTCGCAAGCCATGCCATTTTTGACCGATATCAAACAAAGTAAATTGAGAGTTTCTCAGATATTGATCAACATCTGCAAACAGAGGTTGATGCTTGTATAATTCCACAAAATTCACCTCTACCACGGCGGCGAGGACATCAGGGATAATGTGATTTTTACCTCCGAGTAAAACATTCAATTCTCCGCCTTGTACATCCAATTGTATCAAATCAATGGGACTTTGTAAATTCACAAAAAAATTATCCAATGTAGTGGTAGCAACCTGAGTAGTGGAGATTAACTTATGGCGATCGCTATATTCTGATAATCGGTCAATAACGACATCATTAGGGGGATATAGGGAGGAACAACCGGGATGTTGAGTAACATATAAAGAAGCGCCTTGACAGTGATTCCAGAGTGCGAGGGGGATATGTTTTTCAGTCCAAGTAATATTTTGAGAAGCGAGTTCAGCATTACGGCGATCGCAGGCTTCTTGGTCAGCATCAAAGCCATAAATAGTCAAATTAGGGGCAAAGATTTCCCAACCTTGGCGGGAATAATCCGAATCAGCAAACTCATCTATTTTCCGGGACCCGACAATACAGAGGGTGAGATGAATAGAATCTAAATAACCCCATTGTTTTAAAGTTGGTACAAAAAAGGACATTTTGGTAATCTCAAATCCGCGCTTTAATGATATCTGATGGGCTGTGTAGGGTGCGTGATAATTGACGCAACCTACAACAGGATTATGGATTATCCAATAGTAGCAGCCCGCTTGTAGGCTTCATCAAGAACTTCTGATAAAGTCGGGTGTGTGTGGACTAGAAAGGTTAAGGTATTGACAGATTGACGGAGGGCGATCGCATTAGCAGCCTCTTGAATCAAATCGGAAGCATGGAGGCCAAAGATATGAACTCCGAGGAGTTCCCCGGTATCTTGGCGGTAAATAACCTTAGCAACCCCCTCGGTATCGACCTCAGCGATCGCCTTAGAATTACCCTTAAAATAGCTTTTGACACTAGCGACCTCAAAGCCTTGAGATTTACCCAACTCTTTAGCGGCGGGTTCAGTCATACCGACATAACTAATTTCTGGGTGAGTAAAAGCAGCAGCGGGGATACTGAGATAATCGACCTGGCGATCGCGTCCACAAATAGTTTCCACTACGGCGACTCCTTGGGCTGATGCAGCATGGGCTAACATCATTTTACCAGTAACATCACCAATAGCCCATAGATGTGGTACTCGTTGGGTCCCGGAGAGAACCCCCAAATAATTATCAACGGGAATAAATCCCCGTTGAGTTTCCACGCCGAGAGTTTCCAATCCCATATTTTTACTAACAGGAATGCGACCAGTAGCGACCAAACAAGCATCAACTTCTAAAACCTGTTCGACCTGTTTAGTTTTCGCATCAGCCAGTTCAATCAACACGGGAGAACCGGGAGTAACTTTCAGGGCTAATTTACCAGAGAAAGTTTCGACATCGCGGGATGAAAGAAGGACCCGTTCAGCTAATTTAGCAATATCGGGGTCAAAAGTAGGCATCAAATTATCGAGGGCTTCAATCATGGTCACTTCACAACCCAAAGCGGTATAAATATCGGCAAATTCCAAGCCAATATAACCACTCCCGACAATAGCAATCCATTGTGGTAGTGATGACAATTTCAAAGCATCATCACTGGTAAAAACGGTTTGATGGTCAATTTCAATACCTGGGGGTACAAAGGGGACAGAACCGGGGGCGAGAATGATATCCTTAGCGGTGATAATTTTTTCGCCGTCCTCAGTAGCGATCGCGACTTTTTGGGGTGCCGCCACTTTACCCCAGCCATGAAATGTATCAACTTTCAGGCGTTTAAGGCTATTAGTTAAATCCGATCGCAGTTTAGTAACAATATTTTCAGCGTGGTTAGCAATAGTTTGGCGATCGAAATTAACCGCCCCCACCTGAATTCCTAGGGACTGCAAATGGTGGGCGTTGCGAAGTTCCCGGACCCTTCCAGAAGCCGCTAATAAGGCCTTAGAGGGGATACAGCCACGGTTAACACAGGTTCCCCCCATAAGGTCGGCTTCCACAATTGCGGTCTTTAAGCCACAGTTGACGGCGTGGATAGCCGCCCCATGTCCTCCCACACCCGCGCCAATAATTACCAAATCATAATCAAAACCTTGGCTCACAATCACTCTCCTGGTGCGATTCTATTCACAATCATTTTCACAATCATTGTTAACCAGAAAGGGTACATCAGACAAGACCATCTGAGGATCATTCTCGCAATTGGTCTATATTTCCACTGGCTAAAACTTCAAGATGGGCGGTAATTTTTGAGGCTTCCCAATCCCACCAGCACAATTTTTGTAGTTGTTCTATTACTGGATTTGGGAAGCGTTGCCGAATTATTTTAGCGGGATTTCCACCGACAATAGTATAGGGTTCTACATCTTTGGTAACTACAGCATGGGCGGCTATTATCGCGCCATTACCTACTTTAACACCGGGCATAATAGTAGCTTTGTAGCCTATCCAGACATCATTTTCAATGATAGTATCTCCTCGGCTATATTCGGAATCAGGCTGAATTTTTTGCCAACCATGACCGAAGATTTCAAAAGGATATGTGGTAAAATTATCTAAACAATGGTTACCGCCATTCATAATAAATTCTACATGGCTGGCGATCGCACAAAATTTGCCAATAATTAATTTATCCCCGATAAAGTCAAAGTGATAGCGCACATTTTTCTCAAAGTTTTCGGGATGGTCAAAATCATGATAGTAGGTGTAATCTCCGACAATAATATTGGGGTTTTTGATAATATTTTTGAGAAAGCACAACTGCCCATAATTGGCTAAAGGATAGGCTAGGTTAGGGTCTGGTCCCCATTCTTGGTTGGTGGTCATGATGGTTGAGGTGGTGATTTTTAGTGGAACGTTCAAAATTCGTGGCAAAATTATTTATATATTAGCGATCGCCCCCAAAATCTAAAGTCAAGCCAAAATATGCAATCAACCATTACAGCCCAATCAGTTGTGGACTTTTTAGGCTCAGAAATTGTCCCGAACCAGAAAACCGACAAAGTAGCCATTTTACCAATTCCCTTTGAAGCCACCACCACTTATCGCAAAGGGTGCGAAAACGGGCCAGGAGCCATCTTAGAAGCCTCCCAACAACTAGAATGCTATGATGATGAACTGGAAGCGGAGGTGGGGTTACAGGTGGGAATTTACACCCATGAAGCCATTGCGGATACCCGCGAGGGCCAGTCGGTGTCACTGGAGGAAATGCTGCGGGTGACGACAGAGACGGTAAAATCTCTAGCTGCTGAAGGTAAGTTTGTGATCGCCCTGGGGGGGGAACATGGCATCACGGCGGGAGTGGTGGAAGCCTACCGCCAAAGGTCAACGGAACCATTTACAGTAGTCCAAATCGATGCTCACGGTGACCTACGCCACGAATACGAAGGGTCTATCTACAATCATGCTTGTGTGATGCGTAGGGTGGTAGAGATGGGTTTACCGACGGTACAAATAGGGATTCGTAGCCTATGTAAAGCCGAAGCTGATCTAATTCGAGATCAGGAAATGAAGGTAATTTGGGGCCGCGAAATTGCTAGGGGGTCCGATTGGATAGAAAAAGCGATCGCCAGTATACAGACCAGGCGGGTATTTCTGACCATAGACCTAGACGGTATCGACCCGAGTATCATACCGGGAGTAGGGACACCAGAACCGGGAGGACTTTCCTGGTATGATTTAATTGCCTTTCTGCGACAGTTATTTATATGCCAGGAAGTGATTGGCTGTGATGTAATGGAATTAGCACCTGTTGTGGATTCGGTAGTTTCTGAATTTACCGCCGCCAAACTGGTCTATAAACTGGTAGGGTATCAGGCGTTAGCCAAAGGTTGGATTCATTGACCCGAAATTCCGCACCGCCTCCGGCGCGTGTAGCAGTTGGCTGGTGTTTCTCCGGGCTGACTCCGGCACGCGCCCCGACAAGGAACTTGCTCCCAGAATCGTAAGCGCGATAATGAGAGGTGGTTCATAATATCGACCTTGAGCGATCAAACTTTGAACTGCTATGAAAGGTACTCTGATTAACAGCTATGCTCCTGACTTTGAATTACCTGGGGTGGATGACGAAGTTCACCACCTAGCCCGGTATCTGCAAAAATTTCAGGTTGTCATCGTTATCTTTATGTCAAATTCCTGCCCCTACGTTCAATCTTATGTAGGCAGAATGAAGGCACTGCAAACCTATTTGCAAACGGTGGAAGCGACTATAGTGGGGATTAATGCTAATGACCCATTACAATCGCCGTCTGACAGCTTTGAGCAGATGAAAATCTTTGCCCAAGACCATGATCTGAATTTTCCATATATTCGGGATGTGACCCAGGATGTGGCTCACTGTTTTGGCGCGGAAACTACCCCGGAAGCCTTTGTCCTGGATAACCAGGGAATTTTGCGCTACCGAGGTGGCTTGGACGATAACCCGGAATCCCCAGAAGCGGTAACTATCAACTATCTCAAAAACGCAGTATCTCAATTATTGGCAAGTGTTGCGATTGCCCCGGAAACTACCCCGCCGATTGGTAGTCCGATTCAATGGCGAAGATGATGGTCTACCTCACTGGGATGATTCCCTCTCAGAAAAAATCTGATATCAATAGCAGCTTTCTGGTATCTTGAATTGGGACCGAACCTTATATCTGCGTAATCCGTAGATGGTATATAGCCATTGTCAATAGGGGATCTAAATGGGGACAAAATATAAACGGATCTTACTGAAACTCAGCGGTGAAGCCCTTATGGGTAGCCTGGGATATGGCATAGACCCGATTGTGGTTCAGGAAATCGCCCAGGAAGTTGCTGATGTGGTCAATAAAGGGGTGCAGGTGGCGATTGTGGTGGGCGGGGGTAATATCTTCCGAGGAATGAAAGCAGCTTCTGCGGGAATGGATAGGGCGACCGCCGACTATGTGGGTATGATTGCTACAGTGATGAATGCGATCACGTTACAAGATTCCCTAGAACAAATAGGAGTGCCAACTCGTGTACAAACGGCGATCGCTATGCAGGAAGTGGCTGAACCCTACATCCGACGCAAAGCTATTCGTCATTTGGAACTAAACCGGGTGGTGATTTTTGGGGCGGGTTCGGGTAATCCGTTTTTTACCACGGACACGACGGCGGCACTGCGGGCGGCGGAAATTGATGCCGAGGTGATTTTTAAAGCCACTAAGGTAGATGGAATTTATGATTGTGACCCGGCAGTTAATCCTGATGCTCGTCGCTATAATACTCTTACCTATGGCTATGTGCTGACCCATGACCTACGGGTGATGGATAGTACGGCGATCGCCCTGTGCAAAGAAAATAATCTTCCTATTATTGTATTTAACCTGACTGAGCGTGGCAATATTGGCCGGGCTGTGGTGGGTGACACTGTTGGAACTTATGTCGGAGGTTCTTGTGAAGTTAGCTGATGTTGAAAACCTGATGAAAAAAGCCTTAGAATCTACGGGGCGATCGTTTAATACGATTCGCACCGGACGGGCTAATGCTTCCCTATTAGACCGGATTACGGTAGAATACTACGGGAGTCCGACTCCTCTCAAATCTTTGGCAAGTATCAGCACTCCTGATGCTTCTACTATTACTATCCAACCTTTCGATCGCAATTCTCTAAACAACATTGAGAAAGCTATTTCTATGTCAGATGTGGGACTGACACCTAATAACGATGGCTCAGTTGTACGTCTGAATATTCCGCCGCTGACGGAAGCACGTCGCCAAGAATTTGTGAAACTGGCGGGAAAATACGCCGAAGAAGGCCGGGTGTCGGTTCGTAATGTCCGCCGAGATGCGATCGACTCGGTTCGCAAACAGGAAAAAAGCGGGGATATCTCTGAGGATGAATCCCGCGATCTTCAAGACCAGATTCAAAAACTTACTGATAAGTACACAGCTAAGGTTGATGAACTACTCGAAGCCAAAGAAAAGGATATTATGACGGTCTGAGGTATTCTGATGGGGGTTAATCCCCCAAAACCACCCGCACCCCCATTGATGTAAACAAAAGTTAATGGCTGAAATTTATGTTTGACTGTATCATTGTCGGAGCAGGTCCCGCTGGTGGGGCGGCGGCTTATCATCTCGCTAAACGAGGGCGCAATCCTCTGGTGGTGGAAAAAAACTCCTGGCCGCGAAATAAGCCCTGTGGTGGTGGGGTGTCTCCGGCGATCGCTTCCTGGTTTGATTTTGATTTTACTCCCGCGATATCCACTACTGTTGATAAAATCCGTTACACTTTCAAACTGGCTGACCCCGCCGAAACGGCTATATCAAAACCTATGTGGATGGTGCGCCGAGATGTTTTTGATGCTTTCCTGATGCAGCAGGCTCAAGATCAAGGCGCTAGTTTCCAACCTAATACAGAAGTTACTGGTATTAAGTTTAAAGGCGACAGTTGGCAATTAACTACTGCTAATGGTGAAACCCTCACAGGTCGCTATCTGATTGCAGCAGATGGCGCAAAAGGACCTGTGGGCTCATGGTTGCGCCTCAAACAGTCTAATCCTCGACTGGCTATGGTCACGGAAGCTACTCAATTATCAGATGTGCCAACTTTTGAATTTGGTATGGTGAAAAATGGCAGTCTGTGGGGGTTTCCCAAGGCTGATGGTTACACGGTTAGCGCTGCTACTTTCCGAGGAAAAGACCCTAAAAATTTGAGCCAAGATTTGAGTCAATATCTGAAAGCGTTGGGGTTAGATCCTAGTTCCCCTATTGTTGAACATCCTCTGCGACTTTGGGATGGCGATCGCACCCTTCATGGTCAAAATGCTCTGATTGCTGGAGAAGCTGCTAGTATTGTTGACCCCCTCTCTGGGGAAGGTATCCGCCCGGCTATTTTGACTGGGGTGAAAGCCGCAGAGGCGATCGATGCGGCGATCGGTGGAGACCAAAGCGCCCTGGAAAAATATACCGAAATTATTCGGACTGAATGGGGTGTAGATATGGTTTGGGCTTCACGGTTGGCTGGTGTATTCTACAGTTTCCCTGGTATTGCTTATAAGGCGGCGGTTAAAGTTCCTGCTGCTACTGAGTTGATGAGTAAAATCCTTTGTGGCGACCTTCGCTATGGCGATGTGGCTGGTCGCGCCATCAAGAAATTGAGTCCGTTTTAATTTTCACGGGGAATCAGTTTTGCTAATTTAGGGATTGACAAGCACCGGGAACTAATGGTAATATACTTACATACAGTTATATAATAGAAATCTGTGCCTAAATATTAAAAATGTCAATATTCCCATTATCTAAAAGTATACCAGAAGCCGCCCGCCGAGGCAAGCACCCCCCAGAAAAAAAATTTTTTCGCAACAAAACTTAATTTTTCGTTACAATACTTAACATAACCGTAATCATGAGTTATCCATTGTCCATGATTGGGATTAAGCTAAAATGAAGTTCCCAGGGGAGGTATTGAATGGGAATCTCCGATAGTTTTGTTAGAATAACTACAATCGAAATATCGTAGCAGCCACCAATGTTCTGAAAAGAGCAGCCATTTTAAATCAGGAAAGCAGCCCCATATCTGCTAAAAATAGTCAAACCTAATTTTGCATTGTAGCTAAATAGAGGGAATCTTAGCCGGATTCTCGAACTCCCCCAATCAGGAAACTTATGTACACTGTGGACACTGCACAAGACCTTAAATCTCAACTAGATCATCAAGTTTTGCTACGTCGAATCATTAGTAGGATTCGGCAATCATTGGAACTGCCAGAAATTCTGAAAGCGACAGCAGGGGAAGTCCGTTCATTTTTAGGAACGGACCGGATTATGATCTATAGATTTGATCAAGACGACAGTGGTGAAGTGGTGGCAGAGTCCATTTATGACGATCGCCTCCCGTCCCTGCTAGGGTTGCATTTTCCGGCCGATGATATTCCGGAAGAGGCACGCGATCGCTATGTAAAACTTAGACAGCGAACCATAGTTAATGTTCACTCTGGAACCATAAGTATAAGTCCCCTAGACTGTCCAGAAAGTGGGGAACCGCTACCGACGACAGAAATCAAATCGAGATCTGTAGATCCTTGTCATATCAGTTATCTGACCGCCATGGGAGTTCAATCCTCGGTGGTTGTACCGATTCTGTACAGTAGGGGAAAAAATCATGATAAATCGCGATCTGGTCAGTTTTCAACCTCATCAAATAAATTGTGGGGGTTATTGGTTTCTCATCATTCTGAACCACGGGAAACTTCGCCATTAGAATTGCAGATTTTGCAATTAGTGGTCGATCAGATGACCATTGCCATTGGTCAAGCTGATATGCTGGCTCAAACCCGCAAACAGGCGATGTTAGAAGCTGCTATTAATAAGGTAGCTTCTCTGTTACATGAACAACCGACGATTGAGTTACAAGCGGCTTTAGAGGCGGCTGTGGAGGACTTTGAGGGTTCAGGAGGGCGACTATATATCCAATCTCATCCGGAAAAGACCCCGGAGGTATTTTATTGTGGTGAACAGCCGACGATGCCTTCATGGGAAACCAAATCAATCATGGAAGAACATCCCCTCTGGCAAAAGTGGCTGAGGGAGGGGTTTAAGTGTAACAGTAACAGCGCGAAGCGATCGCTTGATGGTAGTGGCGGAAATATTTGGGCAATTACGGATTTATATAAAGAACCCCAACTGCGAATTTTTACCCCAGCTTTTAAATCTACCGCCATTCGGGGTTTGTTAGTGTTTCCGATTAAATACCGCCATAATAACCTAGGATGTCTGACTATTTTTCGTGATGAAATTGACACAGAAACCATCTGGGCGGGACGCTTTGATCCTAGTTTAAAACAAATGATGCCCAGACAATCATTTGAAGTGTGGCGGGAGTTCAAACAAGGTCAAGCCCAACCTTGGACAGCGGATGAGATTAGCTTAGGTCAAGCATTAGGGAAACATTTTTCGATGGCAATTCAACAATATCTGTTGTATAGAGAGGTTCAAGACTTAAACAGTACCCTAGAACAACAGGTACAGCAGCGGACGATTCAACTCAAACAGTCTTTAGATAATGAACAAGTGAAAACCGAACAGTTAGAAAAGACTCTGGATGAACTGAAACGCACGCAAAGCCAACTTATTCAAACTGAAAAGATGTCAGGCTTGGGTCAGTTAGTGGCTGGAGTCGCTCACGAAATTAATAATCCGATTAACTTTATTTTTGGGAATTTAAGCTATGTGAGTGAGTATAGCGAAAGTTTACTTCAACTCATTCTCCTTTACCATAAATACTATCCCCAAAGACACCCGGAGATTGAAAACTATGAAACGGAAATCGACCTAGATTTTCTTCAGGAAGATTTACCGAAAATTCTGGCATCAATGCAGATAGGCTCCCAAAGAATTCGCCAACTGGTGTTATCTCTGCGGAATTTTTCCCGTCTGGAGCAAGCCGATCGCAAATCGGTTGATATTCATGAGGGTATTGATAGCACTCTGTTAATTCTGCAACATCGTCTGAAGCCTAGACCTCATCATCCTACTATTGAAGTAGTTAAAAATTATGGTAATATTCCGCCTATAGAATGCTATGCGGGATTACTTAATCAGGTGTTTATGAATCTGATAAGTAATGCCATAGATGCTCTGGAATTTCATGTTAAACAGCATCCAGAGGAGGATTTTTCACCGGGAATCAGGATTAAGACTGCTTTAATTTATGATGTAAATAATGGTCAAGATTGCTTGGAAATTTCTATATCTGATAATGGTCCAGGAATCCCCTCAAACATTCAAGCTAGTATTTTCGATCCTTTCTTTACGACTAAACCTGTAGGATTAGGTACAGGTTTGGGTTTGTCGATCAGCTATCAAATTGTGGTAGAAAAGCACCAAGGTAAAATCAATTGTTGTTCGGAACCTGGTCAAGGTACAGAGTTCAGGATTACGATTCCGGCTTATAATATATCTCGAACCAAGTCCAAATAAGTCGAAGTAAGTCGAAGTAATGGTAGAAGGCGATTAACCGAAATTGATGATCATGAGAAATCTATTAAGTATTTTACTGGTGAGTGTTAGCCTATTGTGGGGGTGTTTAACACCTATGGCGATCGCAGATAATCTGAATTTTGATCAGGGGGCTGAGATTTTTAGCGTCCACTGTGTGGGCTGTCATGCTGGGGGTGGTAACATTATTAGGCGGGGTAAAAATTTGAAACAGCGGGCTCTCCAACGCAATGGCTACGACTCCATAGAGGCGATCGCAGAAATTGTGTCTAATGGTAAAAGCAATATGTCGGCTTATTCTGACCGTCTGAGTGTCTCAGAAATCAAACAGGTCGCCGCCTATGTGTTAGACCAGGCTGAGAAAAACTGGCGTTAATGGACTGTTGCAATTAACTGCTGGCGGTAACGGATAACCCTTCGACAATAACAGATGGAGTATAAATAGAACCATTCCAGTTAGCATCTCCTCCGACATTAACTACTTGCTTTAAGGCGGTGTAGACATTTCCAGAAACCATGGTATTTTTAACCCGACCGACAACGTGACCATTTTCAATGCGATATCCCAGATCGACATTAACGGAAAATTCCCCAGTAATTCCGGCCGCCGCTCCTAACATCTGATCAATAATTAGACCGTGGTCTAGCTGTTTAATTAAGTCTTGCATAGAGTCGCGTCCGGGTTCAATTAACAAATTGAATAATCCGGGGGTAGGATAACTATTCAAATTGGCTCGAAACCCGTTCCCTGTGGTACCACTACCGAGGGTGCGCCCGGTAGTTAAATCAGTATAAAATAGCTTGAGTATGCCATCTTGAATAAAGACAATGGGACGGGTGGGAATTCCCTCATCATCAAAGGGGCAGCTAAACGGCCCTAGGGCGGGTTTCTGAGAGAGGGTAAGGGAGGTAGACACAACTTGGGTTCCGAGGCGATCGCTCCAGGGAGAAGACCGTTCTAGGACTTGTTTACCATTGAGAGCAGCGGAAACTGTACCCCATAACATATCTGCGGCTTTGGCGGTAAATAAAATGGGGACGCGCCCAACCAAGGGGGGTGCGTTTTCCCTAGCCCATTCCAGGCGCTGGAGAATGCGTTGGCTCAATAACTGTGGTTCAAGGCTACCCCGTTGAGTCTGACCGTCGGAAATGTAGAGAAAATCATTTTCCTGGACTAATTCGGTTTCCAAATAAGCGCTGAGGGTTGTATCGGTGTGGCTACAATCAAGACCTCTGGAATTAATCAGGCGGGTTGATTCGACTTCACAATCCCATTCTCCTGAGCAGATAATATCTGGGTAGATGTCTCGAATGCAGCTAATGGTCTCTTTTCCCCAGGCCATAAGCTGTTCTAGTTCGATGGAATTTCCGATCGCCGGATAGTGATTTAGGGAAGTATCATCGGCTATGGTAATGGTTTCTGGGTGATTAAGGGCTGATAGAGCGATCGCTCGCTCGACTAATTTTTGAGGGGGAACTGCACCGTGGGCGACAGCCAATCCGGGGCAGCCATCGCGCCACAATCGCAGAACAATTCCCTCTGATTCAATCCGTTCGATTTGTTTGAGTCGGTTAGCTTCAAAAAAGAGGGGGCGAGCTTGGGACGTAGCTCGGAATACCTCCGCCACTTCTGCTCCGGCTTTTGCCGCCAACTCCAGAAGCTGTTCGGCTATCTGGTCATGGGTCATGGATGGTCGATTCTGCCATAGCTTTCACATCGTTACATCCTACCCTGTGGCGAGCCACAAAAACCGGGTATTTTCCAGAGAGATTACCAAAGGGAGATTAATCGGTCTCCTGGGGCCCAAAGACCATTTGCAGAACCATGGCTTCACCTCCGGTCTGATGATAGCGATCGGCCCACTGGCGAATGATCTCATCTAACTCTTCTAAGGCTGACTCAATGCGATCGCTGGGAATATCCAATTCCTCCAAAACCCGCATTACCTTGGGCTGACGTTCCGCCCAGTCCCTCATTAAACGGAAATACCTAGCGGTATCTTCCACCATAATATAGGTGCGTTCTTCCTGATCTTCGGGAGAATAGGAAGCGCGGGTCAGAGCATAGAAAGGCATCCCCCAAGGAGAATCTATTTTAGTGACTGTCCCAGAGTAGATCAAGCGTCGCTTAATATGTTCTGTTAAGGCTTCACTTAATGGCATCCGTCTACTAGGTTCGATGTCTTCTTGAGAACGTCTATGGAGAAACTCAATCAATTCCATAAACTGAAAAGAGTTGATCAATTGAGCATCGGGTAAATACTTGGGTAAACGACTTTCAATTACCCGTTTTTCTTCTTGAGTTAAACTGCTACCCGGGACTCTGGCTTTTCCCGGTTGCCAAGGGTACTGCTCTAGCCACACATAGGGAAACTGAATCAGATAGCGAGGTTCCGTAGAACCCAACATTTTTAAGAGCTTCCCTTCGGTCAGTGCTTCCCGGACTTCCTCAACAATCACTTTCACCCGTTTGGGTTCAATATGATGTAGGTGTCCGGTCATGCGGAGGTTTTCACCCTGCTCCATATAAGTTGTATAGATAGCACATTTAGCGGCAGTTGCCGCCGCATCTAAAAATGCCCCATGTCTATGCCCACTGGTTCTCATGGCGCTAAAAGCCAAATAAAGCATGATCTGATCCATGCCACTGGGGCTAAGGCTTTTGATCAGATCTGTATCTTTTTTCATGACAATCCCTGGAATTTCATAAATAATATATGAGATGAATGGTATTATCCCCATTAGTGAGAATGGGTTATCTTACCCAGATCTATTGCTGAGTAAATAAATAAACGACTGGAGACCGCGCAGTTTCTATCCCTGATGCTAGTATGGGTTTGCCACGGGGACTTATGACCGGGCGCAACCTATTTTATTAGACAACTTACCTGGCCTTTCCTCAATTGGTAATATAGTAGTTTGGACGCACCCTCGGCACTCAGGGCTTTCCAATTGAGATTAGTTTAGTTTAGATATGCTTATTATACACACAAAACCGCCCAACATCCATAAACTCATGGAAATGTTCGGCAGTTGTGGTCTTTATAGATTGGTTGTATTTGTTGACAAATACTCGGATTTATGTTCTAAAATTTATTGGGGCTAAAACATGACACTAGAAGGGGATTTTCCTACCGGAATCATCAGTCATTGATTAGCGGCCACTGCCACGATGGGGAAACAGGGATTCTGATGGAGATGTTTGCTCGAATGTCTCAGCAAATCCCCGTCGGGGTGTTCCTTGCCAGGGACTGCGGGAGCCATGATGCTCCGTTTGCGCTGATAGCATATATTGATTAGTCATCGATTCTAATTGCTGTGTGGTTGGGGCTAGTTCCATCGCTTTCGCGGGACTGGCAATGCCTAACAACAGCAACATAGAAAAGCCAAAAGTAGGGTTGAGTTTCATGGAAATGTCCGTATTAAAGCGTCCATTTCCTGATACCAATCTAATAGGCCTATATCAGGATAATCTGATAATTTTTTTGTTCACCCCTACGGTACTGGTGGCGCTGACATCTACGGCTAGGGGTTGACAGCTCTCGGACAGTCATGATAATATGAAAAAAGTATAGGTTATAATATAAATCTGTTAACTTTTTAAAAAAATGTCAATATTCCTATTATGATATAGACTACCACGGGGATATCGCTTTTGTCAACCCCCCAGTCATAAAAGGCGATTTTTTTTGTTACAAAACTTAACATAACTCTTTGATGACTTCGACGAGTAGCCAGCGACCGGCGGAGTTGTGTCGTCCGCAAACAGTGATGGGGGTAGCGGTAGGGATGGTTTGTAATTGTTGATTGATGTGTGGGTGTAGGGTGACGAGACTCCAGACCTGACCGAGGAGTGAGTGAGGTTGAGAGAGGGTGAGGGTATATTCTTGGTCTGGGTGGCGGTGAAATTGTCCGCTAAATTCAGATAGTGAGGGTGATATGAATTGGGGAGGGTTGGGGGAGGGTTGGGGAATTTCGCCAGTTATGGGATAGGCTTGTGGGTGGTCTAAATAGTATTGTTGCCATTTTTGCCAATCGGGGCGATCGCCTGTAAGGTTAAACAGGGGAATAATGGCGGCGGGGGCTATGGGGTCAGTTAATAGTGCTTGTTGAAGCGATCGCACTGATAGCATTCGGGGAGATATGCGCTGTTGGACAGATAAAGCCGCAGCCATTCCCGCCGCCTGTCCGATACCCAAAACCACAGGTTGTAGACGGGTAGCGCCATTAGCGATATGGGAAACGGAAATATTTTTCTCAGCCACAATTAAGCCTTCTGTAGTTTCTGGAATTAGGGTACTATAGGGGATAGTAAAGGGGGTTCCCGTCCAGCGACCTCCCCAGCGCAGTAGTTTAAGTTTAACTGGTAGTAACCCGGCGCTGTAGTGATGATCATTGGGATAATTACCAATGGCGATCGCCTCACATTGTCCATTGTGGTCTATAGGTAAGGGGGCGACGCGACCCTCTGAGATAGGTAAAATATGATTTTCTGTAATAGTTTGGACTCCACACAGGCGGCGACTTTCGCGGTAGTAGGGGTGAATAGCAAAAGCGCCCAGTTGCTGAGGAGTTAAGCCTAGGTCAGTTTTCCAAGCTGATAGAGTATGGGGAAATATGTTCTCAGCCAACCCGTAGCGCCTTCCTAGGTGCTGTTGAATAAAGGCGGCGAAATTTAAACTATGCTGTAGACTTTCCCGCCAGAATGCCTGTTTTTGTGGGGCTGAAGCCATCAAACGATTTAATCCTACTCCGTAATCATTACCTTTATGGGGCCAGTTAATCATAATTAACCCCCCAGGTAGGCGACCATAGTTGAGGAATTGTTGGGGGTCGTAACCATCCCAAGCCCCCTGAAATTTGCTAAAATCTGCTTCTGGGGTAGGTTTAATGGCTGGGGCTTCTGTGCCAAAATCTTGTAATAAGACTACCCAGGTGGGATCTTGTACTGGACAATTATCGGTAAATTGGTTAGGTTTAATGGGAGCGCTAGGTTCAAGCCATTGCTGTTGCCATTCCCAACCCCAGCGATAGGGAATTTCAGCTTGAGCTAAAATATCCCCTAATTCCGTGGCATCAATGGTAACTTGGGCATTAATGGTAAAATCTTTGAATCTGACCCCAGTAATGCGATCGCCTTTCCGCAATACTTCTAGGGGTGCATATCCAGAAATCCAATGTAGATTTTTTGGGGATTTTACCCAGTCTGACCAAATTTGCGCCCCTATGCGGGGGTCATAATTAAAAAAGCTAACCCATCCCCAGTCTAAACCAGTGGGTTGTTTTTGTCTAAGTTCTCTTAAAAAAGCACCCCATAAACCTGTCTGAAAGGCTACTAATTCGTTACCGTCTGGTGCAGCTACTCCGGCGGAGGTTAACATTCCTCCTAACCAGGAAAATTCACTGACTAAAATAGTATGAGCGCCACGACGGGCACTCTGGAGGGCGGCGGCGGTTCCCCCTGTACCTCCACCAACTACTAAAACATCTGTGTTCAATTGTTCCATGAATCCCGGCAACTGTCAATCACAAAATATATTTATAACACAATTCGGCGATTCTGAAAATAGGCGGATAATTTTAAATGCACAATATCATCAAACATAAAATCCTCAAAAACGGGTTTATTTATAAAACCGAAAACCTCTATTTTTTCCTGTTCAAAGTCTCCGGTGTTTGTTTAACCTTGCTGTTGATGCCTCTCCCAGCTTGGGGGCAGTTTTTACCACCGCCACCCATGCCGACAATTAATAATGGGTCTAATAATAATGGGTCTAGTAATTTGTCTCCTGTGTTATCTGGGGAATATATTTTAGGGTCGGGTGATAGCATAGAAATTGATATTTTTAATGTGCCGGAATATAGTGGGGAAAGAGGCCGTCATCAGGTGTCAGTAGATGGAACTTTAAACCTCCCGTTAATTGGGAGAGTGGCGGTTCAGGGAATGACGATAGAGCAAGTTTCTGACCTGCTAAAAGAACGATATGGGGAATATTTACAAAGACCACTGATCACGGTAAAATTATGGGAGAGGAGACCTGTTCAAGTGGCGATCGCCGGAGAAGTTAAAAGACCCGGTTCTTATACAGTATCGGGTAATTCCCAGCCGCAAAATATGGGGGGTGTTTCTAGTGCTGCTACAGTAACGGGGGTTTTGCGAATGGCTGGGGGAATAACTACTAGCGCCGATATTCGCCAGGTAAAAATCCGTCGTCCTGGGGTGGGAGGTGAGGAGACTATTGTTAATCTTGATTTGTGGGAACTTCTCCAAAATGGTGATCTGAGTCAAGATCTAGCCCTGAGAGATGGAGATAGGATATATATTCCGACTGTTACAAATATTAATCGCCACGAAGCGCGTCAGTTATCTAGTGCTAATTTTGCTAGTAATGCTGACGGACCGATTAATGTGGCGGTGGTGGGGGAGGTGAACCGACCGGGAACCCATATCCTTAGCATTGACACCATGGCTGCGACTGAGGGGGAAAATGTATCGGAGTTGCGAGGTATAGCTGGAGTTGATTTGGTTGGGGTGTTTACAGTCACCAGGGCTATTAAAGTGGCGGGAGGAATTACGCCGGAAGCAGATATTCGACAAATTCGGGTGCGGCGCATTAGTCGCACCGGGACGGAACAAACTGTTATAGTTGACCTATGGCAACTTCTACAAGAGGGGGATCTCCAGGAGGATATTACTTTACAGGGAGGGGATACAATTATTGTGCCTAAAGCCCAGGCTGTAGATGCTACAGTTTCTGGTAATGTGGCAACAGCTAGTTTTTCTCCGGGTATAATGCGTGTTAGTGTGGTGGGGGAGGTTCTACAGCCGGGGACAATTACGGTGCCGCCTAATAGTTCCCTAAATCAGGTGATTCTGGCGGCGGGGGGTTTGAAACGGGGTCAGGCTGACTCCAATGGGGTAGAACTAATCCGTATATCTCCGGATGGGACTGTTTCTCGAAGGGTGATCTCGGTTAATCTATCGGATGATGTGAATGAGGCTAATAATCCGGTTCTGAGAAATAACGATGTAGTTATGGTGAACCGTTCAGGGGGTGCGGCTTTTCGGGAGGGTGTGGGTACGGTTGTCAATACTTTAAGTCCGATTAATAATGTTTTGGGTTTTCTGCGGTTTATAAGTATCTTTTAGGGCGGGGATTTTCAGACTGTGAAAAACTCATTTTATAATTAGTTAGCGCACCTAAATAGTAAAGGTTAAAGTAGCATCATGAAGAAGGCTAGACGTTCTCAGTTATCGATGATTTATACTCGGAGTTCACCTAGGGGAGGGATGGAATTTTCCCCCTGGTATCAGGGAGATTTGGAAGCGAGAAATGTTGAGATAATGACGGCTAAACAGAGGGGAATATTTGGGAAAATTGCGGATCTGTTTTGTCGGCGCTGGTTGGTGGTGTTGGGTGTGGCTGCGACAACAGTAACGGGGGTTTATTGGTGGACGGTTGAACAATTACCTGAGTATAGAGGGACGTTTCAACTGTTAATAAGTTCCTCAGATGAACTGGGGGGGTTAGACGAAGCATCTCAGTTAAAAATGCTAAAAAGTCCCCAGGTGATGGCTGATATTTTGGAGAATATTCAAAGTCGCTACCCGGAAGTTGATTATCGGTTTCTATTTAATGATAACTCTGGGAGTCCCTTGGAATTGCAAATGCTAGAGGGTACTAAGATTTTAGAGGTGAGTTACCAAGATAGTGAACCGCAAAAGATTAAGTTTATTCTGGAGGCGATCGCTTCGGGATATCTGGAATATCATCGGGGGTTACAACGTCCGTCGGAAACTAGCCAAAAGCTGGAGATGATTAACCAGAAAATTAATCCCCTAGTGACCCAGGTAAATAACCTCAAACGAGAAATTGTGAATCTTCAGCAGGAACATCTGATGATTACGCCGGAAGTTACCAGTCGTCAAATAAGCGATCGCTTAGGGATGATAGAAACGGAAAGACTACAAACCCAAACCCAACTCCAAGAGGAAAATTCTCGGTATTTAACTCTACAACAACAGCTAGGACTGGACCCCCAACAGGCGATGATGGCTTCGGCTTTAACAAATTCTCCTCGCTATCAAACCCTACTACAAAAACTCTTGGCTGTGGAAACAGAGGTAGCTGTAGAGTCGGCTAGGTTTAAGGAAACATCCCCACAAATTCAATCTTTGTTAGACCAACGCAATCATTTATTACCATTACTCCAAGAAGAGGCGGTGCGGGTTTTGGGTCAAGATTTAACTACTGTAGACCCCAGTATTTTAAGCCACCAAGACTCGCTGCGAATGGGATTAATTCAGCAGATGATGGTAACAGCCCATCAGATAGAAATGCTACAGGTACGCGATCGCGTTTTACAAACAGCAGCGACCAGTTTACAAGAATACTCTCAAAGTTTACCGGAAGTCATCCGCCGCTACAGGGACTTAAATCAGGAGCTAGAAACCGCTACCACCCGACTAAATGACTTATCGGATCGCCAGGCGGAACTAGAATTAACTATAGAACCGCCTATTAGATCCTGGCAATTAATCGCCCCCCCAATGATTCCTCGCCTACAAGCCGGACAACTAGAGACGGTTTCGCCGAATATTCCCCTAAATCTGGCTTGGGGAGGATTAGCGGGTTTGGGCCTGGGAATGATTATAGCTCAATTGGTCGATCGCCTTAATAATGTGTTCCACAACAGCGAAGAAATAGCCGAGAATACTCCCATTCCCCTGTTAGGGGTAATTCCAGCCAGCGATGATGCTTTGATGCTTCCGGCTAATTCTCGCTTGACTGGGGAGAGCGATGTTTTACCAAATTTGTCGATGGTCCCCTGTTCTGTGTTTCACGAGGCTTTCCGATCACTTACGGCTAATTTACGCCAATTGGCTACGGAATCACCAATCAACTCCTGTGTGATTAGTTCCGCACGACCTGCAGATGGTAAGTCTACTGTAGCCCTAAATTTAGCGATTGGGGCGGCGGCGATGGGTCAGCGGGTGTTATTGGTAGATGCTGATTTGCGTAACCCCCGTATTCATTCGATGTTGGGGGTGTCTAATTTACAGGGTCTCAGTGATGCGATCGCTGGTAATATGGAGATCGAGAGTTTGATTAGGCGATCGCCATCGGACGAAAATCTGTTTGTTTTAACTTCTGGTCCTTTACCAGTTGACCCGACTCGAATGCTGGCTTCCGCGCGAATGCAGCAAGTTATGGCTGAACTTCGACAACAGTTTGATTTAGTTGTCTATGATACTGCTCCCCTGTTGGGTTTAGCTGACGCTAATTTGCTGGCTTCCCACACCAATGGGTTGATGATGGTGGTGGGGTTGGGAAAAACTGATCGATCAGCTTTTGGTCTGGCTATGCGAGAGTTGGAAATGGCTGGAGTCCCCATTTTGGGTATGGTTGCTAATGGCGATCGTCAGGAAACTAATTATTATTACAGTCAACGCTAAAGTTCAACTATCCGGGGAAGCTACTACACAAAATGTCGTTTTTGTCAAGACCCCCAAAAATAGCCCCCGGATTTTTCGGAAAAACTCGTGAATCGCAAATTTAATATTTTGGTCAGAGAATAACTTTTCGGGCGATAGAATGCGGGTTGTAGCCTCTGTTTTTGAATCAAGGCATAGTAACCCCTTGGGTGCGATTTATTTGAGGATACCACAACCCCTATAATCTCGTCAACTATTTGCGAGGGATTTTCAACAAAATCGCAACAATTCTTAACAATATTTTGCGATTCAAATTTATCTCCCCAGACAAATTAGCAAAACTTATGTTATGGGCAGGATTTTGATGAGTATCTTCACGGTTGTAGACCATCATCAACGGAGGGTAAATTAACCGTAAAAGAAGCGTGATTTTTCGCTAGAATATGCGATCGCAGAGTTAAGCATCAATTGAGTAGCTTCTTCAGCAGGTAAAGCCTTAGAAAACAAATTATTATTTATTACCGTCAACCCTGAAGTTGAACTACCCGGAAAACGTCTACGCACAAAATGTCGTTTTTGTCAACACCTCTAAAAATGGCCTTCTGATTTTACCCAAAAACTCGTGAATCGCAAATTTAATATTTTGGTCAGAGAATAACTTTTCGGGCGATAGAATGCGGGTTGTAGCCTCTGTTTTTGAATCAAGGCATAGTAACCCCTTGGGTGCGATTTATTTGAGGATACCACAACCCCTATAATCTCGTCAACTATTTGCGAGGGATTTTCAACAAAATCGCAACAATTCTTAACAATATTTTGCGATTCAAATTTATCTCCCCATACAAATTAGCAAAACTTATATTATGGGCAGGATTTTGATGAGTATCTTCACGGTTGTAGACCATCATCAACGGAGGGTAAATTAACCGTAAAAGAAGCGTGATTTTTCGCTAGAATATGCGATCGCAGAGTTAAGCATCAATTGAGTAGCTTCTTCAGCAGGTAAAGGTTTAGAAAACAAATAACCCTGACCATAATCACAGCCAAGATGGTGCAAAAACTGCATCTGTTGTCGAGTCTCAATACCTTCGGCGGTAACTTCTAGCCCCAAGTTATGAGCGAGGGAAATAATAGCCTTGATAATTTGCTGAGGCTGATTGTATTTATCGATATAATGACTGGGTTCTTCCTGTAATCGCTGTACAAATGATTGGTCGATTTTCAAACTTTTAAGTGGTAATTGATGCAGATAACTCAAAGAGGAGTATCCCGTCCCAAAATCATCAATAGCTAGGTGAATTTTGCGTGCTTTTAGTTGTGCTAAAGCAATCAAAGCCGTCTGGAAGTTCTCAACTAACATACTTTCGGTAATTTCCAGTTTGATGCTTTTCGGGTCGCAATTAGTTCTGGCTAAGATGGCATCAATTTGTTCTATAAAATTAAGCTGATTGAGTTGCTTACCAGACAAATTGACACTGATAGTTAAGGTAGAATAAACGGATTGGGGAGACCTATCCCAGCTTTGAAGTTGTTGTTTCCAACTACTAAGCTGACGGCAGGATTCTTCCAGGACCCAAGCGCCTAAAGGAACAATTAATCCGGTCTCTTCAGCTACAGGGATAAATTCAGCAGGTGACACTAATCCTCGGCGAGGATGTATCCATCTCACCAAGGCTTCAAAACCGACTATCCTACCAGTAATTAAACAGACAATTGGCTGATAGTGAATGATAAAGTCATTTAAACTGGGGAGTTGATTAGGCATGACAGATACATCAGAGATGGCTGAGGCTAACGGGTTGGACTCTGAGCTAGAGATGTGATGGGGTGTAAGATTAAGTTGCTGATATCCAAATATGGCTTTACGCAAATCAGTTTCTAATTGCAGAAGGGCGAGGGTTTGGGTGTGCATTGATAAATCAAAAACTTCTGATCGCGCCTTTCCCTGTTCTTTAGCATGATACATAGCGATATCTGCATCTCGGAGAAAATCTTCAGGATTGTTATATAATAAACAGTGATAGTTGTCGGTGTTTGCTGATTTTTTCAAGGCGTACCCGCGACTGGGTACAATACCAATACTAGCAGTAGTAAAAATTTCATGACCTTGGATATAGAAAGGCTGGCTGAGTTCTTGATGAATTTTTCCGGCTAATTCTAAGGCTTGTTGGGGGTCGGAAATGTGATCAACCAAAATGGTAAACTCATCCCCCCCTAATCTGGCGATGGTATCCCCAGGGTTGGTAACACAGACTTCTAGGCGATGAGCAATTTCTATGAGCAAGAAATCACCGATGACATGACCTAAACTGTCGTTGACAACTTTGAAGCGATCTAGATCCAAAAATAGAACCGCAAATTGATAATTCGAGTCCTCTTTAGAACGCCGTAATGCTTCGGAGAGTTTTTGGTTAAATAAACTGCGGTTAGGGAGTTCAGTTAAAGGGTCATAAAAGGCAGCTTGGAGTAGTTGGGCTTGGGCTTGTTTGCGATCGCTAATATCGCGGATAATGATTTGAATGGCATCACGACCATGATAATTAGTGGGAATTCCGGCAATTTCCACATCAATCATTTTGGCATCTAAGCGGATTAATTGTTGTTCAAAAAGACCCACAGATTGACGGTGTGACTCTCCGGGTAATTTTTGGTTGAGAATAACTGCGGTCTGGTCATAATCGAGAAAATCATAAATGGAACGACCGATGATATCTTCGGGTTTTTCAGCCCCGAACAATTGCCACCCGGCGCGGTTAATATAAACAATTTGCTCATCGCAGTAAATAGCAATGGTGTCGGGGGAGAGTTCTACTAACATCCGATAACGTTCTTCACTTTCTCGCAAGGCTTGTTCAGCTTCTCGTTGTCGCTGTTCAATTTCTTGGGCGGCGAGGAAGTCTCCTAAACCCTGTGCCATCAATTCAATAATTTCGCGATCTTCTGATTTAAAGGGTACAGTTCTCTGTGGTTGGTGAACAAAACTCAGTACCCCATAAATGCGATCGCCTACCCAAATGGGAGTACCGATATAAGATTCTAATGTAAGTGTCTGGTAGGCTTGGACTTGACTCCATTCCGGGTCAAGACCGGCTTGGGTTTGGGTAACGGTTTCCTGAGTGTGATATGGTTTAGCACAAAAGGTGTCGGCGATGTTCGCAGTTTGACCGATGGTAAATAAGTCGGAGTGAGGATAAACAAATTCTAAGCTATAGACTCCGGCGGAGATTTTACCAATTAAACCTGTTGACATTTGCAGCAATTCACACCCGGTCTGTAGATAGTCTTGAAACCTAGCTTCTAGGCTAGGATAAAGACGGGTAGTAATGCGATGTAGTTGTTTAAGTTTGCTGCTAAACTGCGCCAGGGCTTGGGATTTCGATAACAGGGTAACTTCCGCCTGTTTGTGATCGCTAATATCGGTTTGAATGCCTATAAAATGGGTGAGAAAGCCTTGACTGTTGTAGACGGGAGAAATTGACAATTCATTCCAAAAACTGCTACCGTCTGGGCGATAGTTTTGTAATTCAATATTACATTCTCTGCCCTGTTCAATGGCATTCCGTAACTCCGCCAAGGCTTTGGGGTCACTGTCTTTACCCTGAAGAAATCGACAATTGCGACCAATGACCTGATGGCGAGAATATCCGGTAATTTTCTCAAAGCCTGAGTTAGCAAAAATCACCCGGTTGTCTGAGTCGGTAGCATCGGTAATAATAATGCCATTGCGACTGCTGTTTATGGCTCGTTCCATCAATTGTAGCCGTTCATCAGCCCGCTGTCTCTCGATCGCCGTGGCGAGAATGTGAGCGATCGCCTCTAAAAAATGTACTTCATTTAAGGTAAAGTTATGAGGTCGGCGGGTATGTACACTCAACACCCCCCAAGGCTTGGAGTTAGCCCCTTTGGGTCCGGGAATAATCACACTCAAACCGCTGACAATTTTGTGGTTGTGTAGCAGAGGGGTTCCAGGGAAACGAGTTTCTACTCGCAGATCCTGAACGATTACGGCTTCACCCTGTTGGAGAGTGTAACCCGCCTGAGAATTAGGGGAGGCGGTAATTTGAGCAGACCCCACTAGCCCTGGTCGCCAACCGATACCCGAATGTAGTAAAAAAGCCTGATGATTGGGTAGTAATTCCAAAACCATGCAGCGACTAATTTTTAATGTTTCCTTGACCTGAGTAATCAATTTCCCGATCAGAGAGTCAAGGTCAGGGCTGGTGAGAGCAATTTGTCCAAATTTGGCGACGGCGGCTTGATAACTAGCCTCATTGTCTAGCTGCTTTTGGTTGGGGCGGCTTAGATTAGTCTTAATGTGTGAGAAAATTGTCAGAATAACCGGTTCAGGGGTTAAAGGTAGCGATCGCATAGATAGGCATACCCAACCAGTCCGCCGATCTGACAGGCGGATTTGAATTTCCACCGAGTCTATGACATTGCCTTGCTCAAACTGTTCCCGAATCTGCTGATAATGGTTAATTGATGTATAAATGAAGGATTCTTGATGTCCGATGAGATTTTCTCTTGACCCCTGCCATATTTCTAGCAAAGCTGTGTTACAATAGATAATGATGCCATCACCGTCACTCACCATGGCTGGTTGAGGTAGAGACTCGACCAGCATTGACATAATTTCTTGAGGGGTTTGTGACACTTTCTCACTCTCCGAGGAAAATTCTGTGTGATGGCGATCGCTCTGTCCCTTGGGGTCTATAAATTGATCTTGACACGCTTTTTGATGTTGGCCAGCCACTTTGGGAGTCCTGAAAATTATTGAATCAACAACCGCAACGGTAATAGCTTGTGATTACCGAGCAGATGCCCATGTAGTCTAATGCTTCCTATATTACACTATAATTTTACTATTTTTCTGGCAAATACACCTAGATAGTTAGACAAATTTACTAAATTTTAACAGATTGGGGATCAATAGCCCATCTATATAATCAAAGTTAATATACAGATAATCTGGGCGGTAATTGTAGTATAATATTAGTCTACTAGCGTTCATAAATTGTAGTGGCAGCTTCCGGTTCAGGCAAATTCTTCTCGGCAATTTGTAGGGTATTTTCAGCAGCAGAAAATCACCGAACCAAGGAGGTGATGAGAAGTGGAGGCAGCCAAAATCGGGAAATGTTGCCTAAAATACAGTTTTATGTGACTCGATATTATGTGGCTAATCTAGTTTCCAATGGAGCCCAGCGGGGAAATGAAATTATTGATGGTCAAAGCCCAAAGGGGAAACCATGAGATGGAATCAGAAGGATAATGGGTCAATTATCCTAGCCAATTTTGATGGATTCTAGGTAGCATAAAATAATCAAACGACAAGGAGAACAGAAGAATGATAGAAGCGTATCGTCAACAGGCCGCCGAACGCGCCCAACAGGGAATTCCGCCATTACCCCTAACTGCGGAGCAAACCTCAGAACTGTGCGAACTGCTGAAAAACCCACCGTCGGGGGAAAAAGAGTTTCTGATGGAACTATTGCGCGATCGCATTCCCCCCGGAGTAGATGAAGCGGCTTATGTGAAAGCGGGATTTCTGACAGCGATCGCCAAACGGGAAATCAGCAGTCCCCTCATCTGTCCCCAAGGAGCGATCGACCTACTAGGTACAATGGTAGGGGGGTATAACGTGCAATCCCTGGTAAGTTTCCTCAAGTCTTCCGACTCCAATATTGCCAGCGAAGCCGCCAACGCCCTAAGCAAAATCACCCTAGTATTTGACGCATTCAACGACATTCTAGCCCTGTCAGATATCAACCCTTACGCCAAACAAGTCCTAGACGCTTGGGCTAACGCCGCCTGGTTCATTCGCAACCCGAAAGTCCCCAAAGCCATAACCGTCACCGTCTTCAAAGTCCCTGGGGAAACCAACACCGACGACCTTTCCCCCGCCCCCCACGCCACCACCCGACCAGACATCCCCCTGCACGCCCTAGCCATGCTAGAGTCAAGGATGCCCGAAGGTATACAAACCATCGCCCAACTCAAACAAAAAGGCTATCCTGTAGCTTATGTTGGGGATGTAGTGGGGACTGGTTCATCCCGCAAATCTGCCATTAACTCAGTCCTGTGGCATATTGGGGAAGATATCCCCTTTGTACCCAACAAACGGCGGGGAGGCTATATCCTAGGTGGAAAAATCGCCCCCATTTTCTTCAACACCGCCGAAGACTCCGGCGCATTCCCGATAGAATGTGATGTCAGCAAAATAGAAACCGGGGACGTGATTACCATTCACCCCTACAAAGGCGAAATTACCAACGAAGCCGGGGAGGTTATTTCCACCTTCACCCTAAAACCGGAAACTATCCTAGACGAAGTACGCGCCGGGGGTCGAATTCCCTTGTTAATTGGTCGCAGCCTGACCGACAAAACCCGCGAAGCAATGGGACTAACCCCCAGTGAACTTTTCGCCCGTCCTGCTATGCCAGAAGATACCGGAGTTGGCTTTACCCTAGCGCAAAAAATGGTTGGGAAAGCCTGCGGACTCCCCGGAGTCCGTCCAGGTACCTCCTGCGAACCGATAATGACCACCGTAGGTTCCCAAGACACTACCGGACCAATGACGCGGGATGAATTGAAGGAATTAGCTTGTTTAGGGTTTTCTGCTGACCTGACTATGCAGAGTTTCTGTCACACCGCAGCCTATCCGAAACCTGTGGATATCAAAACCCACAAGCAACTTCCCGACTTCTTTGCTACCCGTGGCGGTGTGGCTTTGCGTCCGGGAGATGGTATCATCCACTCCTGGCTAAACCGGATGCTGTTACCCGATACGGTGGGGACTGGTGGCGATTCTCATACCCGTTTCCCCTTGGGTATTTCTTTCCCGGCTGGTTCGGGTTTGGTGGCTTTTGCGGCGGCTTTGGGGGCGATGCCTTTGGATATGCCAGAATCGGTTTTGGTGCGCTTTAAGGGGCAATTACAGCCGGGTGTGACGTTGCGGGATATTGTTAATGCTATTCCCTGGGTGGCGATGCAGCAAGGTAAGCTGACCACAGGTAAGGAGAATAAGCAAAATGTCTTCAATGGCCGGATTATGGAGATGGAAGGTCTACCTGATTTGAAGGTGGAACAGGCTTTTGAGTTGACTGATGCTACTGCGGAACGTTCCTGTGCTGGCTGTACGATTAAGCTGGGAACTGAGACTATTTCTGAGTATTTGCGATCGAATGTTGCGCTAATGCGGAATATGATTGCTCGTGGATATCAGGATGCTCGGACTTTAACCCGTCGGATTGCTAAAATGGAACAATGGTTAGCTAATCCTGAGTTGATGGAAGCTGACCCAGATGCTGAGTATGCGGATATTCTTGAGGTCAATTTGGATGAGATCGTTGAACCTATTGTGGCGGCACCTAATGACCCTGATAATGTGAAACTGATGTCTGAGTGTGCGGGTGACAAAATCGATGAGGTGTTTATCGGTTCTTGTATGACTAATATCGGACATTATCGCGCTGCTGCTAAGGTGTTAGAAGGTGCGGGTCCGGTGAAGGTGCGTCTGTGGATTTGTCCGCCTACTCGTATGGATGAACAACAGCTTCGGGAAGAGGGGGTTTATGGTACTTTTGCGGCTGCTGGGGCGCGGACGGAAATGCCTGGATGTTCTCTATGTATGGGAAATCAAGCACGGGTGGAAGATAATACGACGGTATTTTCTACTTCGACTCGCAACTTTAATAACCGTATGGGTAAGGGGGCTCAGGTTTATCTGGGTTCGGCTGAATTGGCGGCGGTTTGTGCGCTGTTGGGTCGCATTCCTACGGTTGAGGAATATATGGAGATTATCACCCAGAAAATCGACCCGTTTGCGGGGGATCTTTACCGCTATTTGAATTTTGATCAAATTGCTGGGTTTGAAGATGAGGGTCGGGTGATTCCTATTGAGCAAATGCCGAAAATTGAGGATGTTTTGGGTATCCCGGCTGGTGCATTAAGCAACTAGCTTATCTAATGCTGGGGAGGCGATCGCGCCTTCCCGGCTTTGGTGTAGAATGGTGGGGAGGCGATCGCGCCTTCCCTGCACAGTGATAAAGAAAGACGATGCCAGCGAAGGATCTTTACCATGATGCTGTCAAAAATGCACGGATAAAGGACGGGTAGACGATTACTTTCGACCCATATTTCATCAAGTATGCAGAAGTCAAATTGATGGCAGATTTAGCTGGCAAAAAATCGATTTCCGCGACGAAAGGAGGGCGACAGATCGTCATCGAAGTGAAAAGTTTTATCGGGCGTTCTCCGATGGGCGAATTTGAGACGGCATTGGGTCAATATTTGATTTATCAAACTTTTCTTTCTGTCACCCATCCTGGAAGTCCCGTTTACTTGGCAGTTGGTAAAAGCATTTATGAAAAATTTTTTAAGCAGGTTGCGATCGAACTAATTTTGCAAAAATTTCAAGTTTTAATGTTAGTTGTTGATATTAAAAATGAGGAGATTGTAGAATGGATAAATTAGCCCATTATCAAAATATCATCAAAGACGTTCTGAGTCAATATGATAAGCTATCATCCCAAATCCCCGATCCAGACATCGATGAAATCCTGATATTTGACGATGAAAGAAGTCAATATCTTTGGTTTAATGTAGGTTGGAAAAATAATCGGCGAGTGAATGCGGCTTCTGTGTATGTTCGGATCAAAAATGAGAAAATTTATATTGAGGAGGATTGGACGGAGGAGGGCATTGCAACTGAGTTGTTGAGGGAGGGTGTACCGAAGGAGGATATCGTGTTGGCGTTTCACGATCCGGAGACTCGCAAGTTGACCGAGTTTGCTGTAGCTTGAAATGCCAGCAATTAAGGATATTTTCTGATATATTTGTTTCAGTGCAAGGGAGTTGCGTAAAATAGAAGAAAATGTACAAGACAACCGATAGATTTTATGGGGGTTTTTACATGAATACTTCGGCGGTGAAAGATGTCTCGTTTGATGAGGATTCGATAAAAGTCTTTTTGATGGATGGCCGTGCAATTTCCGTCCCTTTAGTTTGGTATCCTAAGCTATACCATGCCACGCCAGAACAGCGAGATGCTTGGGAGATTTGCGGCGGTGGATATGGTTTGCATTGGGAAGAAATTGATGAAGATTTGAGTACAGAAGGGATGCTGCGGGGCGCTCCTGCGCCCAGGGTCAGAAAATCAACTAAGGTCTCGGCATCAAAATTTGGTTAAAAAGAAATGGAAATTACAGAGATTACTCGTCGCGATATTGTTGAAAACGTTGATTGGGAACAATATTCTTGGCACGGCAGATTACCTGAAATAGACTTCTTGAACCGGCTTTATACCCTCGAAAATTTACCCTCAACAGATTCTCGTTTTGAGAATGCACAAAGTGATATTTGGCAGCATCGTATAAACAATGATGATTGGGAAAATGACTGGATATTCTACGATGATCGTTTCAGGCTAAATGATTATCAGGATAGCAGTTATTTCCTAAACTTCTTGTGTGAAACCTTGCATCCCATCGTCAGACATTTTGATGAAGTTCAAAAAATCCTTGAAATTTACAATAAATATTTGATGCTTGATGGATGCAAGCTACTCCCACAAGAATATATATCAAGCCGACCAATTTTTCAATATATTCCGTGTGAAAAGTCCAGCATAATTCCGGCATCTCTAAAATTAGAATACCAGATAGATGAGTTAATTAGAGTCGTAGCTATAACGTTTGCAAACGAGGGCGATACGGACATTGTTGCCATTCTTGTAGATTCTGATCCATATATCGAACTCAACAATAAATCACAAGAAAAAATTCTCAAGCTAGAAGTCCCGCTATACATATATGGAAAATTTAAAGAACGTTCTAATATAGGTGATTATGAATCAAAAATACACGTTGTCGTCAAGGATATTGTCAATCGGACTTTTAATGAGAATGTTAATGGTGTAACAATTACACCAAAGCTTGAGAGCAAACCCGAATGGAGAAAAGATGCTTGGCAATGGTTATTTGGTGAATCCGGTAAAATCAACAATCAAGGTCGCGTCAGGTCAGACAACATAGCTTCGCGAAAATGTGATGGTCTTTTATTTCGTTCTCCTCCTGAGATCAATTTATATAAAGCATTACAAACCCAAGAAATTACCTTTGCTCCTCTACCAGTGTTTGTTCGAGGAGGTTGTAATAGAAAAAGAATTGAACCTGATTTCGTTATTGTTCGAGAAGGTGTTTTTATGATTGTTGAAGTAGATGGAGATACTTTCCACACAGAGTCACCAGCAAAAGCTCATGAAAGAACTGAGATGCTTCATGGAGAAGGAGTTTATGTTGAAAGGGTTCAAGCAAAAGACTGTATGACAGAGGAAAAAGCGATTGCTTGTGCCGAAAAGATTTTACAGAGATTGAAACAAATAAAACGTAGTCGATGATAGCATCATTTAACCACTTCATGGCCAATGGTTAGATTGATCGGGAAAATTTTGTGATCGCTTTTTCAACCCGTTTAATTTTTGATACGATCGCACCCCCGAAACCAACAGCCCAGAAGTGCGATCGCCCCCCCGAAACCAACAGCCCAGAAGTGCGATCGCACCCCCGAAACCAACAGCCCAGAAGTGCGATCGCCCAATCTTTCAGGCTATAATAAACTTGATTAAGTCACCAGAATTATGATACCATCGCCATCCCATATCAAACAGCTTTACGATCGAGACTATCTCCAATGGCTGGAAGTGACGATCGCCCAGTTGCGATCGCGCCACTATAATGACGTAGATTGGGACAATTTAATCGAGGAAATCGAAGACATGGGACGGCGGGAACGCCACAGCCTTGAGAATAATTTGGTGGTGGTATTGCTGCATTTACTCAAGTGGGAATTTCAACCGAAATGGCGAACCGGAAGCTGGGAGGGGAGTATTATCGAACACCGTCGGCGTATCCGTCGGGCGTTAAAATCCTCTCCGAGTTGGCAGAATTATCTCGCCAGTGTCGTGGACGAATGTTATGCCAGTGCGCGAAAACAAGCGAGGGCGGAAACTCAGTTACCATTGGAGGTGTTTCCGGCGGCGTGTCCCTACGCGATCGCGGATATTTTAAAGGATGATTTTTTGCCGGGAGAGGATGAGAACGGGAGATAAAGATTGGCGATCGCACTCAAAACAACCATTATATCATCCAAAAAAATGATCGAATCAGAAATTCTGAAAAAAATACAAGGTACATCGATAGAAGAGCGTATCCTGATTATTGAAGCCATTTTGAAAACGGTCAAAAAGGATATGCGATCGCGACAGCCTTCCTGCCAAGATCAACCCCTGCATGGGAAGGTGATTCACTATGACGATCCCTACCAACCCGTCGCAGCAGATGACTGGGAAGCATTGCTATGATCGTTCTAGACACTCATATCTGGATTTGGTGGGTGGATGAAAACCCCAAGTTATCTCCCCAAAACCAGGAGAGCATTCAAACCCATCAAAAAAGTGGTCTGGGGATCAGCATCATTTCTTGTTGGGAGGTTGCTCAATTAGTCGAGAAAAACCGATTGAGTTTTAGTTGTTCTGTCGATGAATGGCTAGAACTTGCTTTAAGCTATCCGGGAGTTCAAATTTTAGAACTGAGCCTTCCAATTATACTTCAATCAAGTCAATTGTCTGGATTTCATTCGGATCCTGCCGATCAAATTATCGTTGCCACAGCCAAAGTTTATGACACATTCTTACTCACTCAAGATCAAAAAATATTGAATTATTCTGAAGTCAAAACTTACACAAAGGGCGATCGAACTTCCGAAACTCAGAATCAACCTTAAACCCCGTATCGGCGATCATCGGATATGACGTTATCGAAACAGCAATTGACAACACTTTACTGCGAAGATTACGTCCTCTGGATTGAGGAGACATTGGAACAATTGCGCGATCGCAATTATGACCAAGTGGACTGGGAAAACTTGCTCGAAGAAATTGAGGATATGAGTAAGCGGGAACGCAGCAGTCTTCGCAGCAATTTGGCGATGACGCTATTGCACTTACTCAAGTGGGAATTTCAACCGGAGTTGCGGACGGGAAGTTGGGCGGGAAGTATCACCGAACATCGCACGCGAATTTTAGATATTTTGGAAGATTCGCCGAGTTTGAAGAATTACTTACCGGAGGCGATTTTGTGGGCGTATCCCCGGACACGACGACAGGGGAAGGACGAGACGGGGTTGCCGTTGGAGGTATTGCCGGCGGAGTGTCCCTACGCGATCGCGGATATTTTAAATGATGATTTTTTGCCGGGAGAGGATGAGAACGGGAGATAAAGATTGGCGATCGCACCCCCGAAACCAACAGCCCAGAAGTGCGATCGCACCATCTTTCCCGCTATAATTGGGATAATCTAGTCTGTGCATGAGCCGGGGAGAAGCGGAAATTTGATTATTCTCTGTACTCATAACGATGGCGGGGTGGGAAAAACCACGTTAGCCGTCCATATAGCGGGTGTCTTACTCAGTCGGGGATATAGCGTCCTTCTCGTTGATTGTGATGATCAAGCAGACCTTTGGCAATTCTTCACCAAAGGTAAAATACCCACACAGTCCAAAGATTCAGAAGACCTAGAAAATAGTAAACTGATTTGGGATAAAGATAAAGGGTCACTCAAAGGAAAAGCTAATCCTGCTTATTTCGATCATGTCGTTTTAGATATTGATACCCCTCTTCAAAATACAGTTCAGGTGATACTGTGAAACGATCCAGATTTAATTTTGGTTCCCATCAATAAGTCTCAAAAAAAGAAGGCTCTGCGTAATCTTCCGAGAACTCTAAAAGTGATCTCGAAACTCGAATCTAAAATCGGGTTTAACCCCAAAGTTATTATTGTACCTTTAGGTATACCAGCCGAATCAGTTGAGGATGTTGTATCCCGAATACCATCTGACGAAAAACCTCGAAACTGTCGAACTGCTTCCCAGATGCCAGATTTGCAAGATGAAATTCAAGATGCAATTTATGAAGAGTATCAATATATTTGGGATGATGAACAGCATCAAGAATTATACTCTTATTTTGCTGAGTTTATAGAGGATTAATTGTAGGAAAAATAGGAGCCAATACAATGGTTAAAAAAGATTCATCAAGCACGAGGATAGAAGATGAGGCGATCGCCCAAGGTATTCACAACTTTGAGCGCCTAAAAAACCAGGAAAATCACAGCATAAAATATCAGTTAACCGAATCAGAAATTAACAAAATAGTCGCGCTCTCCAAAGCGCTGAGGACTGGAACTCAACAGTTGCCAGATTGGGCGATCAGCTATATTCATTTTGTCAATCAGCAAATCCAAGCAGAACAAACACAATCCCAAAAAGACTTGGCAGAAAATTGGACAAAATGGAAACAAAAACAAATCCAAAACTATCGACATGATTTGAAGATTCAACAAGACAGGATCAGTCATCCAGCCCAACAGAGCAGATATCATCGATCGCTCGAACTAAATACAGAAATATCTGATAAACTGGAAGCATTGGGCATGAAAGAAAATATCGATGAATGTATTTTTCTGGGAATCAGTTTAATGTATGAAAATTTAATCCTAGGTGCAACTTTGCCGATTGTCAAGGACAAACAAGTTTAGGGATATGGATTATTTGGAAATAGGTGCTTTAGTTAATGGCATCATTGCTTCATCAGAAGCAGTCAAGCAAGACTTGGGGCGGCGTTTTGCTGCTCACCTCGGTTTGCATCCCGGTTCCCCAGGAAAGGATGGCGGAATTGATGGTTATGGGGTACTTGGTAACAAAAAAATATATTTTCAATGCAAACTTTATCGCATTCCTTTAGATGCTTCATTTACTGCGGATTTTTGTGGTAATTTGGTGATTCACAATGCAGATATTGGCATCATGTTATCGGGAGTTGGCTACACCCAAGGATATTCGGATCGTTTACAAGCATTTCACGATAATTTTCCGGGAAACATTCCAACTCACTTATTGAAACTCGAAGATATTTTTGCCGAAACTCCGGCTTGGAAAAAGGCTCAATTTGAGTTGCCAGAACTTCGAGATTTGAGCAATGGGGAATGGTCTAAAATTAGATGATATCTGCCTAGAAGGGTGAAACTCAACTCGGGTAACAAGGATCATGATACGATCGCCCCCCCGAAACCAACAGCCCAGAAGTGCGATCGCGGATTTTCCTACACTCTTTGGACTGGCGAGGAGTTGAACACCAAAATAAACGAAGCCTGGGGAATCAGGCGTTTCAAGCATTGCTGGTATGATATGCGATCGCCCTTCAAAAGAAAGCCTTACTTATCAGGAATTGAGCATACCATTTTGCATAGCCAGGATAACAGCCTGGGTGCGATCGCGCACATCCAACTTTTGCAGGATAGCGTGGACATGGACTCTGACGGTACCAGGTGAGATATAAAGGGCATCGGCAATTTCCTGGTTACTTTGGCTCTTAGCCATCAGAGCGAGAATTTCTTGCTCACGCTTTGTCAGAGGTGGCAGGTCAGAGGCGGTATTGTTAGACTCAGGACTCGAATCGGAGATCTCGAAAGCCGCTTGAATTTCTTTAGAGGCGATCGCATCCCACCAGGTAGCGCCGGCAGCGACCGAGCGAATTGCCAGGACTAAAAGCGTCTACATAGCCTACAACCCCTATTCTACGGTTACTTAGGTGTTACTCAAAACCATAACAGAGTAACAAGTGAGTAAAAAATGAGTAACGCTACTGATACCCCTACAGTAGGGGGAAAGGGCAACTACGATGAGAGTTACGCTAGATTCTTGAAAGCCTATCAAGACTTTAAAGGGGAATGTCCCAAAGGAGTGACACTCAAACTACAAAAGACCGGGGCTAGGTACAACCTACTATTGCAGTTTAAGCAACCACCTACCGGGAAACGGCTACCCAAAACGGCTAACCTTGAATGTACACCTCAAGGGGTGATAGACGGCGTTAGGAAAGCTAAGTTGGTATCAGAAGCCCTAGGGACTATCACTAGCGCTAGTGAATTTTGGGATTGGTACGATGCGACTATCTTAGGAAAGAACCAGATTGAGGATAATCTGATAACCTATCGGGAAATATTCCAACAACTAGAGGATGAGTATTTTGCGGGTTGCAACCGCAACACAGGAAGACCGCGTTCTCGCGATATTGTTAGTGACCTATCATCTTACGAGACTACTAAAGGAATATATTTCAGGCTGTTCCCTAACTGGGATGAATATCCTAGCTGGGAGAGTTTCAAGGCTATGCTATATATTCCCTTGCAGAATGGAGAACAATTAGTAGGCTCCAAAACCTTCAGGGAACGTTACTACATCTTAAAAGCCATAGCTGAGAAATCACCTAACAAAGACCATTTACTCAAACAGCTTGAACCTATTAACGCCAAACAAACACAATTCAAAAAGAAACAACGGATAGGCATCGATGCCTTTAAGGATTGGTGGTATAGCGCCAAACAAGAAGCCTATACTGTTAAAAACCCTCAACATCAATCATCCCGGCATAGTTGGTTATGGGTGACGGGTATGGCAGTAATGTACGGGTTAAGACCTACCGAGATAGCCGCCGCCGTTAATCTAACTAAGCCATTTGTAACTGAAGATGGCGTAATCATCAAAGCACTATCAGACCCTGATAATCAGGATAATTACTTGGTGCTAGGTGACTATGTTTACTTTACTGACGCAGAAGGTAGGAAAGTGAGTATTAAAACAGGGGGAAGGATTGTTGCTCCAATTCCCAGTCCTGAAATGTTTAAACTTCTGGAATTGAAACAGCCGTTGTTACCAGAATATAGCCATAAAAAAGGCGTTCAACCCAGAAGCATAATTGGAGGCTTTGACAAAAAGTTTACCAACATAATTTTCTCTATGAAATGCCCGGTAACCCAGAAATATGCTTTTCGTAGGCTGTACAACCTGTTAGGTGAAAAGTATGGACTACCTATCGAGTTGCGAGCGAGACTTATGGGTCATAGCACAATCGTCAACGAGAGTAAATATAAAACAAAAGGGATTGACGCTACCTTAGAAGTTCTCGATGGATGCTCTAAGTTACCTATACCGTTGAACGTAGCCATAGAACGGTTAACAGCGTTAGGGGTTGATATTGATAGCTCTGAAGCTAAATTATTTCTTGGAGTTATCTATCAGATAGATTAATCTAATCATCAACCTTTCATAAATTAACGCCCCTAGATTAAACCCCTAGGGGTTATTTTATGGCTACAGATTGATGGATCCTGTTATGGTTTTGAGTAACACCTAAGTAACGGTAGAATAGGGGTTGTAGGCTATATAGACGCTTCCGATCCGACCCTGGCTCCTTTAGCTTTGCGGGTTCTATTTGTATTTACCTGTGCAGCTATTTGGGTCGGGTTGTCAGGATCATTGCAAACGATTATCCGAGAAGCAGCTATTTATGCCCGCGAACGTCTTGTTAACTTGGGTTTGTTTCCTTACCTGGGATCCAAAATTATGGTTTTATGCTTTTTAGGATTAGCACAAACATTGTTAATGGCTGCGGTTGTGCTGCTGGGTTTTAAATCTCCAGAACCCACATTAATGCCTTGGATTATTGGACTCAGTATAACCACCTTTCTAACCTTAGTTACAAGTGGTTGTTTGGGTTTAGCAGTTTCCTGTTTTGTTCATAATGAGACTCAAGCTAATACAGCCCTTCCTCTATTGTTACTTCCTCAAATTATTTTTTCGGGAGTATTGTTCAAAATGGAAGGAATAGGAAAAATTATTTCTTGGTTGATGTTAAGTCGTTGGTCGGTGGGGGCTTATGGGGCTTTAGTCGATGTCAATGCTATGGTGCCGGAACCGATGAAAGCTCCCGACGGGAGCATTATTCCTCAACCTTTTGAGGTGACACCTGTTTACGATCCAACCTGGTCGAATTTGAGTTTAAACTGGTTTTTACTTGGATTGCACGCGATTGTTTATTTGACATTGGCATTGTGGAAACAAAAGCAGAAAGATATTTTTTAATCTCTCCACAGTCATTGCGTGAATGCCACATCAAATGAGAGTATAGCATTTTGAATCTATGAAACTATACTCCCATCTGCTCTTGGGAAAAGGAACCACGCAGATTATGAGATGCTTCCAATAGAAGTTGCCATCCGACTTCGATATATAATAATTTCACCTTTGTACTGTATGGGAGAAGAAATCCTCAAAATTTTCAACTTTCTTCATAAAGCAGTAACTTCAACCGTTTCAGCAGTCCCTCAATTTCAGAACGTTTTTGAGGGGATAGCCTAGCCTTTGAACGTCGGAATTGTTTCGCCAGGTCGGATATCTCGGTTTCCAATTGGTCTGGCAGTTCTGATACTTTGCTTTCCCTCACCAATTTCTGCACCTGTCTCAAGGTCAATTTTTGAGCGATCGCCTTTTCCAGCAGCGCCAACCTTTCCTCCTCGGACTTTAACTTGGCTATTTCCTTCGCTTTGGTGTAATCAATATCGCCCTCACCCAGAGCTTTCAGAATTTCCGGTGGCAGTTTCAACAGTGGTAATTGATTGCTCACGAATGAATCCCACGACATTCGACCCAGAGAGTCAAATGTGGATTTGACAATTTCGGCTTCCGATGTACCCATAGCGCTATGGGTAGTTACTTTTTTCTTAGCGTCGTTTTTCATTCGGTGCAGTAGCGATCGCACCTTTTCCACTGAGTCATTTAAGTTGATAGCCAACAGCCGCAAAATCGCCTCGGTTTCTTCAATCGGGTTCAAATCCTCCCGCTGGATATTCTCAGTCAAAGCGCACTGCAAAGCCTCAGCATCGCTCATCTCCTTAACTTGGGCCGGTATCGTCTCAAGTCCCACAATTTGAGCCGCTCGATAGCGACGCTCCCCCGCCACTAACTCGTACTTACCCTTATCAATCGGTCGCACAATCAAATCCTGCAGGATGCCACTGCTTTTAATACTGGCAGCCAGTTTATTGATGCTTTGCTCAGAAAAATACTTTCTCGGTTGCACTTTCGAGATCACGATTTGCTTGATGGGAATTTGACGACGATCGCCAAATTTTCTGATTTGATAGTTTGGTAGAGTTTTCATCGGTCCTTTAGCAGTGAAGTGGTTTTTGGGTTTCCCTAAAATAGTTATCGGATCGAAGCGAGAAATTTACGCAATTTAGCACCCGAGTTTCCAGTCACTCTCGCCTTCCCACCCATCAAGGAAAAATGACTAGACAGGCGATCGCACTTTCCCCAAGTTGAGTAGGTTGGGTTTCGTTACCTCAACCCAACGCCACTATATCTAACTGCTGCCTTTCACCCAACCTACATGGCTGATATTTTACCTTGACAAATACCCGGATTTGACCTACACTATAACAATGGTAAATTGTGGCACCATATATATGGCTTTGACAGTGGCAAAACCCAAAGCCACGGTTTTAATTTAAGAAGTCCGAGAAAATCAGGCGATCGCCTTTTCACCGGTGACTTTTCTGTTGGAGAGTGCGATCGCATTTCCCGCCGCCTTTCTTGGGGAGAAGTGCGATCGCCTTTTCACCGGTGACTTTTTTGGGAAAGAGAGCGATCGCCTTTTCACCGGTGGCAGTTTTGGGAATGCTCCGCTTAGTGGGTGGGGTGTCTGAGAGAGAGCGATCGCATATCGTTTGGGACGGATTATATGACTATCCCGCCGCCTTGTGGTTAAGTAAAACCTTGTGCAGTTTGGGAAGGCGATCGCTTTTCGGGTGAGGTAAAGAAACCGGTAATTTCCCCGCCGCCTTGTGGTTAAGTGAAACCTTGTGCAGTTTGGGAAGGCGATCGCCTTTCGGGTGGTTGTGCAGTTTGGGAAGGCGATCGCTTTTCGGGTAGTTGTGCAGTTTGGGAAGTTAGGTGATCGCTTTTCGGGTGGAGAGCGATCGCTTTGTCACCGGCACCTTCCTGTTGAAACTGTTGTTTGCTTTTATGTTCACAATAGTTCACAATAGTTCACAATAAACTTGACGCATAAAAATTCATTTGCCATACTAAATATACTTTAAATAATTAAAAGCCTAGTATTATGCTTTCTGAGATTATTACTGAGAACGGACTAGACTTGGGTATCGCTACACCTGGGAATAATTATATCATCGTGTCTCAGCTTCCTCCAGGGCAAATCGCCCATTTCAGCGCTTCACCTTTCCAGAATGCGATCGCACTATTGGAAGGAGACGATTATCTCGTTAATGACAATAATGCAAAGATTATCTACGGCAACCAAGGGAATGACACCATTATTGGCGGTGACGGTAGTGATACCATCTTTGGGGGTCAAGATAATGATTTGCTAGAAGCTGGTAATGGTAACAATATCCTATTTGGCAATTTGGGTAATGACACCCTAATTGGAGGACCTGGAAACGATAGCCTGTATGGTGGCGCGGGTAATGATGTGATTATCGGAGGTCCTGGAAACAGCATTATTTCTGGTGACAAGGGATTAGACACCTTAACTGGTGGTAATGGCGCAAACCAGTTTATCCTACAATCATCGGGAGCTGACCGGGATGTAATTACTGATTTCAAATCCGGTATTGATAAGATGCGTCTTCCTACAGGTCTTACCTTTAATGATTTAGAGGTTCGAGGTGCTGGTGCTAACACGGAGATTGTCCGCAATGGTGAAGTTGTGGCAATTCTCAATGATGTGATGTCTTCTTCTATCAACAGCAATGATTTTATCACTGCTGGACAAGAAACACCGCCTCTACCTCCTATACCAATGCCACCTGCACCACTCCCCGTTGGAGATCCCCCGCCCCCACCGGGTACCACCCTTGCACAGGCTCGTGAATTGGGAATATTAACTGAAGATGGCTTTACAACTCGAGATTTTGTAGGCAGGGAAGATCCTGTCGATGATTATCGATTTACACTTCCGACTAATGGTCGCATCTCTGTTGTTCTTGGTGGTGTCACACAATCCGCAGAAGTTCGACTAATTAGAGACTTTAATAACAATGGAGAGATCAATCAAGGAGACGGTGATATTCTGGCATTGTCAATAGCTTCTTCTACGAATAATACTAATATTCAACGAGCTATACAAGCAGGGACTTATTATGTTCGAGTCGTACCTAGGTCTGGTAATAATACTAACTATGACTTAGAATTAGGCTTCCTCTCTCAACCGAGTACCACCCCAGCTAATCCTGGTAATACGTTAAGAAATGCTTTAAATCTTGGGACTTTATCACCAAGGGAAACACTCAGTTTCACTGAATTTGTAGGCGTGACTGATAGTAGTGATATCTATCAATTTACAGTTAACTCTAACAGTGATGTCAGGATAAATCTTGGTGGTGTCACACAATCCGCAGAAGTTCAACTAATTAAAGACTTTAATAACAATGGAGAGATCAATCAAGGAGACGGTGATATTCTGGCATTGTCAATAGCTTCTTCTACGAATAATACTAATATTCAACGAGCTATACAAGCAGGGACTTATTATGTTCGAGTCGTACCTAGGTCTGGTAATAATACTAACTATAATTTAACTATCTCTATTGAATAGCTTGTAGGTTGGGTTGAGGCGCCTCAACCCAACACCAGTATCTCTAACCTCTGTTCACTGTGTTTCATCCAACAGAATTTTAAAAAAATAACTTGAATGTTCAAAATTTCTCCATACCAAATGATAAAATTTGAGCTATGTCTACTCCTGAAAAAAACTTCATTCTCTCAATAAAAAAATGGTTTGAGTTAGGTCTTATTCAACTTCTCTTGCTTTCCACAGTCCCCATACCCATTGTTAAAGCTGAAATTCCATGTAGTTTTGAGAGGTTAAGAATTCTTGCCAAATCTTTAAGAAATGAATCGCCACCCTCTCCTGAAAGCCGAGAAATTCGCTCGGATAGGCATCGCTTTAAATTTCAAATTCCAGCAAACTATCGAGCTGTCATATCGGGAGATAACATTTTGATTCTTTCTCCAGAAGCCTATGAATTTCATCAGTGCCAACCTCGTACTACCCTATGGTACTCCGCCGCCAAAATTTTGGTAACTAACTCTAGTTTGCACCCGAGTGCTTCACTACAGCAAGTGTTTGAACGGCAATCACGTCGTGGACAAGAAGGTATTTTTCAACAAGTTAGTATTGCTGGAGAACCTGCATTACGTTATCATAGCCAAAGTCGCGATGGTCTCACCCGAAGTTATTTTCTCTTCTCACCTCAAAGAACTCAAACAATTACTATTTCCTCCTGGGTGAATTCAGTTAATGATCGGGAACCTGAAGTATTATCTCGCATTACGAATAACTTTGAGATTTTGTTTTCAGTTACAGAAAATCCGATCAGAATTGGTATTGTTCCGACATTAGAGTTTTGTGGTCTAGCCGTTTGGAAATATGCTGATGATAATTTGACGCATCTCTTAACTGCATCAGGTAGTGAGTTATCTGCTAACTTGAGACTTGACAATCAAATTTTGCAATTGAAATCGACAGGTTCAGAGATGTCATCAAGACAAACTAAGCCTCCCTCTAGTTTGACTTTTCAAAATTCTGATGGCTCCATTATTACAACTTTACAAGAAGATTGGAAAATTCAGCATCCTGGTACAAGTTATGGATGGGTTACTGATAATGCAACTCTTAAAGTGATTCAAGGAAATCAAACCACTGAATTGTCTGTGTTTGCAAGTTTTGGATGTCAGTTTTTATTCTATTGAATAAAGCTCTCGAAAGATAAAGTGAACGGGTGTGCAGTTTGGGATATATGAATCTCTCATAACGGAGGCGAGAAGTAGAGTGACTGTAGTTTTAGGCACTGTTCATCCTCATCGATTATCTAATTTTGTTGTTATTCTGCTCTCCATCAAAAATTAATCTAATGAAAATACGACAATTGATTTTTCCATTACCTATTTTATCTTTGCTTTTCGGGACAATTTACACAAATGCGGGAAAGTTAGAACCAACAAGCGGAGAGTGCTTATTTTTTAGGAATGGACAGCTTGAAAAACGTCAAAGCTGCACCTATTTCGGCTATTCATGGACTGGCGGTGGTTTCACCCAACTAGAATGGGAAGATGGTGTCAGTACCGTGATTAACTTTGGTGTACAGGGACGAGGAGAGCGTCCTTGTCCAGAAGTGGGGGTTGATGGAGTCTGTGGAGAATGGGGTTTTCGAGATGCGGCTACGTTGGCTCCACTTAGCCAGCGGACTCTCCGGCGGATGAGTAATGGAGGTCCAATGTTCCGATGTGTCAATGTCAATAATAATTCAGTCTGTTGGCGTTAAAATTTGTCAATGATGACTCGTGTTATTCATTCAGAGTAAGTTGCCATGAGAGATTATTTAAAACTACCCACAATCCTGTCGCTGATGAGCCTCAGTCTCATCTTCGTGACTCCAGCTCAGGCTCAACAGTCGGCTCCCTGTTCTAATGATAACCAAGAACAGCCATCCCAAGCTCGTCGTGAAATCACGAACGAGGAATATGGTTTGCGATTTGAGATTCCTGCTAACTACAGGACTGAACTTCAGCGTGATTCGCGGTCCCATCAACGGTTATCTATTGCGGTTCGGAACCCAACTGATGTGGAATTTATTGACTGTGCAATTCGTAACCGGATGATTGGAGCAGGACCAATTTCTGATGTCATTGTTAGTATTGAACCTCGTCCTAGACATATCCGTAATGTCCGGGATATTTTCCGGGAGGAATCGGAATCTGGTATCACGGGACGTGAAATACTAGAATCTAGTTTTACAACAATTGCTGGACAAGATGCTGTGATTTATACAGTACAAACAATTTATCCTTATCGCCATCAAGCTGCACGGCTAATTCACCCGAATGGACAATATATAATTGTTATTCGGGCTGGAAACCATGGTGAAGAGATCGATCCCATTGATTTAGAAGTCATGGACATCATTATGTCTTCATTTAGAATTGACTAATAGAAGATATTGAGATTGACGACTAGATGGGACTGACCACTAACTACTCTTTTTCAAGGTGAGGCTGATGCGATCGTTCATTTTACTAAGTAGTCTGACAACCTTGGGATTCACCCCTCTTGTGGCCGAAGCAAATCCCAACTGGATAACCGTTCGTTGCACGTTCACCAGTGGCGAGAATCGCTTGCGTGATTCTTGTGAACTCAACCAAATTGATGATGAGTCGGGTCGCCGGGTGGGGTCTCAACTGAGGTGGAGCGATGGGGTGCTGACAGGAATCGAAGTGCTGACGATTAACCGAGAACCCCGCGATCGCGTTTGGTCTCGATTTGGTTTAGCTGAAATTGATGGTGAACTTAGCGACTATAAAGTTTTTAGCGATGGTGGAGTCTGTTTTACCATTCGCCGAAACCAAAATACGATTTGCTATCGTTAGGCTTCTGGAGTTATCGCTTCTACTCATCCCACCTAACTCGCGTTTCCTGTGGCTCATGGCTAGATTAAAATTTATCAAGATGAATTACCATGAAACCTTACATCCAGCTTAAAACTTCGTTGCTTTTTACTTTCATCAGTCTGGCAGGATTGGCGATGGCCACGACTGCGATCGCTCGACTGTAATGGTAGGGATATGCTGACAGGTTACGGTTTGATTGCCAAGAATAGAGCCAAGTAGGAGCTTACATGGCGCAGGCGAGTTTAAAGAAAGGCTTTGGCAAAACCAAACCAATCAAGACTACGAAAAACCCATGGAAGGCTATCCCATGGGCGAAAGTTCAACGGAAAGTTTTCCAACTCCAAAAGAGGATATTTCAAGCAGCTAAATCGGGACAGGATGCAAAGGTTAGAAGGTGGCAACGTCTATTGGTGAAATCATATTATGCCCGACTCTTAGCAGTGCGGCTGTAGGGGCGGGTTCCACGGTCAGCCATGCTTCCCAACAGTCAGCTTAATAAACCCGCCCCCCAAGCGGGTCAAGGCAAAAAGACAGCCGGTGTCGATGGAAGGATAGTAATATCTCCAAAACAAAGGTTTGAATTAGCTGAGAGCATTAAAAGAAAACTCAAAGCAAAAGCACTTAGGAGAGTATGGATACCAAAACCTGGTAGGGATGAAAAAAGCTGGAATAGGCATTCCTACAATCCAAGACAGAGCAAGGCAAGCTTTGGTTAAATCGGCTCTTGAACCTGAATGGGAATCGAGATTTGAAGGCACAAGCTATGGGTTCCGTCCCGGACGGTCTGCCCAAGATGCAATAGCACGAATCTATCTATGTATAGCATTAGTCAAGGTGGTTAGGACGCAGCTGGGAGAACGGAGTCCATGGCATCATCGAGAGAATCAAACTGCTCACGTGCAATGGCGAATGCGGGCTTTCAACCACGACCAACATTTCTCTATCTTGTTGAGGTCTGGCGAATAAGGTGGTAGATAGAGCAAACGGCATTGAGCCGCCTCCACTAGCTCAGGAATCCGTCCCCCTTTATGAAACGTTGCATTGTCTAGCACTAGAGTCTGACCTGGCTTCAGTGTTGGAATTAAGATGAACTCCAACCACAACTCAAACACTGTCCGATTACAACAACCCTCAAAGCGATCGGGGGCTAAGAGTTGTTGATGACACCATGCGGCCATATAGCTCACCCTGCCCTGCCTCTTCCCTGATTTGAGGGCATCGAAGCGTTTTCCTTCCTCGCAGTAACCATAAGGGTAATCCGAGTCCTGACTATTCATGCCGGCTTCATCGAGGTAGACCACTTCTTGTGGCTCCATATGTTCAATCTGAGCAATAAACTCCTCTCGCTGTTGCTGATCACGTTCTTGGTAGCCGTAAGTTTTTTTTTCTGGTGAAGCCAATTTTCTTCAAGGCTCTGGATATGGTGCGAGGAGAGATGTCGTCATCCCAAAGTTCAGCCATTGGAGCGGAGGTTTTGTGGCCATGCTCTTGGGCAAAAGCCTTGAATTTTTGCCAGTCGGTAATTTTGTGGTTATTGCCAGGTCGGTGATTAGGTTTAGGGAGGAAGTCTCCGGTCTGTGCTTTTCTTTGCAGCCAGAGATTAATGGTGTTCCGGCTGACATGGAAAACTTGACTGGCTTCTGTTTTGGGCATACCGTCTAGTTCAATTGCATCAATAACTTTTTGTCTGAGGTCGTAACTATAGGGGGCTGGCATTTTTGCTCTTCTTAGTCATCTCGTCCTCTCCATTATACGTCCTAACTTTCCTGTCTGGTGCTATATATCCACACCGTGACCTGTGGGCATATTCTAATCATTACAATTAGGCATTGGCTTCTGGTCACATCCTTCACCCTCCAGGGGTAGGGGTCGAGAGTGAAGTCACCTTCACCCCCTCCCATTCAAAACCTTGCTTGATAGTTTCCCATCACACGGCTCCTGATGTGGATACCCTTTTGTCATCGGAACAGGGTTACTACCCCCTGCTTTCGTACTTCAATATTCAGAGCTTTATGCAGCACGTAGTCTTTCAACTCGTTCTCGCCACTATACTCCTAATAATCGCAGTATCTATATCCACACCGTGACAATTGGGCATATCCCAACCATGACAATTGGGCTTTAGCTTCTGGTCACATCCTTCACCCTCTAACCATGCGCTTACATTTTTCACTACTGCCTTGTCAATAGCATTACTCACTTGTTTATAGGCAGAGCATTAGAGGGGTTACAACGTTCCGCTTATATGGGCATTCCATCGTTAGATTTGTCCTCAGAACCGGGGTACTTTAAAAGTCTGTGCAGGTAGTCGTATGAGCCCCCTACTTTTCCCCTTGCCCTTTTGGGCGCAGCGTGTCAACCTATTTCGCTGCTAATGTATTACCATGGTTCAAGCCGGACATTCAGTTTCCTTAATCATGGATGGTTGGCAGTGGTCTCGATTCCGGTATTAGGTTACACCTCGGAGCCTTCCGTTCCCCGCTTTAGTCCTAGGGTTGTGAGTCCTAAAACTAGGGGTGGCTATCGCCGTTACCCTCTGCTCTGTGATTTCTCAGTTCGCTTAGGACCTTGGGTTCCTTGCCTTGCTTAGTTCCCTAAGCGTCGGGACATATAAACAGTTATGAGGATGGTCAGGAGAGGTTTCCTTATATCCAAACTCGGGGCTGGAATCCTCACCGGCTAGTGATTTCTGGCATTTCAGCCCTATTTCATACCCGAACGTCTCGCACCTTACGCTTACACTTATCACTACTGCCGTGAGTAATATTGCTCACTTGTTTATGGGCAGAGTCTAAGAGGGGTTACAACGTTCCGTCTATGCCGGCATTCCATCTTTAGATTCGTCCTATCCACCGGGGTACTTTAAAGGTCTGTGCAACTCTATATCGAAATATATTGTTGTTTAAGATGGCCTATACATACCTCTTCTTTTCCCCATTCTCTTTTGAGTGGAGCGTGTCAACCTATTTCCCTACTAGAGTATTACGATGGTTCAAGCCGGACATTCGGTTTCCCTAATCATGGATGGTTGGCAGTGGTCGAGTGAGAGGTAGGTTCCTCTATTACGCCTTCCGTTACCCGCTTCAACCCTGGGGTGTGAATCCCAAAATTGGGGGTGGCTACAGCAATTCTCATTTTGGAAATTCAACTGCTATCGGGTGGGATGTCTAACTCGAGACCCTCAAGCATAAAGGTCAGAAGGTGGTCCCAACTGTCGAAGTACAGTCTGGGTAAGCGCGCGCAAATCATTAAAGAAGGTTTGGCGCTTCGGTAAGTGCGCTCGTAGCAACTGGTACTTGTTATCGAGCAACTCCTGCAGGGTGTGGAAGAGCAGCGAGAGGATGTTGATGGTCCGGAGCAAGGAAGAAAGATGCTGCTTGTCATGGCCAAAATTGTGTTCGAGATGGTAGCCCTTGGTCTTGAGAGTGTTGTTGTTCTCATTCTCAACTTTCCAACGAGTCCGCCCGGCCCGAACCACCTCGGCTACATTCTCATCGCTGAGAGGATAATTCGTGGCCAAGGAGTTGTGATAGGTTACCTGGCCATCAGCGGTGGTGACAGTAAGTTCGCACCAGTTAACCAACAGCGCCTCATCGCTATCTTTGAGGGGGACTCCGTTGAGATAGCGGTAGGTATAGGTTTTCTCGACTTTACCAGTCCACTTCTTGGTCGTGAGGGTCGGGAGTTCGATGCCCTCTAGGTGTTCATAGAGGGTAGTATGAGACTCGGGGCGACAGACGACGATGAAGTTAAGTTGCTGCTCTAAAAACTGCTGACACAACGGTTGGTGGCAATAGAGGTCATCCCCTCAAACCGTGACATTCAAAGCCCTCAAGCATTGTTCTTGCCTCGATAGCCAGCGTTTGGCGGCGGCATTCTCACAGTCTTGCTTATCATGACCATCTTGGGGCACGATAAATTCGGGGACTAAGGGAATCACATGATTCTGTCCCGGACAGACGATGACTGGAGTGACAACACTATGGAAGTAATGGGTTTTTCCTGACTTCTGGGTGCGCGTTGAACAGTGGGGACAGTGAATTTGGTCGGAACTGAAGTATTCGGTGCCATCCAACGCGACTAATAGACTGTCCCCTAGGCAACGGAAGTCTTCTAACTGCCCCTGGGCTTCCAAGACTTGTAGGATATCCTCAAACACTGGAAACAGGTGCTCTGGGGACACGGCATCTAATAAGTCCCGAATCTGGTTATCACAGGGAATTTGATGAACTCCAAACAGACTTTGGGCATTGCTCTTGCCTTTACTCCCCTCCATCAGACGTTGATAAGCCAGAAACGACGGAGTTTGAGTAAAAAACACACTAAACGCACTTAAAGCGGCATCCTCCATTCCATAGCGGCGATTTTTACCCCGGCGCTTGTCCGGTAGCGATGACAAGCACTGGCGGAAAGAACCGACTAGAGTCTCAAAGCCACCTGGCTTTTTCAACGGCTCTGGCGCTCCTGGGTTTCTTAGATGTCATTACGATACAGGGATGCTGGGGACTTGAACAGGTTTTCGCCAAAATGAGAATTGCTGGGGTGGCTACCGCCGTTACTCTCAACTTTCCGCTTTGTGTTATTATGAAGCCACAACTCTTCATAAAAGGCGGTCTGTCTTGACCTTGAGTCTCCCTGTCTTGTTTGGTTGTCGAAGCCAAACGTCGGGACACACAGACAGTTATGGGATTTTCAGTGTTACCACTTATATCGAACCAATGACCTCCTGGTGGTACTTTCACCCCTTGGTGGAATAAAAGGGACTCGTACCCTGACCATCCCATAACTGTTTATATGTCCCGACGCTTGGAGAAATCGAAGCAAGGCAGGGAACTCAAGGTCATAAACAAAACTGAGAAATCAGGGCGTAGAGAGTAACGGCGATAGCCACCCCCAGTTTCAGGATACACAACCCGTCAGATTGAAGCGGGGAACGGAAGGCTCCGAGGTGTAACCTAACACCAGAACAAAGACCACTGCCAACCATCTATGATTAGGCGTGAGCCGAATGTCTGACTTGAACCATCATCAGTATAGAGCAGCGAAACAGGTTGATACGCTGCGCTCAAAAGAGTAAGGGGAAAAGTAGGAGGCTGTTACAACTACCTACACAGACCTTTAAAAGTACCCTGGTGGAGAGGACAAATCTAAAGATGGAATGCCCATATAAACGGAACGTTGCAACCCCTCTTAGGCTCTGATAATCTGGTCGAGAGAGTCAGTAGTGAAAAGTGTAAGCGAAAGCCTATTAGGGGGTGAGATGTGACCAGAAGCCAACGCCCTATTGTAATGATAGGGATATGCTAACGGGTCACGGTTTGATTGTAAAGAAATAGAGCCTAGTAGGTGTATATATGGCGATAGCGAGTTTAAAGAAAGGGTTTGGGAGACCACAACCAATCAAGACTACGAACAACGCATGGAAAGCCATCCCATGGACTAAGGTTCAACGGAAAGTTTTCAAGCTCCAAAAGAGTATATTTCAAGCAGCTAAATCGGGACAGGATGCAAAGGCTAGAAGGTGGCAACGTCTATTGGTGAAATCATATTATGCCCGACTCTTAGCAGTACGGCTGTAGGGGCGGGTTCCACGGTCAGCCATGCTTACCAACAGTCAGCTTAATAAACCCGCCCCCCAAGCGGGTCAAGGCAAGAAAACGGCTGGAGTCGATGGAGTAAGAGTCATCTCTCCAAGGCCAAGGTTTGAGCTTGTTGAGAGCATTAAGGGAAACCTCAAAACAAAACCACTGCGACGGGTGTGGATACCAAAACCTGGAAGGGATGAAAAAAGCTGGAATAGGAATACCCACAATCCAAGATAGAGCAAGGCAAGCCTTGGTTAAGTCGGCTCTCGAACCTGAATGGGAATCGAGATTTGAAAGCACAAGCTATGGGTTCCGTCCCGGACGGTCAGCCCACGATGCAATATCCAGAATCTACCAAAGTATAAACAAAGGAGGTTATTATATACTGGATGCGGACATAGCTAAATGCTCTTACCGTGAACCATGATTACCTACTGTCCAAAATTCATTGTCCAAGCAACCTAAAGAAAGACCTGAAACAATGGCTCAAAGCTGGGGTGCTAGACAACGGTGTATTTGAGGATACAGAATCAGGGACACCTCAAGGAGGGGTAATAAGTCCAATACTCGCCAACATCGCACTGTTGGGCATGGTTAGGCTCATAAAAACAATGTATCCCAAGAAAGCAAACAGAGCATAAGCTACTGTTATAAGATACGCTGATGACTTTGTTGTGATATCCCCATCACTAGAAATCATTGAACAGTGCAAAACTGCTATTTCCGAGTGGCTAAAACCTGTAGGACTAGAAATTAAACCTGAAAAGACTCGAATTTGCCACACACTCAATCCCATTGAGTACAACGGCAAGACTGAGGAACCTGGGTTTGATTTTTTAGGATTCAATGTTAGGCAATATCCGGTAGGAAAATATAAATCTGGGAAAAGTCAAAAAAGGTTCAAAACCCACATCAAACCCAGCAATAAAGCAGTTAAAGCTCATACAGAAGTAATTAAGGGTGTAATAAAACAACATAAAACAGCACCCCAATCAGCTCTGATAAGCAAACTAAACCCAAGTATAAAGGGATGGTCAAACTACTACTCAGGGGTAGTCTCATCTGAGACCTTCAATAAACTGGATAACATAGTCTGGTTAATGTTACGGGCATGGACAGTATCAAGATGCAGAAAGGCAAACTACGAGAAGCTAGGAAACTACTTCCAACAAGGAACGGTTAAACTTAGCAATGGGAAAGAAAGACATGAATCTTGGTTATTCAAGACTAAAGATGGATTTCAACTATGGAAACATAATTGGACTCCGATTGTCAGACATACCACAATACGCCCTGATGCAACACCATACGACGGAAACTGGACTTACTGGGCAACCAGAAAAGGACAAGCAATCGACACGCCAATTAGGGTAGCAAAACTACTCAAAAAGCAAAAAGGCAAGTGTACCTGGTGTGGGCAATACTTTACCCCATCAGACCTAATTGAAGTAGACCACATTGTACCTCGAAGCCTCGCTGGAAAGGATGAATACAAAAATCTTCAGCTATTACACCGCCACACCCGCGACGATAAGACGGCACTTGACAAGGCCAACGCTGTGTCCTTAACAATGGAGCAGTCAAACTAGGAGCCGTGTGAAGGGAAACTTTCACGCACGGTTCTGAATGGGAGGGGATGGAGGCGACTCCATTCTCGACCCCTAATCGGGGACTTGAACAGGTTTTTGCCAAAATGAGAATTGCTGGGGGGTGATATGGGTATTTGACAGATTGATTAAGTTGTGCTTATTGATTAACCCGTCAATAATTAAAATTTGTTGCTAAGGGATATGCACTAATTGTCCCGTGTGCTAGGACTGAATGGAGTGCATTTTGAGTGTAACGGTACGAATATCGGGTTGAGCGATATCACGCGATAGTAGTCAGGATAAAGTCTTGTCGGGAATGCGCCCTACTGGAATCGAACCAGTCTGAAGGCGAATTATGAGTTCGCTGCCTCCCCAATCGGCCAAGGGCGCACAAATCGGTAGGGGTCGAACGGGAAGTCACCTTCCCGAACTCCCATTAAAAACCGTGCTTGATACTTTCGCATCACACGGCTCCTGATGTGGACACCCTTTTTCATAGGAACAGAGTTACTACCCCCTGCTTTCGTACTTCAACTTTTGGAGCTTTATGCACCACGTAGTCTTTCAACTCGCTCTCGCCATTATACTCCTACTAATCGCAGTATCTATATCCACACCGCGACCTGTGGGCATATCCCAGCCATTACAGATGGGCATTGGCTTATGGTCGCATCCTTCACCCTCCAGGGGTAGGGGTCGAGAGTGAAGTCACCTTCACCCCCTCCCATTCAAAACCTTGCTTGATAGTTTCCCATCACACGGCTCCTGATGTGGATACCCTTTTGTCATCGGAACAGGGTTACTACCCCCTGCTTTCGTACTTCAATGTTCAGAGCTTTATGCACCACGTAGTCTTTCAACTCGTTCTCGCCACTATACTCCTAATAATCGCAGTATCTATATCCACACCGTGACAATTGGGCATATCCCAACCATGACAATTGGGCTTTAGCTTCTGGTCACATCCTTCACCCTCTAACCATGCGCTTACATTTTTCACTACTGCCTTGTCAATAGCATTACTCACTTGTTTATAGGCAGAGCATTAGAGGGATTACAACGTTCCGCTTATATGGGCATTCCATCGTTAGATTTGTCCTCAGAACCGGGGTACTTTAAAAGTCTGTGCAGGTAGTCGTATGAGCCCCCTACTTTTCCCCTTGCCCTTTTGGGCGCAGCGTGTCAACCTATTTCGCTGCTAATGTATTACCATGGTTCAAGCCGGACATTCAGTTTCCTTAATCATGGATGGTTGGCAGTGGTCTCGATTCCGGTATTAGGTTACACCTCGGAGCCTTCCGTTCCCCGCTTTAGTCCTAGGGTTGTGAGTCCTAAAACTAGGGGTGGCTATCGCCGTTACCCTCTGCTCTGTGATTTCTCAGTTCGCTTAGGACCTTGGGTTCCCTGCCTTGCTTAGTTCCCTAAGCGTCGGGACATATAAACAGTTATGAGGATGGTCAGGAGAGGTTTCCTTATATCCAAACTCGGGGCTGGAATCCTCACCGGCTAGTGATTTCTGGCATTTCAGCCCTATTTCATACCCGAACGTCTCGCACCTTGCGCTTACACTTATCACTACTCCGCAGGTAAATCCTGCCATCTGAGAGCCTAAGAGGGGTTACGACGTTCCATTTATGTGGGCATTCTATCCTTAGATTCGTCCTTTCCACCGGGGTACTTTAAAGGTCTGTGTAGGTATAGCACAAAATTATCCTACATCTTGAAGATGGATTGTTAAAACCTCTTCTTTTTCCCCTTGTCCTTTTGGACGCAGCGTGTCAACCTATTTCGCTGCTTCATAATTACGATGGTTCAAGCCAGACATTCGGTTTTCCTAATCATAGATAGTTGGCAGTGGTCGAGTAGGAAATAGGTTTTTCCATTACGCCTTCCGTTCCCCGCTTCAACCTAAGGGTGTGAATCGTTAAATTGGGGGTGGCTACCGCCGTTACTCTCAACTTTCTGCTATATTGGGGTCATAACTCCCTCAAACAGTCCGTATATTGACCCTGAGTTCCCTGCCTAGTTTGGATTCTCATCTCCAAACGTTGGGACGCATAAATAGTTATGGGATATTCAAAGAGTTTCAGCCCTCTTTTATTCAACCAAGGGGTTGAAATCCCACTAGGAGGTTATTTCAGGCATCTCAGCCTTATTTGGTCTCCTAAACATCTCGCACTTAGTGGTTTATGATAGCATAGCACATCGAGAGTATGCAAGACTCAAACCCAAAGTCCTAATTGGCCATTACCTGCTAAGGACATTGACAAGTAGGGGTCGAGAGAGATGTCGCCATCTCCCCCTCCCATACAAAACCGTACTTGAGACTTTCACCTCATACGGCTCCTAATCTGATTGTTCCATTATTAAGGATACAGCGTTGGCGTTATCTAGCGCCGTCTTATCATCATGACAGTGGCGGTGTAATAATTGAAGGTTTTTGTATTCATCCTTTCCACCAAGGCTTCGAGGTACAATGTGGTCTATTTCAATTAGATCAGATGTGGTAAAGTATTGTCGGTAGGGGTCGAAAGGGAAGTCACCCTCCCCAACTCCCATTCCCAACCGTACTTGAGACTTTCACCTCACACGGCTCCTGATGTGGACACCCCTTGTCATGGGAACAGGGTTACGACCCCCTGCTTTGTAACTTCAACTTTCAGAGCTGTATACAACCACGTAGTCTTTAAACTCGCTCTCGTCATAATACTCCTACTAATCGCAGTATCTATATCCACACCGCGACCTGTGGGCATATCCCCACCATGACAATTGGGCTTTGGCTTCTGGTCGCATCCTTCACCCTCAAAAGGGTAGGGGTCGAAAGGGAAGTCACCCTCCCCAACTCCCATTCCCAACCGTACTTGAGACTTTCACCTCATAGGGCTCCTGATGTGGACACCCCTTTGTCATGGGAACAGGGTTACGACCCCCTGCTTTGTATAGCACTAGTCAATACGGTTAGGACGCAGCCTTGAGAACATAATCCATGGCATCATCGAGAGAATCAAACTGCTCACGTGCAATGGCGAATGCGGGCTTTCAACCACGACCAACATTTCTCTATCTTGTTGAGGTCTGGCGAATAAGGTGGTAGATAGAGTAAACGGCATTGAGCTGCCTCCACCAGTTCAGCCTGCCGCCCCCCTTTATGAAACGTTGCATTGTCCAATACTAGAGTCTGACCTGGCTTCAATGTTGGAATTAAGATAAACTCCAACTACAACTCAAACACTGTCCGATTACAACAACCCTCAAAGGTAAAGGGAGTTAAGAGTTGTTGATAACACCATGCGGCCATATAGCTCACCCTGCCCTGCCTCTTCCCTGATTTGAGGGTATGGAAGCGTTGTCCTTCCTCGCAGTAACCATAAGGATAATCCGAGTCTTGACTATTCATGCCAGCTTCATCGAGGTAAACCAACCCTTCCGGCTCCATATGTTGAATCTGAGCAATAAACGCCTCTCGCTGTTGCTGATCACGTTCTTGGTAGCCGTAAGTTTTTTTTCTGGTGAAGCCAATTTTCTTCAAGGCTCTGGATATGGTGCCAGGAGAGATGTCGTCATCCCAAAGTTCAGCCATTTGAGCGGAGGTTTTGTGGCCATGCTCTTGGGCAAAAGCCTTGAATTTTTGCCAGTCGGTAATTTGGTGGTTATTGCCAGGTCGGTGATTAGGTTTAGGGAGGAAGTCTCCGGTGTGTTCTTTTCTTTGCAGCCAGAGATTGATAGTGTTCCGGCTGAGATGGAAAAATTGACTGGCTTTGGTTTTGGACATACCGTATAGTTCAATTGCATTGATAACTTTTTGTCTAAGGTCGTAACTGTAGGGGGCTGGCCTTTTGGGTCTTCTGTAGATATCCTTGCCATTATACGTCCTAACTTTTCTGTCTTGTGCTATAACTTCCCTGTTTGATACTTAGGTATATTCTGGCTATTGCATCTTGGGCAGACCGTCCGGGACGGAACCCGTAGCTTGTGCCTTCAAATCTCGATTCCCATTCAGGTTCGAGTGCCGACTTAACCAAAGCTTGCCTAGCTCTATCTTGGATAGTGGGTATTCCCATTCCCGCTTTTTTCATCCCTTCCAGGTTTGGGAATCCACGCCCGTGTAGGGTGCGTTACATTGAGAGACTTGGCAGAGAAACGAAAAACTTTCTGGTAACGCACCATGTAGGGTTTTGCTTTGAGATTTCCCTTAATATTCTCAGCTAAGATTAACCTTTGTTTTGGCGATATTACTATCATTCTATCGACACCGGCTGTCTTTTTGCCTTGACCCGCTTGGGGGGCGGGTTCATTAAGCTGACTGTTGGGAAGCATGGCTGACCGTGGAACCCGCCCCTACAGCCGCACTGCTAGGAGCCGGGCATAATATGATTTCACCAGTAGACGTTGCCACCTTCTTGCCTTCGCATCCTGTCCCGATTTAGCTGCTTGAAATATCCTCTTTTGGATCTTAAAAACTTTCCGCTGGACCTGAGACCAAGGGATAGCTTTCCATACGTTATTCGTAGTCTTGATTGGCTTTGATTTCTCAAAACCTTTCTTTCAACTCGCTTGCGTCATTTGTAAACCTACTAGACTCTATTCTTACAATCAAACCGTGACCTGTTAGCATTTCCCGTCCATTACAGCCGGGCGTTGGCTTCTGGTCACATCTCACATCCTCTAGGACTTGCGCTTACATTTGTCACTACTAACTACCTCGACCAGATAGTTAGAGTCCGGGAGGACTTAAAACGTTCCGTTTATACGGGCATTCCATCGTTAGATTTGTCCTTTCCACCGGGGTACTTTTAAAGGTCTGTGTAGGTAGTAATGGTAACCTCCTACTTTTTCTCCTTACTCTTTTGATCGCAGCGTGTCAACCTATTTCGCTACTCTGTATTTACGATGGTTCAAGCCGGACATTTGGTTTCCCTAATCATGGATGGTTGGCAGTGGTCTCGATTCCGGTGTTGGGTTACACCTCGGAGCCTTCCGTTCCCCGCTTCAATCCTGGGGTTATGATTCCCAAAACTGGGGGTGGCTTTCGCCGTTACTCTCTACTCCCTGATTTCTCAGTTGGTTTATGACCTTGAGTTCCCTGCCTTGCTATAATAGTTATCTACCATAGCGTCGGGACATATAAACAGTTATGAGGATGGTCAGGAGTGCGCTCCTTATATCCAACCGAGGGGTTGGAGTCCCCACCAGGCGGTTATTTTGGGTATTACAACCCTATTTCATGCCTGAACGTCTCGCACATAGTATATATAGTATCACAGGAGATCAGCTTGAATTCAACAGTAATCATGACAATTGTACTGCTGGTTATGATGTTTGGAGCGGGTATCTTCAGTTCTTCGACAGGATATAAACTCGGTCGTGATGCACTCAAGGAAATCACTCAGCCAGACGTGCGACCCAGCAACATTACCGATCGCATTAATAACTCATCTTCCCGTCAAGAAGGAGTTAAACTACTCAGAGAAGAAGATATTATCGCTCAAGTCAAAAAACGCATAGCAGCAGGGGGTGTTGATCCAGATCCCCCAGATCAACCCCAAGCCCAGGAGAAACCCGAAGAAGAGAATCAGGCGCAACCGGAAACCACTAACCAAGTTGTATTTCCTATTGTTAGCCGTGATGGGGGTGTAACTCTGGAAATCACCTCTACCCAACGCCGCAGTAATTCTTTACAGCTAAATGTCAATCTCAAAAATGAAGGTGATCAATCAGTGCGGTTTCTTTACAGCTTCCTGAATGTAACTGATAACCAGGGACGAGCTTTAAGTGCTAGTGTAGATTCTCTACCTGGTCAACTACCACCAGGAAGTCAAACTTATACTGGAACTATTGCCATCTCTACCGCTTTGCTAGATAATGTTCAGGAACTCGCTATCAGTTTAACTGACTATCCAGATCAAAAATTGCAATTACAAATGTCGGGTATTCCTGTTGTTCAATAAACAAGTTAATCATCTTGTATATGGGAACATCTCCCGGTGTTCCCTATCAACAATAATATGAAATTTAGTAATCTTTGCTACAGCGTATACCCCGTAAGTCTCGGTAAAAAAGGAGAGGATATCTGGCAGATATTTAATGGTTTGATGTCGGTCAATAAAAAGCGCACTTAATGCTAGAAATGGAGATGGTTTTTGGTCAATTTAGCGAGACAAGTGCCTTGGCTGACCTATCGGGATTAACACTGACGGCTCAAGATATTTTTGGGCGATTATTATCGGTGTTTTTGCTGATTGCTATTAATGCCTTTTTTGTGACGGCTGAATTTTCGATGGTGTCCGTAAGACGATCGCGAATTAGCCAATTAGTTGATGAAGGAGATCTACCAGCCCTCACGGTTCAACATTTACAAAGACGCATCGATTTACTGCTGTCTACTACCCAATTTGGGATTACTCTGTCGAGTCTGGCTTTAGGTTGGATTGGTGAATCGACAATGGCGGTGTTGATTCGCCAGATACTTACTAAAATTCCTCTACACCAATTCCAAGTGGCGATCGCTCATTCCCTGGCGATTCCAATTGTCACCTTTTTTATGCTGGCTTATCTGCAAATTGTTCTGGGGGAATTAGTTCCCAAATCTCTGGCGCTATTATATCCCGAACAAATCGCGAGAATGTTGGCTCCTTCCTCTTTGGCGATCGCTCGATTTTTTAAGCCATTTGTCTGGTGTTTAAATCAGTCTACCCGGTTTTTATTACGTCTGTGTGGGATTAACTACACCGGACAACCTTACACCCGCGTAACCCCTGAAGAATTACAACTAATTATCACTACATCTAGTGAATCTATGGGTTTGGAAGCCGAGGAAAGACAGTTACTTAATAATGTGTTTGAATTTGGGGATGTACTAGCTGAAGAAATTATGATTCCCCGAACCAGTATTGTCTCCCTTCCTAGCACCGCCACCTTTCAACACCTCCTAGAAGAAATGGCAGTTTGTAATCATTCTCGTTACCCTATTACCGGGGAATCCTTAGATGATATTTTGGGGATTTTAGATTTTCGGGACTTAGCCAAACCTTTAGCCGAAAGACAGCTTTCTGAGGAGACACCCATCCTAACTTGGATTCGGGCTGCTAGGTTTATTTCTGAGCAAATGTTACTCAGTGAATTATTACCCCTAATGCAGCGATCGCAACAGGAAATGGCTATTGTTGTAGATGAGTTTGGCGGTACAGCCGGACTGGTAACCATTAACGATTTAATCTCCGAAATTATTGGGGATGGCTCCGAATTAGCCGAACATGAAGATGTGAATATTCAGTTTGTCGATGACCAGACCTTTTTAGTACAGGCGCAGTTGAGTGTTGAAGAAATTAACGAACTGTTGAATTTGGATTTACCCCTCAATGAGGAGTATCAAACTTTGGGAGGTTTTCTCACCTATTACCTGCAAAAAATCCCCGCCGTTGGCGAAGTCTTCACCTACAAAAATATCCAATTTAAAGTAGTTTTAGTAGTCGGTCCCCGTTTGGAACAAATCCAAATTTATCAGTCGGAAACTGAAACCACATCAGATGCTGATCAGACCATTGCGGAACTGTTAGAGTCGGGAGACTCTGACGACACCGGAACCGATAGTTTAACCGCCATTGATGAAATCTCACCCCCACCGGATAATCATACCTCCGACAGCTCCGATAATTCCGCATCAGAAAAAACCGAGACTGATTATACCATTGCGGAACTGTTAGAGTCGGGAAACTCTGACGACACCGGAACCGATAGTTTAACCGCCATTGATGAAATCTCACCCCCACCGGATAATCATACCTCCGACAGCTCCGATAATTCCCCCTCCGAAAAAACCGAGGCTGATCATAACCGCAACCCTTAAACCCTTCCCCCTCTGAGAAGGAAGCCGACGAGGGGGAAAAACTGTTAACTATCAGCCTCTGCTAAAGTTTCTGGTTCCTGGTTATTGGTTTGAGGAATCACCGTCGGCGCGAGAATCTTTAAACCGTTGGGAATACATTTAATTTCCAGGGGTGTGGTGCCGATAATTTCACCATCTAGGACAACTTTTTGAGGGGGTTCAGTTTTCACTTTAACCTTACTGGCGCGCAACCCAATCATATTATCCCGCTGGGTTCCAGTTTTCAGCAAAGCCGACCCAAACAGTTCTACCATACCAGCGATCGCCCTAACCTTAGTAAATTTCTGATTGTCGTTTTCGTTAGTAGCAAAAATCAACACCTCTAACTTCCCATCGTTAGGGATAACCTCTCCCAAACCTTGAGCTAAAATTGACGTGGGGGGAGCCGCATTAGCAACAGTCACAGCACCCGAACGAACCCGACTGGTAGTTCCATCAATCTCAATTTCCGTGTCAAAAACGACTTGTTCATCGAGTTGTTGTAATCCCGCCATTATATAAGCCAGAGCCCCCCAACGCTGCTTAGTTTCTCGATCAGCCTTATCAATGGTTTCGGCTTCATAACCAATTCCAGCCAATAGAATCATAGGGCGATCGTTACAAGTAGCCATGTCAACCGTGCGAGTTACCCCAGCGATAATATTATTACAAGCCCCCCGAATATTCCCAGGAATCCCCATAGCCATACAAAAAGCATTAGCTGTTCCGCGCGGAATGATACCCAGAGAGATATCTGTTCCCATCACCGCACCAGCCACCGCTGAGACCGTCCCATCCCCTCCAGAAGCAATAACCATATCCACCCCGGAATCAACCGCTTCCTGAGCCAACTGTTGGGCGCTAATGGTAGGAGTCGTGAAGGATACCTTGAGATAAATATGGGGTTCTAACAATTGTCGAATTAAAACCAGGTCCTGTTGAGAGTTACCCGTCCCCGAAACCGGGTTAAAAATCAGATGAGCCGACCGACTACGGGTGAGACCGCTTAACATAGCCCTAGCAGTAGCGCGGTTGGTGGCGAGCGGTACATTTTGCAGGTTACAAGCGCGAATCAATACTTGAATTTCTGGGGAGGATAAGTTAAAACCAGGATCGAGGAAGAAAATTACAGCCGCGATTTCCGTTTCCTGTAGGATGCGATAGGCTAGTTCAATATCTCCTCCGTGATGGAGAGACGATAGCACCTGCACCTCTACTCCGGTTCCCTGTAGGAGGTATTGGGCGGTTCTTTCTGGGGCGATTAGTTCGTAGAAGGACAAAGCCACAGTATTCTCTTCTACAAAGCTGACCAGTTGCTCCCGTTGGCTGTCATGGGCGATTAAGGCGATGGTTGTAGACATGGGGGGTTAATAGTTGACAATTGAAAGTTGATGGTTGACAGTGAACAATTATCAATTATTTGGAGATCAATTTCACAAATTCCCGTAAATGTTTCTGTCCTCACTGTTCTGGGGGCTGTTTCTCCCCAAATATCCATCATTGGCTGATATCTAAGGTATCCATTCTATGCAATTAAATCCCCAAACTATATCAGAGCAGCAGTTAACCTCAACTACCCTACCTACCCAGACGATTATTTTGGATGTTGGGGGAATGAAATGTGCTGGTTGTGTGATGGCGGTAGAACGCCAATTAAACCAGCAGCCAGGGGTGATTGCTGTCCGGGTTAATTTAGCCACAGAAGTGGCGACGGTTGAATGTGAACCCGGTACAGTCGATCCACAAAAACTAGCTGATATTCTAACAGAAACGGGATTTAATAGTCAACTGCGTTATGGGTCTGCTGCTAACCAAAAGCTAACTTTTAAGGAACGTCACCGCCAAGAAATGCGCGACCAAATTGGGCGGGTGGTTATTTGTGGTGTGCTGATTTTTCTGTCGGGAATTGGTCACTTTCATCAAATGGGTTGGGGACCGATTCCGGTAGTGAGTAATATTTGGTTTCACTGGGGATTAGCAACTTTAGCTTTAATGTTTCCCGGTCGATCGCTTATTGTGGATGGGGTGCGTAGTCTGGCGCGAAATGCTCCTAATATGAATACCCTCGTGGGACTGGGTACTATTAGCGCCTATACTGCTAGTTTGGTGGCTCTGTTATTTCCCCGGTTGGGTTGGCAATGTTTTTTTGATGAACCTGTGATGCTGTTGGGGTTTATTTTACTGGGAAAAACCCTCGAACAACAAGCGAGATTTAGGGCGGCTCAGGCTTTTGAGTCTTTGTGGGCTTTGCAACCGACAACGGCTCAGGTGATTCTGTCAACACAACTGCAGGAAACCACTCAGGAAAATTCGGCGATCGCCTGGTCATCTCCGACGGTGGAGGTTCCGGCTGAACAGGTGCTGGTGGGGGATTTGGTTAAGGTTTTTCCGGGTGATAAAATCCCCGTTGATGGTAGGGTGATTATGGGGAGTAGTACCGTCGATGAGTCGATGCTAACCGGAGAGTCTTTCCCGGTGACTAAACAACCGGATTTGATGGTTTGTGCGGGAACTTTAAACCAGTCGGGGGCGCTGATAATTGCCACGACTCGCACGGGAGAAGAAACTACGGTTTCCCAAATTATTAGTTTGGTAGAAACTGCTCAAACTCGGAAAGCACCGATTCAATTTTTGGCGGATAAGGTGGCGGGATATTTTACTTATCTGGTCATGGGTTTGGCGGCGCTGACTCTGATTTTTTGGTACACAATTGGCACTTATATTTGGCCGGAGGTGATGACCTCGGGAGGGGTGAATTTGGCGGTTGATGCGCCTTTGCTATTGAGTCTAAAATTGGCGATCGCTGTTTTGGTGATTGCTTGTCCCTGTGCTTTGGGACTGGCTACCCCCACCGCCATTTTAGTGGGTTCTGCTATCGGTGCGGAACGGGGTTTATTGATTAAAGGTGGTGATATCTTGGAGAGGGTTCACCAATTGGATACTGTAGTTTTTGATAAGACCGGAACTTTGACGACCGCTTCTCCCCAGGTGACTACCTGCGTCAGTTTGTCTCACGGCTTTAGTGATGACCGGATTTTACAATTGGCGGCGGCGGTCGAACAGGGAACCCATCACCCGATCGCTACCGCCATCTGTAGAGCCGTAGAAGGGCGTAACCTGCCTACCATAGATGCCGAGGGTTTTGTGACTCAGACGGGGCTTGGTGCGGCTGCTATGGTCGATGGAGAGAGAATTTGGGTGGGTAGTGCAGAAGGTTTGATCCGCTGCGGGGTGACTTTAGGGGAGTCGGTGTTATCGATAATTCCACCAGGACAAACGGTGGTCTATGTGACTGTGGCTGAGGAGTTGGTGGGGGTGATTGGTATTTGCGATCGCCTCAAGTCTGATGCTAAAATGACGGTGGAACGACTCCAACAAATGGGGTTAAATGTAGTTTTACTCACAGGCGATCGCTTTTCGGTAGCCGAGGCGATCGCTTCTGAGTTAGAATTATCTCCTGAGTCTGTGCGGGCAGAAGTGCGACCGGAAGATAAAGCTAAGGCGATCGCTTCTTACCAACAGCAGGGACACCGGGTGGCTATGGTGGGAGACGGCATTAATGATGCTCCGGCTTTGGCTCAGGCTGATGTGGCGATCGCTTTGGGAAGCGGAACTGATGTGGCGATCGAAACTGCTGATATTGTACTCATAGGAGACGCACTCATGGACGTGGTGGAGTCTATTCGCTTGAGTCAACAAACATTCAATAAAATTCGCCAAAACCTCTTCTGGGCTTTTGCTTATAATACCATCGGTTTACCCATGGCGGCTGGTGTCCTCCTACCAGGTTTTGGCATAGTTCTCAGTCCGGCGGTAGCAGCCGCTTTTATGGCTTTTAGTTCCGTGAGTGTAGTCACCAATTCCCTACTGTTACGCCGCCAGTTTCATTAGGCAGATTTTACCCCATCAATAAAATCCTAGCCGGAATAGCTGGTTATATAACCGCTGAAATTATCGCCGCCACCGGAATGGTAAGATCAGGAAAAGCCAGGGGCGAAACTTCTCCAGAAGTCAGGGTTATTTTAGAACCATATTCCCGTCCCCTCGGTTCCCGGTTAATAATTAACTCCCCCGTTTGTAAATTCACCAGCCAATATTCCGGGATACCAGCCTCAGCATAGAGATGATATTTCACTGTTTTATCTTTCTGTAGGCTGCTGTTCGCATATTCAATCACCCAGAAAATATTTTCCGGGTAGGGGTGATGACTCAGATATTCTCGACCCAGAGGCGCGACAATAGCGATATCCGGTTCCGGTTCCGAGTCGTTGAGGAGGGTAATGGGTTTGGCTGGACTGACTAGAGCGCGATCGCCTAAAATACGAGTAAGATAAGATCCAGCCGCGCGACTAAAAAAGGCATGGGATTCACCTTCTGGGGACATTTCGACAATTTCTCCGGCTAGTAATTCCACAGGACGACCTACCAGCAACCCCGTTTTAATCATGTGATGATAATCGTCTAAACTCCATTTTAGCGTTGAGAGAACCATATTTTTTGTATTGATAGGCTGTATCTAGGGCGTGACGGATTATGCCACCCTATTCTAACATAATTTAACCCAAATTCCATCTTTTGTTTAACCAACTTGAGGATTCATCTCCGTATTTTCCGGGTGATATACCGGTTCGCTGGATTGGTGAGGTAATTTTCAAAGCCCCTCTCCCCTATTGGGAGAGGGGTTTGGGGTGTAGACGCGCAGCGGCTTCTCTTTGAGTGGGCTGTACCTTATGGATATGAGAAACGCTATATAATCAGACTGAGAGTTAAAATCTCACCTGTAGCTTGCACTCAATCCTAGTTATCCGCCAAAATGAGTACATCTCCTCAACCGCCTAAATACGTCAGTGATTTAATGGAACTCTATGGTAGTTCCTATGGAAAAATCGTAGATTCCGGGGTTTTTTATGATATCCTGGAGCCAGAAGTTGACCTGGAAAAGGTAGGATTCGACCATCTTAGGAAGTTTGTAGGACCTAAGTTTTTTGAACCCAATGAATTAGGCTGGCGGCGTGGCTGGCAGCTACTTTATCGCCGCCCGGAAGGGGAACCCGGCAATATTGTCAAAGAGTTTGAAGATGTTTATGATATCCTGGAAAGGGTTTTGGAAAGGTTCCTGAATCCTTTGGGGGGGAATGATTACGAAACAGCACCCCTAAAATTGGCGATCGCCTTTGATAGTCCAGAGGTTACGGATTTAAGAATTTATCAAATCCATGATGAGGATATCCTGAATGGACGCTTAATCATTAGTCGCCGCGCCAATGGTGAGACCACCACCCTAATTTTTATCTGTGACTAAACCGGACAATAAACCCAGTTTCTGGGTAGTTATATATCTGTAAAATTAAGTTTTGATTATTTCAATTATCCACAAAATTTCAAGACATTTTATGTCCACAATTAGAGCAGTAATTATCAGTAACACGCATGACATAACCACAATTATCACAATTTTTAAATTCAGTATTTTGGGATTCACTAATAAGTTTATGTATAGCAATAAATTCCCCAATGATTGTTTTTTCTTTCAGATACATGGGGTGATCATTATTGTTCCGAAACTCAGTTTTGAGTCGTTCGGCTAAAAAGTCTTGCAGTTGTTTGCCCAGTTGTTGTTTTTGGGATTCTGTTTCGGCTTGGTCGAGTAATTCATTAAGCTGTCGTTCGACTTCTTGTCTGTCTTCTCGACAATCAGGTAATTGCAGAACTTGCACTGTATCTTCCCAATTGGCTGCTACGGTTACATTATCTTCATCCAATTTAGTCATGATGCGGTAACGAATCACATCTTGTTTGGTTTTTTTGTTGATTTCCTGACGCAAAATTCCCAAAGCACGGGTAATTAAAACTAGCTGTTCAATGGCGGGGTCGGGGCGATGAAAATCCCAAAATACCATATCTTTTTGGATATGAACGGGAGTGGGTAATTTAGCATTCAAACCTTTGAGAATATCTCGTTCAGCTTGAATTCGTTCACCTCGCCATTTTTGGTAGGCTTTGCGGAGATTTTCGGTTCCAGCCATGCATCGCAAAGAAAAGCCAGCAATTTCATGGGTGCCTAGAATTTTATGCCGTTCTCGTTTACTCAAAGGCGCGATCGCATCTGTCTGGACAAAAAATTTCTTCAGTAGAGGAACCTGTTGCTGTGCTGCTGTTTCCGGGGTATTTTCCCCTCCGACAATTCCCGCGAGATGAAATTGAATATAGTTAAATCCACCCTCTTGAGGGATAGCTGTATCCAAACGAATTAAGGGTTTAGACAAGTTAAATAAACGTTGAATCTCTCGTTGTCGATCTTGGGTTCCCGGGTACAGTCGCATAAAACGGGTGCAAGCATCCATTTCGGTGTACAGTTTACTGTTGGCGGGTGCTTCCTGAATTTTCCGTCGGGTGAATTGTTCAACTACATCCTCAAACTGGGGATATTGAAGCTCATCAATGCGAGCCACATCCAGAAGATGAAATTCTTGTTGACCATAGGCAGATTGAGTCCAGAATTTGCTGTTTTGGCTGGCGACTTTTATATCCTGAGTGAGTTGGCTAAAGAGGATATCCAGCCCTTGAGACTTGCTAATAAAATCATCGTAAAGTTCTTTCAACTCTCGTCGTTCAAACAGTTTGATTCCAACTAATTCCAATTGTTCAATGTAATTCTCAGATTGAGCGATCGAGTCACGATACTTACTTTCTGAACCTGAAATTCGCCCAGTCCATCGGTCAACTTCATTTTCAACCTCTTGAATGACATCAAGAAAGCGGTTTTGAATGTTAACAGCCATCAGACGAGACTGGCGTTGCAAGGTGGCTTGGAAACTTTTTTCAATCCCGGCAATTGCCTGATAGCACCATTTTTTCATTTTATTTTCTTTGTTTGCCATCCAGCGATCGCTAAATTCATCAATTTGAGAACTCGCTTGGTTGTATTCTGCTAAAGCAGCTTTTTCAAGATTTTTCCAAGTTCTTTCGGCTTCCCGTTGCAATTTTTCAATTTCCATTTGTAAGCTGGTTCGCATTTGCTCTAGGAGTGCCTTGATAGCGCGAGCCCCTTGGCTCTTATCTTCTAAATAGTCGTAGATTTTTTCTTTAAAAGTTTGTGCTGTTTCCTGAAACAGTTTTTCCCCATTGTCCTGCATTCTTTGAAGGAAGTCACCGCGTCTTCTTTGGTCATCTCGGAGATGATCTAAGCGATATTCTTCAACAGTTGGATTAAGGTAACGGCTCACAAACTCCAAAACTTTACCTGTTTCTTTGGCAAAAGGATTGGGAAGTTGGGCGGTACATTTCAATCGTTGTTCAACGTTGATATTATTCTCTAGTTGCTTAGTCCATTGTTCGATAACGACTACATAATTCTTCCCCTCTGGATTAAGTAAAATCTCATTCCGCAGTTCTTCACTAGACAACTTCAGTTCTTTGAGTTCAGCTTCTGCCTCTTGTTGAACATCACTAGGAAGTTGAACATTCGCATTCAGCCACCACTGATATAAGTCAGCGGCTAACTTTACAGCAAGCGCTTTCCGAATGGCATGAACTGGAATCTCAATACTAGCAATACCAAAACTAAAAAAGTTGCAAGGGTAACTTCTGTAAATGGCTTGTGCTTGAGAGTTTCTAGCTTGATCTAAAGATGTTCCAATCTGCCTGTTTATATTATCTCTAATACTTCTTTTGTAGCTAGAAAAATCTGAAACTAAATCCAGAAAAATTTGTTGAGCCATCATTTCCTGAATAGTTTCAATTTTTAAACTCACCTCTTGGTTGCTAGTTCCTGTTAGATATAAATAATCATAGGGAGGGCGATTTTCTATGATTCGAGTATTTTCTGATAAACCATACTTAACATTATATGTGTTGTTCCGATCGGAAAAATAGTTTAACTCCATGAGAGCAGCATAACCATTTTCCTGAATGTTAATATTGCCACCAATTCCTAAAAAAGCATCGGGGGTGGGAATAATAGCTGTAGTTTCCAATCTCTGCCCTTGAAACCAATTTCGCAAGCAATAACCTAAATCAATCAGCATTCCACTACCCGTTCCTCCAGAGATAGAACCAACGACAAAAATATTCAATTTAGGTTCTACGGTCAAAACATCACCATCAATCGTTAGTTGATCTAGCTCTTGAGGTATTCTACCTTTAGCTTTTCTACACTTATTTTGAATTTGTTGATGGTTATAAAAAAATGCAAAACGACCGCAGGCTCTAATCTGACCTGCGCCTTGTTCTGAAACTAAGTTTTGCGGAGTCAGTTCCGGGGGAAGCCAGTCATAATACCAAGAATAGGTCGTGGGATTGTCCTTGACTCTTTTAGCTTCGTCAAAAGTTACACTAGCCCAGAACTTTTCGTAATCTTCCAGTGGAGGGCCAGCCATTTCTGGTTTTCTGACTCGATAGAGTTCATCGGTATCGATATGTAAAAAAGCAACAACAGGAAGTTTTTCTAAACTACCGTAGGATTCCACAATCAGACGGCGAACACGACTTATAACTTCTAAACCTGTCCCACCGACACCAATAATTAATGTAGGAACAATGGTTCCTATATCGCTTTTTTTATCAAGTGCAGTAAGATTTTGATAAGACGACTGTTGAGATTGAGTTTCAGCTTCAATGAAATTTAAAATTTCCGTGGGAATGTTAAGAGTAATACCGGCAATTGATAATGAATTACCTTGGATTGACAATTGCGAAATTTGTTTTTTTGCTTCCTCAAACTTCTTGCGTCGATAATGCCCCATTGCCCTGGCAAAAATTCGCAGGCGGTCAAACTCTTTGAGATTCGGTTGATAAATCATCTCCGTCAGCGTCGAAAGTCGCATCAAATCCCTAGGATTTTCTTCATACGCCCGCCGGAAAGCCTCCGCCAATAACTCCACTGATTTCTGAGGTTCGGCATAAGCCCAAGCCGCCCAACTTTGCGACTCGGCAAACTCCCGGTCATAACTATCCTGACTGTCTAAATCTTTCTGCACATACTGCAATAAAAAACACGCCACTTCCTTCAGGCGTTTCTCTGTAAATCGAGGATTAGCTTTCAACTGGTCTAACAATTCTTGGCGGACTGTCGCATCCATTTCATACAATTCATGCCCCACCTCATCACACAAACTCGATAGAATTAAATCCGAAACCGCAATCCAAGGAATCTCGATAAATTCCCCCTGAATATCCCGCCGAAAATTCGTCCAAATCTGATACAGCAAATCGGGAGTTATCGCCAAAGGTAACGCCGCATGATAAGCTAAAAAAAGGTGAGGCTCCTTAAACCTTTTCTTAAAAGCATTAATCCGACGTATAGCAGCTTCTAGTTCCATGAGTGGGAGTCCATTTTAATCGTTTACTGATTGCCAAAATCTGACAAACTAATCGCCTCTGCTATAACTTTTTCCCGAATAAAATAATGTAATGATTTAGTCGTGACTACATCAACTTTGCGATTTAAGAGTTGTTCTAAATCTTGAATCAGTCCCACCGGAAACCAAGAGGATATTTTAGCTAAATCATAATCAATCAAAAAATCAATATCACTATCCTCCCGTTCTTCCCCCCTCGCCACCGACCCAAATATCCGCACATTGAACGCCCCATGCTGTTGTGCAAGGGCTAAAATTTCATCTCGTCTTTGTTGCAATTGTTCTTTAATTTTCATGATGAAGTGCCGATAAGATTACTAATATTTTTTGTTTCAATTCGGGTAAATTCTGTTCAACAACATTCCAAACTTCTTCTAAATTAATATCGTCGTAGTCGTGAATCAGCACATCTCGCAATCCCGCCATTCTGCGCCAAGGAATCTCTGGATAACTTTGCCTCAACTCTGGAGAAAGTCGCTTAACTGCTTCTCCAATCACTTCAAAACTACGAATCACCCCATCCTGAATCAAAAGAGATTGCATAAATTCTATTCTCCCTCCCTCTGAATAAGTCTCAATCCGACAGATGCGATCGTAAATATCTTGTAAATATATTTCATCATCTGTCATAGCGGAATCGCCTGATTGATAATCCGTTCTCTAAAATACTCCCGTAAGTTTTTAACCGTCGTGACATCAACTTTTCGGTTTAACAAGTCCTCTAAATCTTGGATTAAGGCAATTCTATCCAATAAACTGCAATTACTGTTCATTTCCACCAAAAAATCAATATCACTATCCTCCCGTTCTTCCCCCCTCGCCACGGAACCAAATATCCGCACATTGAACGCCCCATGTTGTTGTGCAACCGCTAAAATTTCATCTCGTCTTTGTTGTAATTCATCTTTGAGTTTCATCGCGTCATCCCATCCTCCGTAACCAGTCGAATCATACGGGGATGCAATTCCTCATCGGGAAAATGGCAACGCACCGCGTCTCTAACTTCTAATTTGAGCCTATCTAAATTATCAGCTTGAGTGATAATTGATTCTCCTAATGCTTGAGCTACATATCCTTCTTCTGCATCACATTCCACCCAAAAAATAATTTCATTCATGCCTAGACAACCTCTTAAACAATTAATCATAACTACCCAGTTAATCCCGTTCAGTTATCCCTTGACAGTCTGCCTAATTAAGATTTATAATGGGAATGGTTGCTCTAATTTTATGACCAACTCACTGGATTTCCCCGTAACACCTTAACGGCATTTTGTAACCCAAGGCGATCGCATTCAAACATCGGGATTAACTTACCGATTTCCCCAGCCGTAGACATTGCCCACCGTTCCCTCGGTACAGGATTCACCCACACCAGATAACGTAAGTGTTGCTGACACTGCCCCAGGAATCTCTCAGTCAATTGTAACCTATCCTCACTATATCCCCCCCGTGCCGCGCCAGCATCGCTAAAAATCAGCAGACAAGCGCGATTGGGAGATAATCCCCTTAACATCTCCTCCACCCTCACCGCCTCAGAATATCCCGGCTTCCCATAAACATAATCCACCGGACAATTATGGAAATAATAAACCCGCGATGCGCCTAACTTTCCCCCCCGCGTCGCAGTTTCTTTAAGTCTATCCCCCAAAAGATGAAAAGCCACCATTGAACCATCAACATCCAACAACAAAACCAACTCAACCCGATTCCTTCGTTGCGGCACCAACACCGGTTCTAAGAAAAACCCATCCCGGATAATCTTTTCTATGGTTGCCGTCACATCTAATTCAACTAATGGACCCTCCCGAATCGGACGGCGTAAATAACGCCAAGTTTGTTTCATTTTCCTTTTCGTTAACGGCAAATAATCCGAATATAACAAAAACTGTTTACTGGTTATGGTTTTCAGTAACTGTACATCATCATCTATTTCTACCGCCACCTCTTGCGGCATAAATTCAGATTCAGCCGGTTCTGATTTTTCAGCTTCCGAAGATGGCTGAGTTTGTGGCTGTGGGGGTTGGTCACGGCGTGGTTCAGGCGGCGGTAATTTATCCGGTGATACCCTCTCATCATTTCGAGGTAATGTGGGTGTCGTTTTTACCTGTTTTACCTGTGGCTGTGCTGTCGGAATTGGGGGCTGTTGGGCGGTAGGTTGCTCGACTGTTACCAATGGATTCTCAAGGGATTTAGACATCACCTCATTAAAATAAGAATTGAAATTTTTTTCATCTTCAACCGACTTCACCCACAAAGTTTTACAGAGTCTTTTTAACGCCGCTTCATCCTCAATGCCAAACCCTTTCATCAACGCTTCTAACAGCAGTTCATATTCATCAATCCCCAACACCCAACCCGCTTGACGCAGCTTATCAAACAACTCTCGCAGGGGTAAATCATTAACTTTCATCCTTCCCCCTACAATTTGCTTAAATAAAGTCGGTGGTCATCCCAACTTTTCAGTAAAACCCCCAAATAGGGAAGTTTACCCTGTAACTGTTTCAGGACCTCATCATGAGGATATCGACGCAGGACATCAAACCAATCAATCAACTCACTGGTACTGATATTTTTACCCCTTTGTCCTTTTTCCTTATCCAACAACTCCCGCAATTCCGAGAACTTCGCCACCACTTCTTGAATCAACTGATTTTCGTCGGGGTCGGGAATCGTTGATTTATCTTCGGTAACCCCAAAAAAGCGAGCAATAATAATCTCAATTAACCGTTCTTTATTGGGAAACTCAATATAATGAAATAAACAGCGCCTTAAAAAAGCATCCGGTAAATCTCGTTCCTGATTACTGGTAATCAAAATAATCGGAGGATGTTTAGCAGTCTTTTCCTTTTTCATTTCGGGGATAGTAAAGCGTTTTTCGTCTAACTCCAATAATAAATCATTGGGGAAATCAATATCCGCCTTGTCAATTTCATCAATCAATAAAACCGTGGTTTTATCGCTGAGAAAAGCCTCCCCAAGTTTACCCAATTCTACATAGGTTTTAGGGTCTTTAATCCGCCGGATTTCTTCCGGGTCAGTAATTTGACCTAAAGCCAGTAATTGAGAGTCCCGCAGTCTGGCTAAATTATTATAGGTATAGAGTCCATCTTGGGCGCGACTGGTGGATTTAATCGTCCAGCAGAGATAGGGTAAGCCCAACTCATAGGCGACAGCTTGGGCTAATTTCGTTTTACCACAACCGGGTTCACCTTGCAGCAGCAAAGGACGCTGTAAAATAATGGCTAAATTAACGGCTTCCACAAGTTCATCACTGGGTAAATAGGGATAAACTCGCTGTCCATTCTCCTTATGGTCTGTAGGAGGGTGAACTTTTCCGGTATAGCGTTGATTAGACATTGGTTGATTCACTCTGTTATCCATATCAAATACTTCCATGATAAGTTATCGGTTTTATATCCAGTTAATGTCAATTTCAAAAAGCTTGCAAATTTGATAAAACACCTTTTCTTGATATATATTATTATGGTATGAAATAAGATCCAACATTTTCTCAATTAATTGGTCTTTATTATGTTTTAATATTGGATTATTGATTAACCTTGGATCATTCAATAGATGGGTGCGAAACCATTGTCTTAATTGCTCTCGTGGAATCGGTTGGATTTCAGTTAACCTAATGGGGATTTCGGGTATTTGTTCTGATAAAATATCTTCCGTAAAGTTAATTTCCCAGTTGTTTGTACATCCATGCACATCGACTAAAAATAGCATCAAACTATAATTATAAATATTATAATGTTTCTGCCTTAACTCATAAGCTAATTTCGCTAGAGGCTTCCATAGTTTGTTAATAAACTCCTCAACAATTTCCGGGTCTACTCCCTTTTTAATCTCAGCCAATATAACGACACTTTTCGTCTGCCAACGAATACAAATTTGTTCTATAATATAAGTTAATTTTTCCCGCAAAACATATTCTTCATAGTTATCAAGTTGTTGCTCAATATTGCCTTTTTTTGAAACTGTTGGGTTTTCTATTTGAAATGCTTTACTAATACTATCGATAATGTTGTCTAAGCAATGACTTTGAGTGTTGCCAACAAAACTAAGAGACACAACACGACTTGATGTGTTACTTGTCTCTATTTTAACATTGAGGACATTTTCTATGAGAGAAGTGACTAACCAATGGGGTTCAGATTGATTGGAACCATAAATCCAAAACGCTCCGACTATTCTATCTTGATCTAAAAAATCCTCCAATGAACGAACTTGCTCACGATAATCTAAATGCAAAAGTTTATCCTTAATACTTTGCTCACTTAGGTTTAATGTTTGTATTAATTTCTGTATTGATTGATCAATTCTTTTGGTTCTCTCGTTAATCTCATTCAGTGATTCTTGGATTGTTTGCAGGTTTTGGTTAATGTTGGTCTCAAAAAGTCCAAATTCGTGGCAAAGTTTCTCAAACCCGGTTTCCATCATCCGGTTAGAAATATCGATCAATAATTGCTGGATCTGCTGTTGGGTTCCGGCTAACTGCTGTTCTATATCATTCAGTTTTGCCAAGGAAATTGGGGCAATTTCACCCAGTTGGGCTACTTGTTGCCAAATTCCTGTTATAAGTTGAATCATTAACCCAGCAAAGGCTTTACCATCGGCTTTAAAGTCCTGTTTTAAGGCTTCTCGTAAGACTCGCGGAAATTCTTTCTGGAGTAATTCCGCAACATATTGGCGCACATAATCCGGCAAATCAACGCCTTTCTGTGACTCTACCGCCTTTAAATCTAATTTGGCTAAAATATTCCGCCACTCTTCAACGGTCAAAATTTCCGCTTGAGTTAACCCTTCTTCTGTGGGGGTAATAATTAAGGGAATTTCTCCCTCGGTTAACTGTTGATATTTAGATTGAGCAAATTCAAAACGCGCCAATTCTACCCATTTTTCTGTAGCTTGGGCGGCTATCATTTTTAGATGTTCGGAATATTTTTTATTATAATCTTTGAAATTGCGGTTATTATACTGTTGGGCAGCCAGTAAAATAATTTGAGCGATCGCCTTTCCACAAACGCGAATTAAATCCTCATTCTCTAACGGAACGTGATCAGAACCCCTTGGGTCAAAATTATCAATAGCATTAGCCGTGTTACCCGCCGTCACACTGCTAATCATTTCGCCCACTTTGGTCAAGATGTCTTGGCCTTTGTCAGTCGATAAAAAAGCGACCGGGAGGGCTAACTCCGGCAATAAGACGGAAGCCCCAAAACATATTCCCCCATAAATCGCTACCCGACAAAGCGATCGCCCAATGGTCATAAGTAATTGACTAGAAAGCCCCCCCATTTTACCACAATAGGCGATCGCCTATTGAGGAAATCGACTTATTGATTAGCGATCGCATAATCAATCAACTGTGCCATTCGGAGGCGGAGAGTTTCCAAACCCAGCGCATTAGCAGCAGAAATAAACACAGCTTGGGGGTATTCTTCCTGGGCAAAACGGAGAGTTTCCCCATCCACAGAATCGATTTTATTAAAAGCCAATAAAGCCGGACCCGGAGTAATCGGCATTTGAGTTAAAATCTCCATAACCGATTGAATTTGTGCCTGCCAAGCCGGGTGAGATAAATCTACCAAATGCAGCAGCACATCAGCATCAGTCACCTCCTCTAAAGTAGCCCGAAAAGCATCAATTAAAGCCGGGGGTAATTCATGAATAAACCCCACCGTATCAGTAATTACAATATTTTGGGGTTCTTCCGTCACCGCATCCGGGATAGTTAGGCGGCGGCTAGTCGGGTCGAGAGTAGCAAACAATTGGTCAGCCGCGTAAATTTCCGAAGCCGTGAGAACATTAAGCAAAGTAGACTTACCCGCATTCGTATAGCCCACAATAGCCAATGTAGGAACCTCCTGGCGTTGGCGACGTTGGCGGAGACGGGCACGATGGGCCTGTAGTTGGTTAACCTCCTGCTGAAGGCGGGCGATGCGCCGCTGAATGGCTCGTCTTTCCGTTTCTAGTTTAGTTTCCCCAGGTCCACGAGTACCAATACCGCCACCTAACCGAGACATAGCCTGACCCCTTCCCGTGAGACGCGGTAGACTGTATTCTAGCTGCGCCAGTTCAACCTGTAATTTTCCCGCCCCAGACTGGGCGCGTTGGGCGAAAATATCTAAGATAACTTCCGTGCGATCGACTACTCGGACTCCAATGCGGGTTTCCAAATTACGGACTTGCGCGGGAGATAAACTGCGATCGAAAACAATTAACGTCGCCCCCAGAGTTTGCGCCGCCAGGGCAATTTCCTGAGTTTTTCCCTCTCCGACTACGGTTTGGGGATGGGGACGCGATCGCTTTTGGCGCAGAGTTTGCAGGACAATACCCCCCGCAGTATCCACCAGCCGCCCTAATTCCGCTAACCCTTCTTCAAATCTCTGGGTGGAAATTTTGTCAGTTTGTACCCCCACCAATAGCACCCTATCTTGGTCAGAGTTGACATCAAGGGCGACAAATTCCCGCTGAAATTCCGCTTCTAGTCCATCTACCAAATCCAGGAAATCTTGGTTAGAGAGAACATCAAGACTCATGGGGGATGAAACATAATAGGGTACTGGAGCCAGAGGACTATCAAGTTGGGTCTGGTTTTCCCCTTCCCCTTGGGGCAATAAATGGGCGAGATAGGCTTCTTTCACATAACCTGTGCCACCCCCCCCTCGACGTTCAAACCCGCTTCCGGTCAGGGTCAAAATTGCCAAAACATCTAACCGTTGCATAGCCATGGCCGTTAAGACTGACTCCCTAGGTAGATCAGATTTTAACTGGGTGGCTATACACCGAATACCACTGAGGCGACCGTTACCGTAGCGGGGCAATTCTAGGGCAGGAATGCGGGTCTGACTGACAGTGCCTACTCCCACCCTAATCACCTGCCCACGGCGGTTTATATAGGCGCAGACGGGCTCCTTGATGTCTGTACTTACCCCCGCTAGTCGCTGGGCAAATTCTGAAGTGGTAATGCGATCGCCTGGGAGTTTTTGATGGTACAGGCGTTGCAGTTGTTTAAGCTGACTCGGTTTGAGACCTTGCAGGTTTCCGTGTATGGTTTCGATTGGATCTCCTTTTTGTTGGCTAACTTTTCCCTAAGATATAACAAAAAAATGAGTTTTGAGAACCGATATGGGGTCGCTCAAAACTCAAGGCGCTAACATCTGAATGGAACCGGGCTTAGAACTGGAATGTCGTTCTCAGGGTTCCCACGAAAATGGTCGCATTGCGATCGTTATGACCAGGATTGGTGATAAAGTATCCTCCCGGAGTAATCGAAATATACTCGCTGAAGGGGAAGTGATAGAAGGCTTCAATGTGCAGCGAAGTATCACTATTTTCTAGGCTTGGTCTGTCATGGTTCGTAACTTTAGGAGGCATTCCCACAATTAATGCGCCTGTGTCGCCTTCTCGGAGTAAATCGGGGAAACCAAGAGTTACCGCCCAGTTGAGAATAGTCGCGCTATCACTGCCATTATTCTGTTGGTTAGCCCAGGTAGCACCGAACCAACCCCCTAACTGGAAGCTGTTAGCCAGCCGCCAATTAAATTGCAAACCTAGGTTATCACTGGTGGTGGCGTTATCACCAAAGGGGCGATCGGCAATCCAGCTACCAGTCCCGCCAGCTACCTCTACACCGCCGTTAGTGAAATACTTGCGGGCATATTCTACCGCAAATCCCAGTTTTTCCGTCGGTTCAAACACAAACTGAGCCGATGCTGTATTACTACCGTTAAATAAGCCATTACCAGCAGTAGCATCCGATGCGTTACCAGCTAAATAACTCAGATTCAATCGGTAACGGTCTCGATCGCCAAAGGCAAAGTTAGCCCCTACCCCGGCTCCTTCTGGACCTCGGAAAATCGCCGGGTTGCGCTGTCCAAACATGGAAATTGAACCCGTACCGTCACTATTAAAGGGGGTGAGAATTTCCATGGTGTCATCTAAATCGAGGCTGTTAGCACCGATAAAGATTTGCGCCCGGTTATTGAAAGCTGGGAAACGGTAGTATAAATCATCCAGCTCTACCCCGTTGGAAGTCCCATCAAAGGGAGTCCGAGCCATCAGGCTATTGGTTAGGTCGAAGTCGCTCAGGTTCGGATTGTCGTAAACCTGTAAACGGGTTTTTAACAGATCCCGCCCGGTGAAGCTAGTATCGAAGTCTAAGCGAACTCGATAGCCAAGATAGGTTTGGGTCGGGTCACTATTGCGGCGGCTAAAGGGACCTCCAGCCACGTTATGTCTAGCGCGATCGCCAAAGCTATCACCCGGCCAAAAGACGACTTCCCCATGCAGCTTGGTTGTCGTGGAGAATTGGTTAGCTTCTAATTCCGCAGTACGAGCTTCTAACACCGTTACCCGTCCGCGAATGCTGGCTAATTCCGCCGCGAACTCTTCCATCAGTCGCTGCATTTTTGCCAGGTCTTCCCGAGTCACTAGGTCCGCTGTGGCGGCGTTAATTAATTCGTTAACCCTTTCCAAACAGGCGTTAACCCCCGCTGCAAATTCAAAACGGGTTAAGGCACGGTTTCCTCGGAATGTCCCATCTGGATAACCTGCAATACAACCATAGCGCTCAACCAAGGACTGGAGTGCTTGGAATGCCCAATCTGTAGGCTGTACGTCCGACAACTGGGAAACTGAAGTCACCTGAGACTGTCTCCGGCTTTGTCCTTCTCGACCGTATTGATTGAGCTGATTTAGGGTATTCCCATTGGCGTTGGGAGCATCTAGGTCAGCGAGGGGAATTTCTTGGTACGCTTTGCCCACGACTGAGTTAGCCTGGGAAAATGCACCGCCAGCATGGGGGTTCACTGGAACTTGAGCTAGTTGCTGCGGTAAGTCTGCTGTCACATCCTCGATAGATGCGATCGTGATAGCGTTGTTTGTCGTTAATTCTGTTTCTCCTGTCTCAGTAGCCGAAATTTCCGCCACCGCAGGTAGAGAGGCTAATAGACTAGCTCCCAATACTGCTGGACTGAGCAGCCAAAGATTTAATGATCGTTTCGACACTCTCTCTCTCCTCACACGGATAACTTGGTTGATAAGGTTTCGCAACGAGGAGATCAAAACCTCCCCTCGCTATTTTATACACCCTAGATTCGCCTTCCGGAAGCCCAGGTCTATAATATAACCAATTTACGCGCTACACCCTCCCGTCATCGAATCCAAGATTACGATGAGGGCTTCCCTACCTGATACATTTACGCGACATTTTTCGGGTTGTTCCCGGACAATGCGACGATAGCACTATTACCCGTTAAGGTAACAGAGGCGGTATCCCGCAAAGCTTTTAGAAAGATTCCAAAAGCACCGTTCCAGTCCCGTGGTAGAGTGAACCCGCACTCCGGACATCGGAACACTTTTGAGCCACCTAGCTGGGAATGGACATGACCACAGTGAGTACAGGTTTTGCTGGTGTATTCTTAGGTCACATCTACAACTGTTCAGTTATTTCCGCTTGATGTCTCAGGGTTAGTTTGAATCGATAATGCGCCCATGTCAGCATGGCGCGGGCAGTCTTAGACCTGATTAGACGCTTCACCTGACTGGCCATATTGGCAGTCTCGAAGGTTGGCTAAAAAATCAGGCTGTGTTATGGGATGGTCAGGGATGCGACCCAATCAACCAAGGGGTTGAAGTCCTCACCGGGTAGTTATTTCGCCCATTTCAGCTCTATTTCATACCCTAAGGTCTCGCACCATACTTGGTATTATACTGTATTGCCGTAAAATGTTAACCTAATTTGAGATTAAATCATGCTCGCGATAAGGCATTCCTGTTTCCTTGGTCTTCCCTAGCAGTTCGTTGGTACAAGTGGCCTAAGCCTCCCAACATTGTTGCCCCGTTCCGATACCTCCACAGGCATTATCACCCAGAGTCCCTGGGCTATTCAAGCATCATAGCAGATACAAGACTCCCTTCTTACGGTTAGGTTTTTACCTCAGCACCGCAGCGGGAAATATTAGGGGTCGAGATAGACCTCACGGTCTACCCCTCCCATTCAGCAGCAGAACCGTACATGAGATTTTCACCTCATACGGCTCCTAGTTTGACCGTCTCTTTGTTAAGAGTACAGCAACATCTCTTTCATCAAGAGCTGTTTTATTGTCGCGGGTGTGGCGATGTAATATTTGAAGATTCTTGTATTCATCCTTTCCGCCTTGGCTTCTAGGTACAACGTGGTCTACTTCAATTAAGTCTGATGGGGTAAAGTATTGCCCACACCAGGTACATCTACCTTTTTGCTTTTTGAGTAGTTTTGCTACCCTATTTGGCGTATCGATTGCTCGTCCCTTCCTGGTTGCCCAGTAGGTCCAATTTCCGTCATAAAGTGTTGCGTCAGGGCGTATTAAGGTATGTCTGACAATTGGAGTCCAGTTGTGTTTGAATAGATGTAACCCATCTTTGGTTTGGAACATCCAATTTTCGTGTCTTTCTTTCCCATTGCTAAGTTTAACTGTTCCATTTCTGAAGTAATTCCTTAGCTTTTCATGGCTTGCCTTTCCGCATCTTGACACTGTCCATGCCCGTATCATTTGCCAAACTATGTTGTCTAGTTTGTTGAATGTCTCGGTTGAGACTACCGCTGAATAATAGTTTCACCATCCTCGGACAATCGGGTTTAGTCTGCTAATCAGGGCTGACTGAGGTGCTGTTTTATGTTGTTCTATTACACCTTTAATCACTTCTGTATGGGCTTTAACTGCTTTTTGGCTGGGTTTTATGTGGGTTTTATGTCCGATTAATCGGCTCTTAGGTCCCCCTGTTTTTCCAGATTTATATTTTCCTACTGGATATTGCCTGATATTGAATCCTAGAAAGTCGAACCCTGGTTTCTCTGTTTTATCATCATACTCAATAGGTTTGAGCGTGTGACAGATTCGAGTTTTTTCAGGTTTTATTTATAAGCCTACAGGTTTAAGCCATTCGGTGATTGCAGTTTGGCACTGTTCAATGATTCCTAGGTCTTTTGAGATGACCACAAAATCATCGGCGTATCTTATGACATTCGCATACGGGCGATTGTCTGTTTTCTTAGGGTACAGTTTTTCAATTAACCTAATCATCCCCAACAGTGCGATGTTAGCGAGTATTGGACTTATTACCCCTCCTTGAGGTGTCCCTGCTTCTGTATCCTCGAATACACCGTTATCTAGCACTCCCGCTTTGAGCCATTGTTTCAGGTCTCTTTTTAGGCGGCTTAGACAATGAATTTTGGACAGTAGGTAATCATGGTTCACGGTAAGAGCATTTTGTTAGGGGTCGAGATAAACTTCACAGCCTACCCCTCCCATTCCAAACCGTGCTCGCGAGTTTCCCAGCACACGGCTCCTGATGTAGATACCCCTTTTGTCACTGGGAACAGGGTTACAACCCCCTGCTTTATGACCTCAACTTTCAAAGCTATATGCTTGCGTTAGTCTTTCAACTCGCTGCCATTAAACTCTTACTTATCGCGGTCTCTATATCCACACCGTGATTAGTGGGCATATCCTAACCATTACAGTTAGGCATTAGCTTTCAATCACATCCTTTCCCCTTAAAGGCATACGCTTACACTTTTCACTACTCCACGGGTACATCCCGCCACTTGAGAGCCAATGAGGGGTTTAAACGTTCCATCTATGCGGGCATTCCATCTTTAGATTTGTCCTATCCACCGGGGTACTTTTAAAGGTCTGTGTAGGTAGTTATAGCAGCCTCCTACTTTTTTTCCCTCGCCCTTTTGAGCGCAGCGTATCAACCTATTTCGCTACTGACGCATTACAATGGTTCAAGCCGGACATTCGGTTTCCCTAATCATGGATGGTTGGCAGTGCTCGAGTGAGAGGTAGGTTCCTCTATTACGCCTTCCGTTCCCCGCTTCAACCCGTTGAGTGTGAATCCTCAAATTGGGGGTGGCTACCGCCGTTACTCTCAACCTTACGTTATACTCAAGGGGTTCACAACTTCCCTCTTTTTTTTCGCTCAGTCTTGACCTTGAGTCTCTCTGCCTTATCTGGTTGTCGAAGCCAGATGTTGAGACACATAGATAGTTATGGGATGGTCAGGGGTGCGAATCCCTTATATTCCACCAAGGGGTGGAAGTCCCACTAGGAGGTTATTTCAGGCATTGCAGCCCTATTTCACTCCTAAACGTCTCGCACGCTATATCTGCATCTAGCACGAAATATTCACCTTTGTTGATACTCTGGTAAATCCTGGCTATTGCATCTTGGGCTGACCGTCCGGGTCGGAACCCATAGCTTGTGTTTTCAAATCTCGATTCCCATTCAGGTTCGAGAACCGACTTAACCAAGGCTTGCCTCGCTCTATCTTGGATTGTGGGAATTCCTATTCCAGCTTTTTTCATCCCTACCAGGTTTTGGAATCCACACCCGTCGCAGTGGTTTTGCTTTGAGATTTCCCTTAATGTTCTTAACAAGCTCGAACCTTTGTCTTGGAGAGATTACTTTTACTCCATCAACACCGGCTGTTTTCTTGCCTTGACCCGCTTGGGGGGCGGGTTTATTAAGCTGACTGTTGGGAAGCATGGCTGACCGTGGAACCCGCCCCTACAGTCGCACTGCTAAGAGTCGGGCATAGTATGATTTCACCAATAGACGTTGTAACCTTCTTACCTTTGCATCCTGTCCCGATTTAGCCGCTTGAAATATACTCTTTTGGAGCTTGAAAACTTTCCGTTGAACCTTAGTCCACGGGATTATCTTCCATGCGTTGTTCGTAGTCTTGATTGGTTTGGGCTTGCCAAATCCTTTTTTTAAACTCGCTATCGCCATTTGTACACCTACTTGACTCTATTTCTTACAATCAAACCGTGACCTGTCAGCATATCCCTACTATTACAGCAGGGCGTTGGCTTCTGGTCACATCTCACATCCTCTAAGACTTGCGGTTACACTTATCCCTACTGATATCTCGACCAGATAATCAGAGTCTAAGAGGACTTAAAACGTTCCGTTTATATGGGCATTCCATCTTTAGATTTGTCCTATCCACCGGGGTACTTTTAAAGGTCTATGTAGGTAGTGTAGCGATGCTCCTACTTTTCCCCTTACTCTTTTGAGCGCAGCGTATCAACCTGTTTCGCTGCTCAAATTTGACGATGGTTCAAGCCAGACATTCGGTTTCCCTAATCATGGATGGTTGGCAGTGGTCTCGATTCTGGTGTTGGGTTACACCTCGGAGCCTTCCGTTCCCCGCTTCAATCCTGGGGTTGTGATTCCCACAACTGGGGGTGGCTATCGCCGTTACCCTAACTTCCTAACTTCTACTTATCTATTTCTAAGATTACTATAAGGAATTTGTATGGGTTAGTTTGTTTTGACCTTGGGTTCCCTGCCTTGATTTGTATCGTGGGATACTAATCGTTGGGACATATAAACAGTTATGAGGATGGTCAGGAGAGATCTCCTTATATTCAATCAAGGGGTTGAAGTCCCCACCAGGCGGTTATTTCAGGTATTTCAACCTTATTTCATGCCTGAACGTCTCGCACCTCTACCTAATTTCTAGCACAGAACACGATAACCTGAATTGTCAAGTGACACCTATTGTTAAGTTTGATCACGTCCCTGTCAACTTCGGAATATCTGCCACAGAGATGAGGATAAGGCACATTAAGCGATCGAAGATACTAAAGACCAGAACAGGTTCCGCGTCCCCATTGACCATCATAGGATACGGAAACTTTAGTTCCGGGTCTAGGTTGAAACTCTGCCAAATCAATTAAAGTGACACTAGCCATACCGCTGACATTGCCACGATAAAGCCGTTGACCCTGATCATTTGTGCGATCGAATTTTAAACGGGAAGATTGAGCGATACCCGCACCCGTCCGAGCATTACGAAACTCTACTTCCTGTTCAAAGCCAGTATTAGGACTCCAGGGAACAGAAAAAGATAGGTTATCTGCGTCGGTCCGGAAAATAGTTCCCCGACAGACAATATCAGCCAAGGCTTTAGGAACAGCAACTCCTAAAACACTTATACCAATAATAGTTGGGGTAGCGGCAATGAAATTTAATGTATTTGTCCACTGCATTGGAATTACTCCTCACCACAAATTAATTCAACCTTGTAGCATACTCTGTCGGGTTCACTCTAGCCACATTAACAAATATTAACATCCGAAATAGTTTCTCAAACCTCAATGGCAATTCAACCATATTGATCATGGTATAGAGCCGGATTTCCATCAGAACTTATGGAGCATAAATATATACAAATTTGAGACACTATGCTATAATTACCCAGTCGATAGTATAGAAACCCAATTTTCTCTAAGTTAGACTAATTAACCAAGGGGGAGTCAGAAAGACTAATTTTGATGTCCTGTAGCACTAAGTAATAATCATGAGCAATCCGCAACCAAAGCCCGAGATAGATCCGATCACAGTAACAGTGGTGTTAACAGCCCTGATATTAATTCCCCTAATTATTGCGGGATTCTCGCCCTAAAGGCTAATTAATCAGGTAAAATAGCGCCCCGCAAATCAGCATCACGCAAATTAGCGCGGTAGAGTACCGTGTCCAACATGACAGCCTCAATCAAATTAACGCCACTGAGATTAGACCAATTGAGTTTAGTGCGATAAAGTCGGGCGCGACTCATATTAGCCCCCCTTAAACTGGTCCAACTGATATTAGCCGCCCGTAGGTTGGCTTCACTGAGGTTAGCATCAGTTAAATCAGCCCCCACCATAGTAACCCGACTCAAATCAGCTTGATGAAAATTTGCTCCCATCAGCATCGCGCCACTGAGGGTAGCATTGGATAAATTAGCACCCTCAAGGGTAGAATCGCGCATAATCACATTAGTAAGATTAGCCCCATCCAAGTTAGCACCACTCAAATTTGCCTTTAACAAATTAGTTCGGATCAAAGTGCTGTTAACAAGATGAGCCCCAATAAAATTGGCTTCAGTAAAATTAGCCTCAGCCAAATTAGCATCAGTAAGATTAGCCATATTTAAGGTGACATTTTTGGAGATAGACCCCCGCATACTAGCCCCGGTTAGATTAGCCCTAGAAAAATTAGCATCAGTTAAATTAGCGCTAATCAGGTTAGCATCAGCCAGTTGAGCATCAGTGAGATCGACTCCCATCAATTTAGACTCACGGAAATTAGAGCCACTTAGATTAGTATTAATGAAGCTAGTATTTTCGAGATTAGCCCTGATAAAGCTAACCTCTCGCAGATCCATATCGCTGAGATTGACCCCAACCAGGTTCACAGACCGAAACATTCTTTCACCTGCGGCATATTGTTTGAGTAGCTCCTCAACCTCCATGTTTAATTAACCTCATTATCAGTATTGCAGTATTAACCAGTTGTGGGCTAAAACCCCTCAGAATTATGATTTCAACAAGTTTCCCGACTTTCAGGGCTATATGTCCAATCGTGTAGTCATAACCTGTATATAACCATCATCTCCTGAAAATGGCACATCTGAGGTGATAGTTTAGAATTTGAGGGACACTGGTGATTATCTGCCCCAAATTAGCGATCGCTATAGCATCACGAACCTGGTAAATTATAGGATCATTAGGGAAAGATACCAGAAAAAACAGGTCAACCCCCCAAGATTTAGTAGAAACAGGAAAGCAGAGATGTCAGATAATTTCAGAAGTAAAGCGATTACCCAGGGCAACCAGCGAACCCCTAACCGGGCTATGTTAAGGGCTGTAGGCTTTGGTGATGAGGATTTCAATAAACCCATTGTGGGCATTGCTAATGGTTATAGTACCATTACTCCGTGCAATATGGGCTTAAATGATTTAGCATTGCGGGCAGAAGCGGCCTTGAGACAATCGGGAACTATGCCCCAACTGTTTGGAACCATTACTATCAGTGATGGTATCTCTATGGGTACGGAAGGGATGAAATATTCCCTAGTGTCGCGGGATGTAATTGCCGATTCCATAGAAACTGTCTGTAATGGTCAGAGTATGGATGGGGTGTTAGCTATTGGCGGATGTGATAAAAATATGCCTGGGGCGATGATTGCCATTGCTCGCATGAATATTCCGGCAATTTTTGTTTACGGGGGAACTATCAAACCGGGTCACTACAATGGCTGTGACCTCACTGTGGTTAGTGCCTTTGAAGCGGTGGGACAACATAGCGCTGGGAAAATCCCTGATGAGGAATTACTGGGGATTGAACGTAATGCTTGTCCTGGGGCGGGTTCCTGTGGTGGTATGTTTACGGCTAATACTATGTCGTCAGCTTTTGAGGCTATGGGGATGAGTTTGATGTACTCTTCGACTATGGCGGCTGAAGATGCGGAAAAAGCCGAAAGCACTGAACAATCGGCGTTTGTATTGGCTGAGGCGATTCGGAAACAGATTTTACCGAGCCAAATTCTCACCCGTGATGCTTTTGAAAATGCTATGGCGGTGATTATGGCTGTGGGGGGTTCTACTAATGCGGTGCTACACTTACTGGCGATCGCCAGTTCTATGGGGGTAGAACTAACTCTGGATGATTTTGAAACTATGCGACAACGGGTTCCGGTATTGTGCGACCTCAAACCTAGTGGTCGGTTTGTCACTACGGAATTTCACCAAGCCGGGGGAGTTCCCCTGGTGATGAAAATGTTGTTGGAACATGGTTTGTTGCATGGTGATGCTTTGACAATTACTGGTCAAACTATTGCCCAACAGTTGGCTGATATCCCGACTGAACCTGACCCTAACCAGGAGGTGATTCGCCCTTGGGATAATCCTATGTATGCTCAGGGACATTTGGCTATTCTTAAAGGTAATCTGGCTTCAGAGGGGGCGGTGGCTAAAATTACTGGGGTGAAAAATCCTCAAATTACTGGACCGGCTAGGGTGTTTGAGTCGGAGGAGGAATGTCTTGAGGCAATTCTGGCGGGTTCAATTAATCCCGGAGATGTGATTATTGTCCGCTATGAGGGACCGAAAGGAGGTCCGGGAATGCGGGAGATGCTTGCTCCTACTTCGGCTATTATTGGGGCTGGTTTGGGGGATTCTGTGGGGCTGATTACTGATGGTCGCTTCTCTGGGGGAACCTATGGTCTGGTTGTGGGTCATGTGGCACCAGAGGCGGCGGTGGGAGGTGCGATCGCCTTAGTTAAGGAGGGCGATAGTATTACTATTGATGCTAAAGCCCGCCTATTACAAGTTAATATCACGGATGAGGAATTACAGGCGCGACGGGAAGCATGGCAGCCTCGTCAACCTCGCTATACTAGGGGAGTCCTGGCTAAGTATGCTAAGTTGGTATCTACTAGCAGTCGCGGCGCGGTCACGGATTCTAATTTGTAACCTCGGTTCGACTTAATCATTTTCGTAGGGTGCGTCAGAAGCAGGCTATCTAAATCCTCACCGAATCATTATCGGCGCTACGCACCTCAATCAATTATCCGGGCTTTGATGATAATTCTCGGTGTCTGGTGCGTCAGAAATCAATTATCCGGGCTTTGATGATAATTCTCGGTGTCTGACGCACCCTACGGTACTCACCGAATCATTATCGGCGCTACGCACCTCAATCAATTATCGGGCTTTGATGATAATTCTCGGTGTCTGGTGCGTCAGAAATCAATTATCCGGGCTTTGATGATAATTCTCGGTGTCTGACGCACCCTACGGTACTCACCGAATCATTATCGGCGCTACGCACCTCAATCAATTATCCGGGTTTTGATGATAATTCTCGGTGTCTGGTGCGTCAGAAATCAATTATCCGGGCTTTGATGATAATTCTCGGTGTCTGGTGCGTCAGAAATCAATTATCCGGGCTTTGATAATAATTCTCGGTGTCTGGTGCGTCAGAAATCAATTATCCGGGCTTTGATGATAATTCTCGGTGTCTGACGCACCCTACGGTACTCACCGAATCATTATCGGCGCTACGCACCTCAATCAATTATCCGGGTTTTGATGATAATTCTCGGTGTCTGGTGCGTCAGAAATCAATTATCCGGGCTTTGATGATAATTCTCGGTGTCTGGTGCGTCAGAAATCAATTATCCGGGTTTTGATGATAATTCTCGGTGTCTGGTGCGTCAGAAATCAATTATCCGGGCTTTGATGATAATTCTCGGTGTCTGGTGCGTCAGAAATCAATTATCCGGGCTTTGATGATAATTCTCGGTGTCTGGTGCGTCAGAAATCAATTATCCGGGCTTTGATGATAATTCTCGGTGTCTGACGCACCCTACGGTACTCACCGAATCATTATCGGCGCTACGCACCTCAATCAATTATCCGGGTTTTGATGATAATTCTCGGTGTCTGGTGCGTCAGAAATCAATTATCCGGGCTTTGATGATAATTCTCGGTGTCTGACGCACCCTACAGTATGATTAGCTGGGAGTGTCAAAAAAAAGAGTCAACTGTTTGGTCGGCAGTAATGGTAGGGGAAAAGCCCTGCTGTGGTGTCCAATGTAGTGCCCCATCTCGCCCAGTCCAAAATAGTTGAATGTTAAGATTTTCAAGCATTTGAGATGTTTCAGGACTGAGGGTATGGGTGGTGGCGATCGCTACTTGAGGTTTGAGGGTGTCTAGTAGTTGAGAATCCAAATCGTTACCTAACCACCAGAGGACATCAACGGCGGATAAATCGTGCTGTTGTAACAATTGTGATTGTTGTTCTTTGGGGATATTTCCCATGAGTAACCAGCGGCGATCGCTCATGATAAATTCCACCAGAGGCACATCAGGATTAATCAGTTTAACCTGAGTTTCACCTAAATCTAAGTTTTGCTGAACTGGGAGCGTTAGATATTCCCCTTGGGCAGTAACAATTTTATTTTGAATAGCCTGGGCGCTAACTTGATAAGCATTCTTAGAAGCGGGAGTATCATAGAATTTCTGAATTGGTAAAGTGTCTAAAATATGTGGGAAACCGATAGTTAAGCCTAGCTGAGGGTGAGTCAGGATAGCCCAATCAATTTGATTAATGCCCTGCCTTAGTAAAAAGGGCAAAACCGTAAATTTAACTGTGCGTTCATCCCCGGCATTTACTAACAAAACGCGATCGCGGTCTTCCACCACAAGAATAGGTTTTTCGGCGGTAGCTAAAACGGTGACTCGAAATTGGGTAAATTGAGCATAAGCCATGGGCAGAGTTATGATAGCGATCGCCGTTAATATACCAGCCAAAACCTGATAAAATCGGGCATTAATTCTCGTTCTTTTATTATGGTCAGTTTGACTTACTTTGGCTGGCTTGATTATCGGCGATAAGCACAGCCATATATTAATACTATATAAACCGATTAATTGTGCCAGAGACAGAGTGCCTACGGCGATGGAATTACCAGGTAAATTATTAAAAAATTCGACTATATAAATTAACCCTTGTAGGGGGTAATATAAAGCGGATACTAGAACCGAAGCCGCCCATGGCCAGATGAGAGCTACCACTGCGGTTAGCATTCCTCCTAGGGTAATTACCGTAATGAAAGGCACGGCTAAAATATTGACAAAAATACTGAATGGTGATACCAAATTAAACACATATATTTGTAGGGGAAGAATCCAAATGGCGGCGGCGATAGGAACTGCTATACAACTAGCAATTACAGGGGGAAGCCATTGTAGCGATCGCATCAAAGGTGGTACAGTCACCAATAGCCCCAGAGTTGCCAAAAAGCTAAATTGAAAGCCTAAGTCTTGAATTAATAGAGGATTCCATAATAATAGGAAAACTGCCACAGCCAATAACACCGCCAAGGGTCGCACCTGTCGGTTCATGACGAAACCTACCAAGGCAGCTAACCCCATTAAAGCGGCTCGCAGCACGGAAGCTGAACCGCCAGTTAATCCGACATATAACAATAGGATAATTGCACCAAAAACAAATCTCAACTTAGGAGACCAGCGGGCTGTCAAAGCCAGGACTACGCCCAGAAGTAAAGAGACATGAAACCCAGAAGCGGCTAAAGTATGAGCTAAACCGACTCGGACAAAGCGATCGCTAATTTCTGGGGAGATATCCACAGCCCGCCGCCCCAAAACCATGGCTGATAATAGTGTGCCTTTGGTAACATCCAAACCTTGAACCTGAGCCCTGACAATTCGCTGTCGCACCCTAGACAGTCCCCAGCTAGGGGTGGTGTTAATAGAGAGATGGCGACCATACATTCCCGCAAATCCCCCTTGTCTGGCGAGATAGGCTTTAAAATCAAAGCTACCAGGATTTAAGGGGGGTTTTGGTGCATATAAAGTTCCGGTCACAGAAACAGTTTCGTTGCCTTGTAAGCCTGTGGCTTGTAGAATTGGCACGGTAACATAAAGTTTACCTGTAACTGTTTTGTTAACCTGAACCGGGCTGTTCTGATCATTACTGGTAATCTGGTTAACAAGGTTAGCCTGTAGCCAAAACTGAATATTTCCTGAACGAGTGACCCGTGGTGAACTAATCACCCTTCCCCAGACGGTCATTACCAGGTTTTCGGCATTACCACCGCTGACAATTAATCTGCTAATGTCATTAGGTCCTGGTTGTGGAGTTTGTAGTTGAAAATATAGGGTAGCGAGGAAGCCTATTAATCCAGCTAGTAGCCAAAGGGTTCTAGGGATAGGAGGTCGGGGGATGTAGCGCCTATCTGGGTCGGATTTCCTTTGTCTAGCTTGCCTTAAAGAGCGGTTTCTGGTGGAAGTGAGTTGATCGCTGAGACGGCGACGGAGTTTATATTGCCAAATGGTTGTCAGAATTGCCATGGCTATCCCGACCCCTAGGAGAAAATATCCTCCCCAGGTAAAGTTCGCCATGAGTAATCCAACAATATAGGCTAATCCTAGGGCGATCGCAGCCGTTTGGTTCATCTGTCCTGGAAGTCTTTAAGGACTGGTTAGGGTTGGGTTAGAAACCAACCCTGATTGTTTGCTAAATGGATAATCCCAATTTTAGACCGAGTACGGTGTGAATCACCATCACTAATAGGGCGACACTGCCAATATAAGCATGAGCCTTGCGCCATTGGTCTTGGTTTCCGCCAAATTTGCTGAGGGAAATAGCGCCGTTGATTCCTAATAGACCCAAAACTGCGGTACTGGTCCAAAAATGGGGACTTTCAAAAATCGGTTGTCCCTGCATAATTAAGGATAGTAGCCCGCCGCTAAAGCCTAAAGCCATAAATAGGGTCATAAAAGGGGCAAGTTTTCGGTGGCTAGACCGAGAAGCGATCGCCGCCTCTTGGTCTGTGGCTAAACGTCCCTGCCAGCCAGTATAACCGACAAAACTACCCATCACAAAAATTACAATTCCCATCATTAGGGGGTGTCCCCAGTGAACAATGGGTTCGGGAACTCCTAAACCCGCAAAAAAATTGGCGATCGGTTCTAATAAGCCTCTGATGTCCATACTGGATCTGGTTCTCTTCTCTATCCGCTATCAATCCAGATTATAAATGTTTGTTGAGCCATTATCAATCTTTGATTAACTGAAAACCCGCCCCCACTATTGACTAATAAGGGCGGGTTTATAAGTATGGTGTGAGTGAAACCTTGTCTATAGTTAAACACTCACATCAAGCCAAGTTAAAACTTATTCGACCACACCAGGTAAAATTACCGTGTCAACGGCATGAATAACCCCATTGCTGCCTAAAATGTCAGCTTGAATGACACTGGCTTCATTCACCATTACAGTACCGTCCATAACAGTAATAGTTAAGGGCATTCCGGCAACGGTTTCAACAGACCCATCACTGATGTTAGCAGACAGAACTTGGGAGGGGACAACGTGATAGGTAAGAATTTGAACCAGTTGATCACGATTTTCGGGTTTGAGAAGTTCTTCAACTGTGCCTTCTGGTAGAGCCGCAAATGCTTCGTCAGTGGGAGCAAAAACGGTGAAAGGTCCTTCCCCAGAAAGGATTTCGGCTAATTCGGCGGTTTCTAAAGCCGCTACCAGAGTGCTGAATTGGCTCTCGCCACTAGCAATACCGACAATGGTTTCTGTGGGGTCTGAGTCAACTACAGCAGCCATTTCTTCCCCAGCGGGTTCTGCTTGGGCTTCGATAGTTTCATCAGAAACGGTTTCAGCGGTTACTGGTTCACTGGTTTCGGCAATTTGTTCGGTGGGTTCGCCTTGGGTTTCGGTGGCAGTAGGTTCGCCACAAGCTGCCAAAAATGCTGTACCACCTAGGGTAACTAACAGGATCAAAAGCCGTTTAGCCATCAAAGTCATAGTTTTCCTTATGAGAGTTTTCTACAGAATTGTTTACATATTCTTCACTTAATTCAACTTATATTAACACAACTTTACTCTCTGTCAAGTCCCATGCTTGTTATCCTTTACCCATGTCCGCTGTTCTCTGCCCTAGGGTATTGGTTGGCAGGATTAACGACGGTCTTTGAGCCAGAATGTCACCATTTTGCCTCTTCCTTTGACATCAATTACACCCCGTTCCTCAAAAATAAAATTATCCTTGAGTATGGCTTTGGTGGCGGCGGTGATCTGAATTCGTCCTACTTCCCCTTGAGACTCCATACGGGAGGCGACATTGACAGCATCCCCCCACAGGTCGTAGATAAATTTGCGAGTCCCAATTACCCCGGCGACCACGGGTCCGGTATTAATCCCAATGCGTAAATTGAAGGGTTCGCCGTCTTGGCGACGGAAACGGACAATTTCTCGCTGCATATCTAGGGCCATGTGAGCGATCGCCTCTGCATGATTCTCTACAGGAGTCGGTAAACCTCCCACTACCATATAGGAATCTCCAATAGTCTTAATTTTCTCGAGTTGGTGTTTTTGAGCTAGTTCATCAAAACAGGAAAATATATCATTGAGTAAATCCACCAATTCGGTGGGGGATATCTGGGCGGAAAACCCGGTAAAATTGACCAAATCTGCAAACATGACTGTTGCTTGGTCAAAGCGTTCTGCAATCGAATGTGGGCTCTGTTTTAAACGTTCCGCAATAGAGCGAGGCAAAATATTCAACAGCAGCCGCTCAGATTTTTGTTGTTCAACCCGCAAAGCATCTAAAACCCGGCGGCGCTCCGTAGTATTACGAGCCACCCAAATTACGCTATTGTCTGGCATAGGGGAAACTGTCGCAGCAAACCACACCAGATCAGCATCAGTTGCAGAGGGTAAGATATTAACAGGCCCCTGCTGTCCGGGTTCTGGGGGTGCTAATTGCATACTGTATTCTAGGTTAATGGTTTCTCCAGTTTGAATCACTTTCTGGATATTTTCGTAAAAAAGTTGTGCTTGGGGAGTCGGAAATATGTCAAATACTGTTTTTCCGAGTAAATCGCTACTAGGTGTATAGACTACTTCCGCGTTAGTGGTGACTATTTTCTTATAGCGTCCCTCTCCATCAAAAACGGCGATCACGTCGGTCATGGCTGCAAACAAGGCTCGCAATTCGGCTTCTGAGGCTCGTAAGGCTGCTTCTATCCTTCGTCTTTCGGCCACTTCTATGATTAGGTGATGGTTGGCTTCTTGTAAGGCGGCGGTGCGTTCGGCTACCCGATTTTCTAGTTCGTCTTTGGCTTGTTGGAGACCGATTTGTCCTAGTTTGCGATCGGTAATATCTTCGACAGTTCCTTCATAATAAAGAATTTCTCCCTGGGGACTACGGACGGCGGTGGCATTTTCCGAAATCCAACGAACTTGACCATCTATCCTTCGAATTTGGGACTCAAAATCTACTACGGAACCTTGGCTTTCTAAGAGATCAACAAATTCCTGGCGGCGCTTGGGGTCGATATACAGTTGGGATTGAATATCGGTTAAATTGGTCATTAATATGGTCGGGGATTCGTAGCCGTAAATCCTGGCTAAGGCGGGATTAGCGCTGATATAACGACCTTCTGGGGTGGTTTGAAATATTCCTTCTAGGGCATTTTCAAAGATGCTACGATAGTTGGATTCTGCCTGTTTTAAGGCTTCTTCTGCGCGCCGACGGTCTGTAATGTCAATACCTACAAAAAAGGCAGCACTACCGCTGTTATATTTGCGGGCGGCAATTAGGTAATCTCTGGGTTCATTTTTAATATAAGATGTCACTTCTTTATAGGCTTCAAAATTCCCACTATTAAAGAAATCTTCCACAAATCCATTAAATTCGGGACTAGCTTTCAGAAAACCGATGTGCTGACCAATAAATGCCTCGGCGGGGAGGTCGAAGGTTTGGGCTAGGTATTGATTAACCCCTAAATAACGTTTGTTAGAATCAATCCAAGATACTGTTCCAGGTACCACATTTAACACCGCTTCTAACTGGTCTTGAGTCGTTTTTAAGGCGGCTTCTGCACGTTTGCGATCGCTAATATCAATTCCCACCACAAAAGCTGCTTGATTATTATTATACTTGTGAGCAGCAATCAGATAATAATATTCCTCATTTTCTCGGGAAGATGATATTTCTTGATATGCTTCTAATTCCGGACTTTCAAAGAAATATTGGAGAAAATCCTGAAACTGAGAACCTCTCCCTAAAAAACCAATATGTTGATGAGAAAATGCTTCTCTGGGTAAGCCATATAAATTAGCTAATTTTTGATTCACTTCGATATAGTGCAAGTCTGATGTCACCCAGGAAACCGTACCAGGAACCGCTGCTAAAACCGCTTGTAAACGCATATTAGCTTGGCGGAGTTCTTCCTCAGCTTGGCGACGTTGAGTAATATCAATTCCCACCACAAATACAGCTCGATTATTATCATATTTTTGAGCTACAATTAGATAATGGCGTTCTTGATTATCCACATGAGTCCGCACCTCGCGATGAGCTTCTTTTTCAGGACGATTAAATAGGTCACTAACAAAGTCATTAAATTCCGAACTCGTTCCCAAAAAGCCAATATGTTGATTGGCAAAAGTTTCTCGTGGCAGTTTAAATAAGTCTGCCAAAGATTGATTAACTTCCAAATAACGTAAATCGCTACTAATCCAAGAAACCGTGCCAGGTACAGCTTCTAACACCGCTTGCAGTCGAGCATTAGCCATTCTGAGGGCTTCCGCAACTCTGGTACGCTCGACAATTTCTTGCAGTAGTTGATTGTTAGATTCTCGCAGGGCGGCGGTGCGTTCCGCAACGATATTTTCTAAGTCTTCATTAACCACTTGCAATTGAGATTCTACCTGTTTTCTGATTTCAATTTCTTGTTCAAGTTGCTTTCTGGTTTCTTCTAATTCGCGGGTTTTTTGTTTGAGTTTTTCGGCACGTTCTATACTTTGGCTCACCTCAGCAAGTAAGCCAATCACAATTTCGGAAGCATTAAAACTGTTGGCTTCAAACCCTAACCAGGGCAAGGGTTTAATGCGATGAGGACTCGTGTAAATAATCTCAAACTGACCATCAGATTTAGCCCTACCAATGCGGCATAATTTCCTAATATGATGGTTGGGTTCCATACGGATAATGCCACTGGGGGCTGAGAAACTTTGACCGTATGTAGCAATTCGTACCCTTTCCGGGTCGAAAGATTCGGCTAACTCTACGGCTTGTTTCCATAGATAAACTTGACTATAGGCGGCTTCTATGGGGTCGCTAGTAACGCGATCGCTTCCATATCTCGCCTTAAAACATTTAACAAAACGACGATTTTCGGGAGTCTCTAAACTCTGAAAATAACTCCAACAACTCAGATGACCCGTCGCCGCATTCCCGATGCTTTTTAATTCAGTTTCCGAAACAGAAATAGCCAAAACGGGGATTTGTTTAGCGCTTAAACCTGCCGCTTGAAATTGTCGATAAAATGCTATATTGCTATCACCAGTCAGCGTATTAAACACCACATCAGGTTTAGCCCGCACAATACGCGCAATAATCGAACTAAAATCCTTAGCCCCCAAAGGTTGATATGCTTCCCCCACTACATGGCCTTCATTTTGCTGAAGCTGAATTTTGATCAGTTTACTTACCGTATGGGGGAATGTATAATCGGAACCGAGCAAATAAAAGCGCTTGCCGATATTTTCCAACAACCAGGAAACCGCAGGTTCAACCTGTTGATTAGCACAGGCCCCTGTGTGAAAAATGTTGGGGGACTCTTCTAGTCCTTCGTATTGGACAGGATACCACAACCCCACCCCCAATTCTTCTAAAACGGGTTTGACAGCCTGGCGACTGGCTGAAGTCCAACACCCAAAGAGGGTGACAACCTGTTTGTCCTGAATCAGATTTTTGGCTTTTTGAGCAAAGCAAGCCGGATCTGATTGACAATCTTCAATAACAGGTTCAATAAACTTTCCGAGAATTCCTCCACTTTGGTTAATTTCTCGAATGGCCATCAACTCGGCATCTCTGAGGGGCGCTTCGCTAATTGCCATTGTCCCACTCAAAGAATGCAGTATCCCGACTCGTACACCTGGCATAGCTACTGCTTAACGGTTTATAAAATTGATATCAAGGGAACCTCCGACCTGGCTGCACCCAAATTTTCGGGCCGGGGTCTAGCTAGTCTAATATAACTATATTAACTAACTATGGCATAATATGCTCTAGTTCCACCCCTGGCTCCTCAAATATTTGCCAATCATGATTTTAAACAGATAGATGTAATCGTGAACCAGTAGCAGTTTTAGTGACTTCTATTTTGGCTTGAAATACCTCTTTCAGGTAGGGAATGTGGGTGACAGCTAAAATGCAGGAAAAATCTGGGGCGATCGCATTGATGGCAGCAATTAGGCGATCGCATCCTTCCGCGTCTTGGGTGCCAAACCCTTCATCAATAATCAGCATTTGCAGCGCACATCCCGCCCTTTGCGCTAATAATTTAGCTAGGGCTAATCGAATCGCAAAATTAATCCTAAACGCCTCGCCACCAGAATAGGTTTCATAGGGTCTAGTTCCCCTAGCATCAGCAATTAATATATCCAGTGTATCAATTAACTTAGTCTTTTTCCGTTTCGCCGTAACACTGCGTCCACTCCGTTGAGTAACAAACTGTACATGGAGTTGATTCGCCGAAAGTCTCGCTAAAACTTGGTTAGTTTCCGCTTCTAATTGCGGTAACACATTTTCAATCATTAACGCTTGAATACCATTTTTCCCAAAGGCTTGGGCTAATTCCTTATAAATTAGGGCTTGGTGACGACATTCGGATAATTCCTGTTTTTGTTCCCTTTGCTGCTGGCTAAAATTTTCTAAATGGCTTCGTTGTTGTTGCAGCTTTCCCAATTGACTTAAATATTGGTCTAGTTGTTGTCGCTGCTGTTGAATTTTTCCCTCTAGGTTACTAATATATAAGCTAGGATTGGGGGTATCTTCCAACTGTTTAGTTAATAGTAATATCTGTGATTTTATCCCCGCCAAATCCTGCGATCGCACTTGATTTAATTGCCGTAACTCAGCCAGCCGTTGTTGAATTTGTGGATACTGACTTTCCGCCACTTTCAATTGTTCTGCTTTCCTCACCCATTCCTGTGCCTCACGCAACCGAACCCGGACTTGATTATGGTCTTCCAAATTATAGCCACTCTCATTTAACTGTTGTTTTAGCTGAATAATCCTCTGCTGTAATTCCGAGGCGCTTTGTTCATAAATTATCTGGTCTAATGCCGACTGTAATTGTGCTACCATTGGCGGTTTTTCCGCTTGTAAATGCCCTAGTTTGTGCTGGGTATCCCGAATTTGTATTTGCTTAATTTCTGCCCACCTCCAGCGCTTTTCTTCATTCCTAGCCAGAGCGTGGCTTTGTTCATTATAATCTAGTTGTTGCAGTTGCTGATCTAGTTGTTGCAGTTGCTGATACAGTGTGGCGGCGTGACTTCCATCAGATAGCGATCGCTCAATTTTACTAGCTTCCTCTCTCAACTGTTGTAGTTGCAATTCATCATTAATGAAACCCTCTAAGCGTGCTTGTAATTGACCTCGTTTTTCCCGGAATTCTTCATAATTAGATATTTGCCTTTGTAAGGTTGTATATTCAATCCGTAACGCAGCTATTTCCTGTTCAGCACGCGCAAAATCTTCCCTAATTATCCACAGGCGATCGCGAATTTCCTGTTGTTGGTTTTGGTGTTTACCCATCACCAAATTCCAGTGATGTTCATCTAAAGGGCGATCGCATAGGGGACAAACCGGCGCTAACTCTCCCTTATTTTCATCACTAAAAGAACGCCCTAACATTTCCATTTTTTGGTCTAATTCAGCCAACTTTTTCTCATACTCCTGCTGTTGATGAGCCAATTTGTCTAATTGATTATGGTGTGATTGACCCTTAGCTGTCACCCGCGTTTGATAGGTGCGTTTTTTCTCAATTTCTTCAATTGTTTGATGAAGATTTTGTAACTCTTTTTCCGACTCTGGGCGGTTGTCTTTAAGACGGTTCTGGATTTTATTAATCGACGCATACAGTTCATCCAAACGGGCGCTAAGACGAGCTTGAGCCCGGTCTATTTCCCCCTGTATCCGTTGATGTTCTTGCAGAATAGGGGTAACTACAATTTGTATTTTATCTAACTCATTCAGGCGGAGACGAGCCTGAGAAAGCTGGGCAATTCCTGCTTCTACTTCTGGCAGTTCAACTAGCACCTTTTGATATTCTTGTTCCTGTTTGTGCAGAGATTCCAGGCGAGTTTCAATCGTGTCTTTATCCCGTTGTAATTGGTGGATTTTGTCCTGTTGTTGCTGCTGAAGTTCCCGGAGTTGCTGTTGGATTTTTTGGTGACTTTGAAACTGCAAACTCATCGTTTCTTCTGTAGCTTGTAGCGTCTGAAATTCCACAATACCGGCCTTAATTTCTTCCTGTTGTTGCCGAATACTCTCTAATTGTTGTAGTTGAGTTTGGGTCGCGACAATTTCCTGTTCAAGGCGATCGCATTCTTGTTTCGTAGTGCGATATTGTTGTCGCTGTCCCTCTAGCAGTTGTTCACAGGTTTGGCGATATTGTTGTTGTTCTCGCCGGGTTTGCAGTTGCTTTTGGTCAGACTCTTGTTGTTTCTGAAGTTTACCAAGGGTAGCTTCTAACTCAGTGATTTGAGCCACTATTTCCGGCAGTTTTTGTGTCTCCAACTCTCCCATAGTTAAACTTTGTTCTAATTGCTCAATCTTGAATTTATATTCCTTCGAGATATCTTTGGCTTTCTCCACTAAAATATCATATTCATCTAACTTAAGTAAGCTGCCTAAAACTTCTTTGCGATCGCTGGGACGTTTTAACATAAACTCATCAGCTTTTCCCTGACGCAAATAGGCAGAATTAATAAAAGTATCGTAGTCTAGCCGCAGATGTTCTAAAATCTTTTGTTGTGTGCTACGGATTCCCCCTTGACTCAGGGCAGTAAACTTAATTTGCTCCGCTTTTTTGTCCGCTTCTAATGGTGCGATTTGAAAATCCAGAGTACCCGACTGACCTCGGCGGCGAGTCCTAATTACCCGGTATAAGTTACCATGACTAATAAAGATAAAATCTACCCGCATTTGGGTTTCGCCAATTTGAATTAAATCATCTTCAGTCCCCGCCCGACTCTGACCCCAAATCGACCATGCGATCGCCTCTAACAGCGAAGACTTACCCGCCCCATTCGGTCCACAAATGCAGGCAGTATGCAAGCCACTAAAATCTAGGCTTGCGTCGCGATAACTGAGAAAATTCTTGAGGGTGAGTTTCTGTGGGATCATATCGCGATATTCAGATTAAATTCAGTTTGATATCAGTTTGATCGAACCTACCATAATTATAGCACCAATCAATCCCAGATGTTAACCTAGACCCATCCGGCTGCTTATATTAATTGTCTCACTCGGTGTTCTCCAACCATTGCTAACCAAGACATCAGCAAATCAAAAGGTGTCGATCTGAGGTCAACCAACCTGTTAAAATCGTAATATTGTTATTGTGGGCAGCGATTATGACAGAAGATTATCGATCGCCACCGGAAATAGTAAATCAGTTTCAAGCATTGCAACATCAACTCCGAGAGTCTTTCAGTCAAGGGGGAAACCTGAGATTTGAGGATTTTGATGTATTAGTCATTCCATCCCTCACCTTAGATCAGCAGCAATTGCAGAAAATTCCCGGAGTTCATCAGTATGAGGAGAGATTTCTGTTTTCTCTGACTCGTTTACGAAATCCTAGAGTTAGATTAATTTATGTCACCTCCCAACCCCTTCACCCCAGCGTTATTGACTATTATCTGCATTTAATGCCTGGGATTCCCTTTTCTCACGCCCGCGATCGCCTACTATTATTTTCTACCTACGATTCCTCTAATCGATCCCTCACCGAAAAAATCCTAGAACGTCCCCGGTTAGTCGAAAGAATACGCCAAGTCCTGCGACCTAAACGCACCTATATGGTCTGTTTTAACTCTACTCAATGGGAACGAGAATTATCAGTTAAATTACAAATTCCCCTCTGGGCTTCTGACCCAGATTTAGCCTACTGGGGAACCAAAAGCGGCAGTCGTCAGATTTTCGCACAAGCCAATATTCCCCACCCAGACGGCAGTCAATTAGTCTGGAATGAAACAGCTTTAGCCGCAGAAGTTAACGCTTTATGGGAACGACAACCCCAGTTAAAACGAGCAGTAATTAAGCTCAATGAAGGCTTTTCTGGCGAAGGCAATGCTATCCTTAACCTCCAAGGAATTGCTGACATTCCCCCCCATCAAAGGATCGCCAAAATTCGCGATCGCTTCGTGAATTTAAGTTTTCAAGCCAGCCATGAAACCTGGTCGAGTTTCCGTAGCAGAATTCCCGACTTAGGCGCAATTGTCGAAGCCTTTATCGAAGGAGACATTAAGCGATCGCCCAGTGTTCAATGTCAGATTTACCCTTCCGGGGAGGTACAAGTTCTATCTACCCATGATCAAATTCTCGGAGGTCCAGATGGTCAAATTTTCGAGGGTTGTAGTTTCCCCGCTGACCCAGCCTATCGATTACAACTGCAAGACTTAGGCGAAAAAGTTGGTAAAATCTTAGCCCAAAAAGGAGCCCTCGAAAGATTTGGTTTAGATTTTATTGCCGTTCGTCCACCACATACACCAGAGGCTCAATGGGAACTCCAAGCCATTGAAATTAACCTGCGGCGAGGTGGCACAACTCATCCCTTTATGACCCTCCAATTATTAACTAATGGTCAATACGATCGCCATACTGGCTTATTCTATAGTCAGCATAAACAACCCAAATACTATATCGCCTCAGATAATCTTCAGAACCATCATTATCGAGGTCTTTTACCCAATGATTTAATGGATATTATCGCCCAATATCATCTGCATTTTAACAATCGAACAGAAACCGGAACCGTGTTTCACTTAATCGGCTGTCTGTCTCAATTCGGGAAACTCGGTTTAACCTGTATTGGCGACTCTCCCACACAAGCACAGGAAATCTATGATCGCATTGTAGCGGTTTTAGATCGAGAAACTCAGGCGATCGAACAGTCAGAAGACACATTAGAGCCATCCCCAAACCCGGGAACAGTCTCTAAGCATTTATCAGAATCTGTTTATTAATTAGGGTTGTTTCGGTTGATAATGATTACAGCTAGAACAGGGACCTGTAGGATTAACAGCACATAGCAAAAATGCTGAGTTAGCGTTAAATTTACAGGTAGCCTGTTTATTAACCGTCTTTGATAGCAGGTTATAACGCTGTTCGTGATGTTCTATAAACCGTTTGATTTGTCGATGGGACTGTAGCCGCATCCTTTCCATACCTAGGTTATTCATCGCCGAGTTTTGCGTAAATGATCATAATATAGACTCTATCTATATCTTATCCTATCGGCTGGTGTTTTTCATCACAAAAGCCCCCAGGTGTCTTAGACTATCAGCCAGAGCTTCCTGGAAACGGGTTAAGGGGTAGTCGTGATTACCACCCCAACCCGCCGGATTGGAGTTAAGCTACTTTGAGCAATTCTAACTCCTGTTTTTTCTTAACATATTCAGCCAGTTGTGATTCGATTTGCTGGCGCACTTCTTTTCGATAGTCGTAGAAGTGTTCAAAGTGAGCGCACATGACTAGATACATTTCCACAACACCGGGATTTTTACGGATAATATCCAGTAGATAAATCCAAAAAGTCCAGCGAGTTTTGCGGACTACTCCCTGTCGCCACAGCAGAATTGACAAGGCTTTTATAGTTTTCCAACTTAGGGTTCTTCCCCCGGCTTTTTTCCGACGAGGTGCGCCCAGTTTCAGATAATAGCGGTGGGTGCGATCGAGAAACACTTGCGGATCGTATAGTTTCCAAAAACCGTCTATATATTCCTGTGCAATTTCCTCAATGGGACGAGTCGGAACAAAATTCATCAGAGTAGTCTGGTTAATATTGGCGGTTTCCGATCCTTCCAGCAGTCTCCCTTCTTTCTTTAAACGATGCCATAATCCCGTATTAGGGAGAACTTGTAGCATACTAAACATAGCCACTGGAATAGCCGTAGTTTCTACAAATTGGATAATGCGATCGCCCGCCCCAGATTTTTCCCCATCAAAACCAATAATAAAACCAGCCATCACCCGCAGCCCCGACCTGGTAATATTATCCACAGCATCAACTAGGGAATTACGGGTATTTTGGAATTTTTTAGTCAGCGCGAGACTAGCTTCGTCCGGGGTTTCAATTCCCAGGAAAACCGCATAGAAATTCGCCTCTACCATCATGTTCATTAATTCTTGGTCTTGGGCGAGATCAACTGATGCTTCTGTCATCATACGGAAGGGATAGTTATTTTTTTCCATCCATTCTTTCAACACCGGAAGCAGCAATTTTACATTGCGTTTATTCCCAATGAAGTTATCATCAACTAAAAAGATAGTTTGAGTAAATCCTAGTTCCAGGAGGCGATCTAGTTCCGCCACTAACTGCTCCGGCGCTTTCGTGCGAGGTTTGCGACCATATAGGACAATAATATCGCAGAATTCGCACTGAAACGGGCAGCCCCTGGAGAATTGTAAAGCCATCATATCATAGGCTTGTTTCTCCAACAAATCAAACCTAGGAATTGGGGTATTAGTGACATCAGGTTTTTCGCCATTAGCGGCGCGTAATATTCCCTGAGTTTCCCCTCTTTCCAGGGCTGCTACAAACATAGGGAGGGTAATTTCTCCCTCGTCTAGCACTAGAAAATCAGCCCCCATTTTTTCGGCTTCGTGGGGGAGTGCGGTCGGGAAAGGCCCCCCAACAGCGACCATTTTGCCGCGTTTTTTGGCTTCCTGAATTTGGGCAAGGAAATCATTTTTTTGGACGATCATGGCCGACAAAATCACCAATTCTGCCCATTCCCATTCTGCTTCTGTGACCGATCGCACATTGCGATCAACCAGCTTAAATTCCCATTCTTGGGGGAGAATAGCCGCTACGGTCACTAAGCCCAAAGGCGGTAATAGAGCCTTGCAATCGACCAAATCTAAGGTTTTTTCAAAAGACCAAAAACTTTTGGGGAAAATTGGATAAACCAGTAAGACTCTCATGAAATGCACCGAATTAAGGATAAACTAGAGATGGAAATTGGGTGATAGATCAGAGTTTTAAGAAATCGCCATTTTCGCAATTTCTTCCGTGAGAATTTCCACTGTTTGATGAATTTGTTCTTCCGTATGCTGACAGGTCACAAAAAAACGCAGACGGGCTGCATTTTGAGGAACCGAAGGATAGAACATAAACGGGACGTTAATACCCCTATGAAACAGATTTTGGGACAGTTGCACAGAAGCCAGGGAATCGCCCACAATAATCGGAATAATGGGCGAATCTTTGCTGGTTCCTGTGTTTAAATGATGTTGTTTAGCGAGATTCAGGAACAATTGACCACGATCGCGCAGTCTTTGCACCCGTTCTGGTTCTGATGTTAACACATTAATCGAAGCCAAAACCGATGCCGCGTTAGGTGGCGAAATACCCACACTGTAGACAAAACCGGGGGCCGTATATTTCAAGTATTCCACCAAGGCACTAGACCCCGCAATATATCCCCCACAACTAGCGAAAGATTTGCTCAGGGTTCCCATCCACAAATCTACATCATTGGGGTTAACGCCAAAGTGTTCACTCAGGCCTCTGCCCTGTTGACCTAATACCCCAATAGAATGGGCTTCATCCACCATCAGAAAGGCTTTATATTCTTGTTTTAACTCAATAAACCTGGGTAGCTCAGGAATATCACCATCAGTGCTATAAATGCCTTCTATCAGGATTAAAGTCCGTCTATAACGGTGGCGGCGGTCTTGGAGAATTCGGCGCAGGCTTTCCCAATCATTATGGGGAAAAGCAATAGTAGTGGCTCCCGAAAGCAAACAGCCTTGTAATAGACTATTATGGCTGAGGACATCATGGAGAATCAGGTCATTTTGTCCAAACAGATGACCAACGGTGGTGACATTGGTAGCATGACCGCCAACATAAACGATGCTGTCTTGGGTGCCGATAAAATTGGCGATCGCCTTTTCTAACTCCCGATGAATAGGTTTTTCACCCGAAAGCAGGCGGCTGGCGGAAGCCGATGTACCATAGCGGTCTATAGCATCCTTCGTAGCTTGGGAAACTATCGGATCACCAGACATCCCCAAATAGTTATAGGTAGCATAGTTAATTAACTCACGACCGTTAATAATCGTCGTGTTGCTGGCGATACCTTCTTGGGGGGTAAAAAAGGGGTTATCAATCCCCAGAGCCGCGATTTCCTGTTGTTGCTGTTTGATTTTCAGGTATTCTGGATACAGTTCAAACCGATAGTATTCCGGCGGAATATCAGGTAGGGTTTGGGTCGTGGCTCTTTGGCGCAACAATTCGGCTAGGAGATCCCGTTTTTGTTGTGGTGAAAGGTTAGCGGTGCGATCGGATATATTGGTCATTAATGATTTTCCTGTTCAGACAACATTGAATTCAGCAGGGAGTCTACTTCAGCATCAGACATTTGGTTAAGTCTTTCCAGTAGTTGCTGTGCCTGTTGTGGACTCACAGACTGACCGCTGCTGAAAGCTGTCGCCATAGGGGTAGTATCCTGGGCTAGATAATCAGCGATCGCCTTAATCGTGGGATAATCCCAGAGCAAGGTAGGGGGAAGTCTACGTCCAAATTGATTTTCCAGATCTCCAGATAAATTAACCGCCTCAATAGAATTAAGGCCGTAATTGGCAAAATCTTCATCAACATCAATCTCATCTGCATTTAACCCCAATCTCTGGGCTAGTTGGTTAATTAACCAACCTTGGATCGCTTCCGCATCAGGGGACAACCCCACAGACTTAGGCGATTTAGATTGGCTACCCAGTTGGTCAATATCTTTTCCATTCCAAGAGTGGTTCAACACTTGCACTATTCACTCCTCCATCACATTTTAGGCTGGCTATGCAAGATTCCGGGGCAGATTAGGCAGCCCGTCGGCGGTGAATCTTAAATCGCACCTAGACGGTTATTGTGCCACGAAGCCGATCTGATCAATCCTTTGCTGTTTCTGTTACCTCTAACGGACACAATAAGTTCAGTCTTCGACTACCTCCAAAGTCCCCGCTAGGAAACCAGCACGGCAAGCATGACGTTGGATCTTACCACTTGATGTTTTGGGAATGCTTCCAGGTTTTAGTAGCAGGGTAGTATAAACTTGCAAATCATGGTTTTGGGAAACGGCACGGCGGATTGATTGAATTAGATCCTTGGTGCTAAAGGATTCCTCCCTGGAAACACCCCTTGAGGTTTCACGACTAGGACTAGATTGCCGTTTCCAATAGTAGCGTTCTACTTCTGCAATCACCACTAACCTTTCTTCCCCCCCTATATCTACGGAAAATCCTGCTGCACAACTAGGACGGATCAAGGGGTGACTTTGTTCAACCGTCCATTCTATGTCTTGGGGATAATGGTTGCGGCCGTTAATGATAATTACATCTTTCAGGCGACCAGTAATAAATAGTTCGCCGTTTTCGATGAAGCCTAAATCTCCAGTCCGCAAAAATGGTCCTTCTCCGGTGGTGGCTAGATATTGACTAAAGATGGACTCGGTTTCTGATGGTCGATTCCAGTAACCTTGGGCGATACTTGGTCCTGATACCCAAATTTCTCCTACCTGTCCGGGTTCACAGGGTATCCCCGTGGATGGGTCCACAATGGCGATCGCCTGATCTTCCAAACTTGAGCCACAGCCTACTACTGTACGAGTGTTGTCTGTGTGACCATTGGTGGCGATCGCCTGATGTTGTTCTAGGGATGATGCTTGAATCGTTTTCAACGTCGGTAGTTGAGTTTTATCGCCGCCACTGACGATTAGGGTAGCCTCCGCCATACCATAGCAGGGATAGAAAGCCTGGGCATTAAATCCACAACTAGCAAAAGTGCGGGCAAATTTTTCTAGCACTTCATGGGATATCGGTTCAGCCCCATTAAAAGCTAAATCCCAACTACTCAGGTCTAGGGTTTCTATTTGGTCTGGCGTGACTCGGCGCACGCACAAATCATAAGCAAAGTTTGACCCCCCGCTGGTAGTCGCACCATGTCTTGATATCGCTTCTAGCCACCTGATAGGACGTTGTAGGAACATTAGCGGAGACATTAACACCACCGGAAATCCTCCATATAGGGGCTGGATAATCCCCCCAATTAACCCCATATCGTGATAGGGCGGTAGCCAGATCATCCCTATGCTGTCCTTGTTGTGACCGAATTTCTCATAAATCCAGCCCGAATTGTGCATCAGGTTCTCGTGGCTGATCATTACCCCTTTCGGGGTTGCCGTTGAACCTGATGTATATTGTAAAAACGCTAAACTCTCCGGGTCGATGCTTACAGCCTCATAGCGATCGCTCCAACTTTCCCCTATCTGATCGGTAGCTACCCAGTTCAGTTTCTGTAGTTCCCAAACCTCCCCAAATTGCCGCTGTAGACTCGGTAGCACAGATTCTGTGGTTAGGGCTAAGTGAGAGTCCGCGTCTTCTAAAATCCCCATTATCCTAGACAGAGAACGATTGGGGCGCGGCGGATAGGCAGGAATTGGCACTATACCCGCGTACAAACAGCCAAAAAATGCCGTAATATAATCTAGGCCCGGTTGGTATAGTAGTAATGCTCTCTCTCCCCGTTCGCTGATGCTTTGGAGATGGGCGGCGATCGCTCGACATATTCTGTCTAACTTTTGGTAGGTTAAACTGATGGTTTCAGTTTCTCCATCCACTAAAAATTTATAAGCAACTTTATCGGGTTGATGGATGGCTCGACCCTTTAATATTTCCATTAACGTTGCTGCATCAAACGGATGTTGGAAAGCAGTCATTAAGTCTTAATAAGTGATTGAGTAAGCGAAAAAGTTTCCGGTCTCTTGGATAATATAACCTATTTTAATTTTTTGGCAACTTTTTTGTTGATTGGATGCTGACATCATCTTTTCCGGCTGACCCTAGGGACTATAATTACATCCCTAGAGTCTACAGGCTTATAGCCCGCTTCAAGTTTACGCCGTTTTTTGATTAATCATTATACTGGCGATAAATTACCCCGGGTTACTGTCGGGAATTTTGTGGATCTCTCTGCCATACTTGGTCTAGGCGATCGTTCCATTTTTTCTGATTCGCCGTCGCTTCCTGAATGTATGGAGAAGCCGCAATTACTTTAATCAATAACTGATTAACCGCCGACAAAGGAAACTTTAATGGTCGCACAATATCCAAGAATAATACTACCCGAATTCCATCAGTTTCATTCCACACCTCATGGGGAAATGAATCATCAAATAACATACATTTTCCCTCTTCCCAATGCCGGATTTCATCCCCTACTCGCAGGCGGCATTTTTCCCTTGGCTCCGGCACTTTTAAACCTAATAAACACCGAATTACCCCCTTGTAAGGTCCTCGATGTTCCGGGATATGTTTACCCGGCAATAATATCGAGAAAAATGCCGTTTTTAAACCGGGTATTTTTTGGATAATTTCCGCCGTTTGCGGACAGCGATCGCAGCTTTCCGCCGATTTAATTCCATAGCCATATAAACAGTACGTTTTCCACAGATTATCGGTACTCGCATTATAGGCTTGATCCGGCGAAATATCTTGAAAATTAGGCAACTCATCCCGATATTTTAACAGTTCGTCTACCTCCTCGCGGATTAAATGCCAATGGCTTTCTAACAGCTCCACCCATTGGAAATGTTCCGGGTATTTGGCAGCGTCAAAAAATGCCGTATCCCCAATTTTGGAAGATTTACCAATCGATGTTTCTAACCCTCTTAATATCGGTTCCCCAATGCCATAAATTAAGAAATTTCGCAGTTTATCTTTAAAATTGCTCTGTAACCCTACTTCAGTCATAAATAGCACTTTTCCTGATTTGATTAATCACCTATATAATAGTATAGGTATATTTAATTATACAAGACCAGGGGCAACCAAAGATATCTGGTTGCGATCGCCTGGCCTAAGCTAGTTGCTCTTTGTTGATTAACTGTTAACTCCCTCTCGCCGCACCAGATCGGAAATATTGCTTTGTTGCAAGTTTTCATATTGCCATTGTCCGACCACCTCCAGAGTCCCCGCGAGAAACTGACGGCGACAGACTTGGCGTTGAACCTTACCGCTGGTAGTTTTCGGGAGAGTTCCAGTCTTCAGTAATACTACCGCAAAAACATCCGCCAGATGCTGATCAGCGATCGCTTCACGGATAGCCCCAATAACCTCCTCCACATTCAGCTTTCGCAGAAATTGCCGTTGTACCTCATAAGCGATCACCAGACGTTCTTCCTCCTCAACTTCAATCGAAAAAGCCGCCCCACAGCCAGGACGTAACTGATCATGACAAGTTTCCAAAGTTTGTTCAATATGTTGGGGATAATGGTTGCGACCCCAGAGAATCATCATCTCCTTCATTCTACCCGTAATAAATAATTCCCCATTCTGCCAAAACCCCAGGTCACCCGTCCTCAGAAACGAACCCTGATTGTCTAATTTAGCCTTAAACGTGCGATCGCTTTCCGAGGGGTTATTCCAATAACCCAAACCAATACCCCCGCCACGCAACCAAATTTCCCCTACTTCTCCCTCAGCACAACGGGTGAGCGTTTCCGGGTTAGCAATAGCAATTTCATCCCCTAGCCAACCGCGACCACAGCCCACCACAGCTTTCGCGCCAGGATGATCACTCTCCACAGCTACCACCTTATTCTCCTCCAAAGCCGTGCGATCGACATAGCGAATCACCGGAAGATCTGCCTTTCGACCCCCAGAAATAAATAAAGTCGTCTCCGCCATACCATAACAGGGATAAAAAGCCTCCCGCCGAAAACCGCACTCAGCGAACGTTTTCGCAAAATTATCTAAAGTTTCCGCGCGGATAGGTTCAGCCCCACAAAATGCCACCTCCCAGCTACTTAAATCCAATTTTTTGAGATCACTAGCGCTCGCCTGTCGCCACAGTAAATCATAGGCAAAATTCGGCCCCCCGCTCGTCGTCGCTGCGTACCGAGATATCGCTTTTAACCAGTTCATTGGTTTCTGTACCAGCGCCACCGGAGACATTAACGTTACCGGAAAACCACCATATAGCGGTTGAATGACCCCCCCAATAAGTCCCATATCGTGGAATAGGGGTAGCCAGATCAAGCCTTGACTTTCCTCGGTATGTTCAAAGGCTTGATCAATAATTTCCGAGTTGTGTAGGACGTTTTGGTGAGTCACCATCACTCCTTTTGGTGTTCCCGTAGAACCCGAAGTATATTGCAGAAATGCTAGGGTTTCCGGGTTGATGTCTGGCGGAGACCAGGACTCTCCTAGGTTCGGGTTTAGGGTGTCTGTAGTTATCCAGGGGAGTTGCTCGAATTTCGGCCCTAATTCCGGGACTTTTTTTAATAGTCCTTGTATATGGGATAGCAGCGGTTTACTCGTTAGCGCTATTTTCGCCTCTGATAATTCCATGCGTTCTTGCAGTTTTCCTAATCCTTGGCTAGACCGGGGTGGGTTATCCGTTACCGCCACTACCCCCGCATACAGACAGCCAAAAAAAGCCGCGATAAATTCTAGTCCCGCCGTGTAAGGATACACTACTAATACATGGGTTCCGGGGGGGACGTGGCGACGAATTTCTGCGGCGATCGCTTTCGCTTGTTGGTCTAATTCCCCATAGGTTAAGCGCCCCGACTCCGTTTCTCCGTCCGCTAAAAATGTATAGGCGTTTTGGTCTCTCAATTTTTGGGCGCGATCGCCCAGTAGGTCTACTAACGTTTGATACTCAGTCATTTGGTCTGCATATCCCATCTTTTTGATCAAACCACATTTTGCCACTTCCTACCCCCCCTTTAACTTCCCTCACATTTTTACCAAAATTATCCATTTTCTATTGACAAATATCAGGACTTGACTTATTATATAAGCATGGGAATCTGTGCCGGCATATATATAGAAATTTTGCCCATATCTTCATATCCCAAGAAGTCAAGACCCAAATTTTCCTGGGTATTTGCTAGTTTTTCAACCCTCCCCTACAGACCTTAATGGCGATCGCATAATGATCGCTACCGATACCGCTGCAGTTTGACGCGCCCTGCATTTAATTAACCTTTAAACAGTTGACAAACCGCCGCACTTGACATATAATGTTATTGTGGGAATATGTGCGGACATATATATCGCTTTTCAGGGCCAGGACCCCTTCGATATCATTTAGAAATCCGAAAAATTGCCATAAAAGCCTCACCACCATTTCATCTTAATCCCAACACCATCCAAACACCATAGTTCATCTCAGGTCAGTATTAACTTTTTTATTCCTGAATAGTCCCCAAAGTTACTGAAAAAGCCGACAATAGGGAAATCGTTGTCAATAAATGCGAGGCAATGACAAACCCACTTGATTGACAGGGACTCAGGGAAGCTATTACTATTTGCTGGCTGACTTTGTTTTTCCCGCATCTGCCAATTTTCGATAAATCAATAGACTATGCAAATCTTCTTGCGAATCTGGTTAGGACAAATTATCTCCGTAATCGGCACATACATCACAGACTTCGCTTTAGGGGTGTGGGCTTATCAGACCACAGGTTCTCTAACTCTGTTTGCTCTGATCATGGTGTTAGCCTATCTACCCAACCTGCTAATTTCCCCCATAGCAGGGGTGCTAGTAGATCGGTGGAACCGACGTTGGGTGATGCTAATTGCTGATTCTACCACAGGTGTGACAGCAATTGGGATGATGATTCTGTTACAGTCCGGCAGCCTGGAAATTTGGCATATCTACATAGCCGTTAGCATCAGTTCCGTAGCTAACGCCTTCCACATTCCAGCTTATATGGCAGCGATCGCTCAAATTGTCCCCAAACAGCATTTAGGTCGAGCTAACGGCATGGTGCAGATATCGCGGGCACTCGCTAGGATTTTAGGTCCGACCATTGCCGGCTTTTTAGTAGAAGCAGTCCAGTTGCAGGGCGTATTAATCTTTGATTTTGCCACCTATTTACTAGCCACCATTGCTCTGCTGAGTGTGAGGCTTCCCGATCCGAAACCAGCAGCATCAAGCGATCGCAAAACCTTTAATTTTGAACAGCTCTGGCAGGAAATTAGCTCCGGTTGGGATTATGTAGCCGCGCGTCCGGGACTGTTAGGGTTAATGCTATTTTTTGCAGTCATTTATCTAACAGAAGGAATGATCCAAGTTCTTTTCTGGCCGATTATTCTAAGTTTTGCATCTAGTTCCCAATTGGGGATAGTGTTATCTATTAGTGGTTGCGGGATGTTATTCGGTAGCCTAGTAGTCAGCGCCTGGGGAGGATTAAAACGCCAAGTTAATGGAATTCTCTTGTTTGTCACCCTGCAGGGACTCTGTTTATGTTTAGGAGGATTTCAACCTACCCTATTTTTAGCAGCTATTGGCGGATTTGGTTATCTATTCTCCCAGCCCATTGTCATCAGCAGCAACCAAACCATCTGGCAATGCAAAGTTCCTGAATATTTGCAAGGAAGAGTTTTCGCTTTACAAGGGTTATTTGAAAAATCCTTATTAGTTGTAACACAACTCAGCGTCGGACCTCTCGTTGATGGCATTTTTGAACCCATGATGCAGCCTGGGGGAATATTAGCAGATCGAGTCGGACATATTATCGGTATGGGACCCGGACGGGGAAGCGCTTTGCTTTTGTGTGGGGTCGGTTTGATTAATATTGCTGCCGTCATTATTGCCTATCGCAGTCCTCGTCTCCGTCGTTTGGAAGCCGAGGTTCCGGATCGCGATCGCTCCTTCTGCTAATGTAGTTTCTAGTTAACCTTAAACTAGACCCCGTAATGCTGCCAACTCTTCCATAATTAAAGGGGGTTCATATCCTAAATCAAACGCTTGGGAACTGTCTAGGGATGTATCGGGAGAACGAGGGGCGATCGATTTAACATCCTGTTGCTTTCCTGGCGTAATTCTATCCGCTGGTAAATCTAGCACCTGCGCCATTAGTAAGCCAAACTCATAGCGAGATATCCTCTGTTTTCCCCCTAGGTGTAATATCCCATTCACCTTTTTTTCGATCGCCAACAGTAACCCCTTCGCCGCCGTTGTGCCGCTAACCGGCGTGCGAAACTCATCCTCAAACAGATTGAGGAAATTTCCCGATTTTAGGGTTTTGATAAATCCCTGCATAAAACTACCCCCATGGGGCGACGCTATCCCATACATTAAAGGCATTCGACAGATAGCAGCTTGGGGATATCTGGCTAATATTTCCCCCTCCGCTTTCACTTTCTGTTCCCCATAAATGTTAATCGGACAAACTAGATCAGTTTCTCGATAGGGAGGGTTCAAACCATCAAATACTAGGTCAGTCGAAGTAAACACATAAGGAATTCCGGCCGCGCCGCACAAACTCGCCATATCCCCAGCCGCTACCACGTTAATTTTATGAGATATATCTGGGTTCTCTTGGCAAAAATTCGGTTTTGAAGCCGCCGCTGCATGAATTACCGCATCGGGTTTTATTTCTTCCCATACCTCCTTTAAGTCTCCTAACACGGTCAAATCAGTTTTGATAAATTTGACACCACTATCTGTCACCGGACTGGAATTATAGGTTCCGTAAACTTCCCATCTTGATTTGGCTACCTGGCATATATTCCAACCCAAGAAACCACTCGCACCTGTCACTAACAGTTTTTGATTCATCGCTTTTCATTGCCTGGCTTTTGGTGCTGTTATCTTCCCGCCTAATAGTCGATAGTTTTGGGGATAATCCTATATATATGCCGCCACAGATTCCCATGCTTCTATAATAGGTCAAGTGCCAGGGTTTGTCAATGCTAAATCATCATTTTTTGGGGATTTATTTCTATGGGGAAATGTACTTAGTTCTTCAACCCCCTAACCGCCAGATGAACCTTAATGCACATAATGGCGTTTTTGTCAATAGCCAGATTTTTGGCCGTCCACTTTAGCCCCAAAACTCGTGCATCGTGATTTTAAGTTTTAGCCAGAGAATATTGATAATCCGCGATATAATCAGGGTTGTAGCCTCTTTTTTTGCGTCAGGACACAAGAACCCCTTGGATGCGATTGTTTACAGCATACCAAAACCCCCATGAATTCGTCAAGTGTTTGAGAGTAATTCTCAATAAAATTGTAACAATTCTTAACATACTTTTAAAATTCAAAACCTTGGGGATTTATCTATCAGCAAAACTTAACTATGCCCGATAATATAAGGGGATAGGTGAGGGGGGCGGGTTTGTTAATATTGTAGGTAGTAAGTTTAATTAACTGTGAAACCCGCCATTACCGGACAATTGAGAATGGATAACTAAACCCTAGCCCTAACTACTTGTTGTAATACAGCTTCAAACATTTTAATACCATCAGTATTACCCAACATAGGGTCAGCAGCTCTTTCCGGGTGAGGCATCATACCAACAACAGTACCGGATTGGTTACAAATTCCGGCAATATTATTGAGGGAACCATTAGGGTTATCGCCTTCATAGCGGAACACGACCTGGTTATTATCTTCTAATTGTGCCAGAGTTTTTTGGTCGGCATAGTAACACCCCTCACCGTGAGCAATAGGAAGAGTAATCACCTCATTAGATTGATATTTTCTAGTCCAGGGAGTTTTATTATTGACAACTCTGATGGGAACACGATCGCAAATAAAATGCAGATCCCGATTACGAACTAAAGCCCCAGGTAAAAGTCCGGCTTCGGTTAAAATTTGGAAACCGTTACAGATACCGATCGCAAATTTACCAGCATTTACATGGTCAATGGTAGCGCGAATAATGGGAGAAAAACGGGCGATCGCACCACAGCGCAGATAATCACCATAACTAAACCCGCCAGGAATGACTACCACATCAATATCAGAAAGGTCTGTATCTTGATGCCACACCATGCGGGTGGGTTTGTTTAACAGTCCCTGTGTCACCCAGGCGACATCGCGATCGCAGTTAGAACCAGGGAAAACTAGGATACCAAATTTCATATCTAATGGGCTGTAGTGGTTGCAGTTTCCGATAGGGGGGTTAAATCAAAACGATAGGTTTCGATGACCGGGTTGGCTAAAATGCGATCGCAAATTTGATCAAGTTGCTGGACTGCTTCCGCTTCGTCCGCCGCCTGGAGTGTCACCTCTATATATTTACCAATTCGGATTTGTTCGACATTTTGATATCCCATCTGCTGAACGCCGGAACGAACCGCCGTCCCGGCTGGGTCTAACACTGAAGGACGAAGGGTGACGTAAACTTTAGCTTGAAATGTTTGTGCCACAAAACTACCCATGTTGTTTAACTAACAAATCTTATTATCCACCAAACCCGGATCACAAGAAACATCCACGAATGATAAACTGGGACAAGGCTTATTGTGGCTTCTGGCAAGTGTCACAAAATCTTCATAAACATGACACAGGGCTGTAACAAGGGGTGACTATTCTTAAAACTGTAAGCAAGTTTAGTAACTCGCTCCTCACACCATCATCCTTTGTTGTTCCACCGTCACCGCGTCGGTGGATTTTTTTTGGCTGCTAGGTTGATTTTTTGTTCAATTTTTAAAAAAATGTACGGCCAGGGTGGCTGTGGGGGTTGACAGGCGGCGGGAACTCATGCTAATATATTGACATTTCTTTAAATAATGAATTATATTCAAAAATAAAAAAAGTTTAAATATTCCTATTATCTAAAATAATATCAGAAGTCAACCAAAAAAGCCAGGAAACCCCCAAAAAAGAAATTTTTTGTAACATTTCTTAATTTTTTGTTACAAAAATTAACATAATTCGGTTCACACTGGTAAGGGGTTATACTATTGTATGAGCGCATAAGTGGAGGAAAAACAACGGTTTACACACGCCCCTTAGCCCGTCTAATCGAACAGTTCCAGAGGCTGCCCGGTATTGGGCCAAAAACAGCCCAAAGACTTGCTCTTCATATTATCAAACGGCCAGAGGAAGAAGTACAGGCCCTAGCGAGGGCGTTGTTGGAAGCGAAAAAACAGGTAGGTTTGTGTCAGGTATGTTTTCACCTGTCGGCGGAACCTGTTTGCGAGATTTGCCGTAATCCGCAACGCGATCGCGAAACGATATGTGTAGTTTCGGACTCACGGGATGTAATCGCGTTAGAGAAAACCCGTGAATATAGGGGATTGTATCATGTTTTGGGGGGAGTAATTTCTCCTATGGATGGTATTGGGCCAGAACAACTAACAGTTCAACCCCTAGTGAGGCGGGTAAGTCAACAAAAGTTTAAGGAAGTGATTATCGCGGTTAACCCAAGCGTGGAAGGGGAAACGACGACATTATATTTAGGTCAATTACTGAAGCCTTTTACGAGAGTAACTCGTATTGCTTTCGGTTTACCTGTGGGTGGGGATTTAGAGTATGCTGATGAGGTGACGTTAGCGCGGGCGTTAGAAGGGAGACGGGAGTTAGACTAATGGAGGGGGCTGTGACAGTTATCACCAGCTATAAGTGTTTTAACTCACCAAATTACATCTGTATAATCACTGATTGTCTGATAGCAGATCACGGATCTAATCTGAGAAATGGAGGATGATAAAAGTGTCGAGTTCAAAACGCACTTATGTCTCCAGTCAAACTACTTCCGGGCGCACTCTCAGAAATCATTGCATCGGTAACTGAAACGAGATCTTTGACTAAAGCCGATCGCTATGGTCTAATGGCAGCGGTACTAGATGAATCCTTAGAAAAAGAAGAACTACGAGTGATAGATCGTCTATTGTACTCAATTCGGCGGGGACGAGTCCAGCTAGTAGACGAAATATAAGTAACGCTATGAATAAATCGAGTCGATCAACAGAATGAACTCGACAGCTTTCTGTTTATCCCAGGAGAGTCCGCTTATGCGGACTCTTTTTGATCTGCGAAATCAGTAGCGGGGTACGGTATCATCAACGATTACAGAGTAAGCATCAATGCCGCCGGTAATATTTTTAACATTAGTAAAACCCTGTTGAATGAGCCACTGACCCATTTGGGCTGAACGTCTGCCATGATGACACATTACCCAAGTTTCCTTATGGAGGTCAAGTTGAGTCAAAATGGATTCTGACCACTGCTGATGTTCACTCAAGGGGTAATTAACAAAACCATCAATACTAGCGATCGCCAATTCTTGAGGTTCTCGAACATCAATAAGCTGCACCTCTTGGGTAGGCTTTTGTAGGTAGTCAGCAACGGTCTTGACATCAATTTCAGGTAAGTAAAAAAATTGAACCGACATATAACTAGGGTATTTTTAGTTCCTGTATCAATTTGAATAATTATGGCAGATTCTGGAGAAGGTTGCGGAAAAGTTGTAGGGGCGGGTCCTGTAGGGGCGGGTGCTAAAGCCAGCCACAGCACACAGGATAAGACTGCTGCACCCGCCCCAAGACAGCCACAGCACACAGGATAAGACGGCTGCACCCGCCCCAAGACAGCCACAGCACACAGGATAAGACGGCTGCACCCGCCCCAAGCCAGTCACAGCACACAGGACAAGACTGCTGCACCCTCCCCAAGACAGCCACAGCACACAGGACAAGACTGCTGCACCCTCCCCAAGCCAGCCACAGCACACAGGACAAGACTGCTGCACGCGCCCCAAGCCAGCCACAGCACACAGGATAAGACTGCTGCACGCGCCCCAAGCCAGTCACAGCACACAGGATAAGACTGCTGCACGCGCCCCAAGCCAGCCACACACAGCACACAGGATAAGACTGCTGCACGCGCCCCAAGCCAGCCACAGCACACAGGATAAGACGGCTGCACCCGCCCTAGGGGATAAAAGATTGCTAAAAAACAATAGTATCAGGGTGATTGGGTAACTTTAGTTGAACCAATGGGGGATTCTGACGATAGATAATCGCGCCACTACAGCCAGTAACGGGACCTTGAAACAAAAGACGCTGACCATCAGCAGCTTCGACAAACATATTACCAATACAGACCCTACCGCCGCGACTATCAACCTCAATTTGTAGAGTCTTGAGAGTATGGAGGTCGGTAATTGTCGCTTTGAGGAGGCGATCGCGTTTAACTACGCGCACTTCCATCGAATCAATACGGAAACTATAAGCATGACCATCAGAAGAGGAAAGATTGATCTGTACTCCAGGGGGCAATCCTTGGACAAGATTGATAGCACTCTGCTGGGATTTATGGGTTGTCAAACGGTCTATGGGTGGGAGATCGGTAGGTAAAGCGTCTAAATCAATCCTCCAATCGGAGGCTTTGCGGTTAATTTCCTCACTTATAGCGGTAGCCCGCCGAGGGTCAACGTTGGCGGCATAATTTTGTTGTTTAATTTTATTAACAATCCAACGTTGTCGAGCAAACACCTTTAAATGGAGGTTTTCGGCTTCAACAAACTGCTCATAAAATCTTAAAGTCCGCACTAAATCGCCAATTCTTTCGAGGACTACGCCGACTTCCGGAACTGCTAGATAGGCTTTCCAATCGGAATTGGATAATACTTGGTCTATGAGGGTCATATAGCGAGAGCGAGCAATACGCACCTGTTGTGGGGTCAAATTAGAGCGAGCGAGTTGTCGGATTAACTCAAACTGTAAGCCTTTGATTTCGGATCGAGAACACTCTTCTAAGGCGGCGATCGCATCAGACCATTGTCGGGAGCGCATCAAATATTCTACCCAGTCGCGGTAGCGATTTTGTGCAAGTAAGGCGCGTCTAACACATTCGCCATATTTTAACCACTGGGCGGTGACGGGACGACCGGCGCGTTCCCATTCAGCAATAATGCGATCGCTATTTCCGGCTCGTTCCAAATAAGCCAAACCTTCTGGGAAGCCTAATACATCAGCTAGAGCAATATTATATTCCCGTCGGTCAGTAGACCCACAACGCTGCCAACAGCGGACGGCGCGCCGCAAGTTTTTAGCTCGATAGAAGCATTCCCCAGCAATATCTAGGAGGCCATCATATTTGGCTTCATCTAAGGCTTCCAATACATCACCAAATCTTTGCCACACAGGGAGAGATAATCGCTTTTCGGCCATCAAGCGTTTGATTCTGCTGGCATATTCAGAAATGGCTGCTTTCCAGGGTTTGCGGTTGTGGTCCGGCGTGCGAGAACCGAGGTGGGGGTGATGAGGACTATACTCGGTGGTAGGATTTAATCCTGCAGAAGTGTCTAAATTGACTGTTCCCAGATCGGTGGTGGATTTTTGTGCTATGGCTTCTTCCAAAAATAGGGTAAATTGCTCGACTACAGCTAGGGTTTTGGTGGGGGTTGCCATAAATTCGACTAGGGGACGTTCTGCTGGTCTTGATTCAGGAAATTGGTGATACCAGTCGAGTAGGGCTTGCCAACATAGACCATGCCAGAAACATTCCCAGGCTGCGTCGTTTTGACCATAGCGACTAAATAATAGCCCGGCTTCTCGAAATCGGCGATCGAATCTCAGGGCCCAGGCTTCACATAATAGGGCTTCTGTTTGCTTTCCGAGTTCGAGATAAAACTGTTTAGCCCGTCGTAGGGAAACGGGATCTTTCTGCATTCGGCCATTTTCTTCAAATTCTTGGGCTTGTAATTCCCGGTGATCAAGATCGAGATTTTCGAGACTATCCCCCCAATTTAAACCGCCTATATAGCCTTCCCAAATCTGGCGATCGTCTGATGCAGCTAAACATTGTTCTAGTTGGTATGCAGATTGGTGTAACCAGTCTGTGGTTGCATATTGCCAGAGGAAACGATCGCCGACTTCTGTATCAATGACTATTAGGTTAGTGATTCCTCGACTGGCTGCTACATATAATTTATTGAAAAAATACTCTAATTCTAAGGGATGTTCTTGGTCTAAATTGATATAATCCCAAAGCGATCGCCCAAATTCCTTGGCAAACTGTTCGCCAAATTTATATAAAATTACTAGGGGGAATTCCAAGCCTTTGGCTTGAATGGCACTTAACACATTTTTCGGGGGATTGGTTTCGCTGGCTCCCGGATATAACGAAGATAAAAAATCATCATTTTTAATATATGTTAATTCGCCGTTTGCTTCACACGGTACAATAAAAATGGGGGATTTTTCGATGTGGCTTTTGAGGTCATTTACGGAAAAATTACGCTGACCAAAGATGAATTTTTGGGGATGACGAGCATTGGCTATTGGTTGCCATGCTTCCTGGGGTTTGAGTTTGGGGATTTTAAAAACTAGATGCCGCCATAGATGAATTAAATTGGTCATTTTGACTATGGCTGGGCTGGATCTATAATTGGATTCTAGTTCATAAAATGACATTCCTAGATTGAGTTTTTGGTCAGGGTCTAGGTGAGAAATTACCTGATCAAAAAAGGTGGCTTTGACACTTTGCCAACGAAATCCGGTGGGGTTAAGGGTCTGAAATGGATCCCCGGCAAAGGCAAAGGGTAAACTGGGAATGGGGGGATACATAACTGAGTCAGAAAATAGAGAGAGTTTGACGATTAGCAATAGTTCTAATTTGGTGAAATCCTGGGCTTCATCACAAAAAATTGCTGTATATTTGGGGAGGCTATCACCTTTGACTTGCAGGACTCGCCGGATTAAGTCTTGGTCATCCCAATAGCCATCATCATGGGTGAGTCTATAGTACCACGGCCAAACCTGTTTATAAATGGCATCAAAGACTTCTGAGGAAATGGTTTTTTCTCGGCGGGGAACATCATCATAATCCTCTGGGGTCATGTATTCATCGTTTTGATTGACGAGGCTATAGCCTTTGATGAATGTGCGGATAATATGCCAGCATAATTCTGGAGAGTAGCGTTTTTGGCGATGGGTAAAGTTTTGGCGGAAGTCGTAAAAGGAGATATAGCGATCGCGATCAAATTTATCGCTTTCTTCTGGAGGAAGTAAATTAATTAGAAAATCTTGGAAGGATTGAAAGCAAGGTTCTAAGGGTGGTTTTTTCTTCAGGTTACTGCTGTTTAGCATGAACTTATAGTTAGTTATTAGCAGCTTTTCTACTCCTTGTTTTGCGCGAGTTAGCAGACGTTCATTATAAGTCAAAAATAGTGGTTTAATGACTTTTTCTGGCAGTTTTTGAGCATAAATTTTCCGGTAGCGATCGCAGTATTCAGCAAACAAATAAACCAACATGGTTGATTTGCCACTCCCCGCGCGACCATTGATAAATAAGGGTAGAGAATTTTCAGAATCAGGGCTAGAAAGTTCATGTAAAATTCTTTCTTCTTCCACAGAAAGGGCTAAATTAATACCATTATCTGCTTCAATTTCTAGCCAAATTTCCCTATCTAGGACTAAATAGTCTGGATAAGCGCGACGGGTATAACGCGAGAGAATATCATAAGTAATGGGTGTGGAAAAAATACCCTGGGGAAAGTCAAGAGTTAACAGCCGGGTCTGTTGTAGCACCGCCTCAATATCGGCTGGCTGGGGTAGACCATCAAAACTGGCTACTAAGAACACTACCCGACGAGGTAAGCCGTCGGCTGTCTCTAAATGGCTATAGAGGACATAATTACTACTGTCTGGTTTGCAGGTTAAGTATAAATTTGGCCAGGGAGTGTGCTGTTTTTCTTCCTGTCCTTCGACAATGGCTAGGACAATTTCACCATAACTCTGCCATTGGTCGCGAGTTTCCTGCTGCTGAAACTGTTTGACCCAGACCTCACCTTCACAAATAATGCGATCGTCTGTCTTGCGAGTCCAGGTAGGTCGTTGTAGCCAACCGTGATAGATTTCTGGTAAAAATTGTTGACGGAAAGGCCCTTTTTTTCTTTCTCGTTGGCCTTTGATACTATTTTCTAGGTCGGTATAATCAACTAGAGGGTCTAAATGCTTTTTCCCGTAGTCTTCTGGGTTTTGCAGAAAAGACTCATATTCATTACCCCCCCTAGTCAAAACATCGAGTAAACACAATACTCGCTCATTCTTAAAAGGAAAGATTTTCCCCAGTAGTCTGAGATTACGGACAGGCCGCTTCAGATAGGGATAATTCCAGTTAAAATAGGCATGGACAGCAGAACTGCCCTGGGTCTGAATGGCTACTACTAATTCTGCAATCTGACCCTGAACACCAAATTGTTTGGCTTGTTGATCAAACCTGGGGGTAGTGTAAATATACATAGCTCTTGCGGATTTCCAATTAACCCAGGGGTGCAAACGAATCACACCAAATCTAACTAATTATACTTACAGATACCCACTAATTGTGTGATAATGGCTGTGTCAGTATCAGAAACATCCCGGCTCAGGTCTAAGGTAACAGGCTGAAACCTAAGCAGGGGTATGATTTCATAAACTGCTGTGCCTTGTCTCGCGCTGAACATAAATTGGGCTGTGGGGGGGTCACTTAAATAATTAGGCCGACGCTTCCCATTTGATGCACATGGTATCAATTAAAGATGTTCAGGGCGACTTAAAATATGCACAACTTGGTTTTTTGGGAACGGCTGTTTTAATTAGGTTTGAGAATGCAATCAACTTTCAACCAAAATTCTTTGCGGGAACAACAACACCCGTTAATTAGCCGATTGGCGAACAGTATTGAACGCCTATGGGGTCAGTATTTGGATCTGCAACCCTATCATCTGCCTGATGATTTAGGATACATTGAGGGGCGATTAGAAGGGGAAAGGTTGACTATTGAAAATCGCTGCTATCAAACTCCACAGTTTCGTAAGATGCACTTGGAATTGGCTAAGGTGGGTAGCGGTTTGGATATTCTCCATTGTGTGATGTTTCCCCGCAGTTCATTCGCTCTGCCTATGTTTGGTACGGATTTGGTGGGGGGACGTGGTAGAATTGGGGCGGCGATTGTGGATTTGTCGCCCCTAAGTGGCGATCGCACTTTACCGGAAAATTATCATCGGGTTTTGCAAGAATTACCCCAAAATCAGTTTTCTCAACCCCGTGATATTCCCGCCTGGGGGGATATTTTTTCGGAGTTTTGTCTATTTGTGCGTCCGGCTAACGAGCAGGAGGAGGACTTGTTTCTGAGTCGGGTTGAGACTTATATGGAACTACACTGTCAAAGTGCGATCGCTCAAACTCCGGTTTCCCCAGAACAACAAATTCAGATTATCAACGCCCAACGCCACTACTGTCAACAACAACAGCAAAACGACAAGACCAGGCGCGTCCTCGAAAAAGCCTTTGGCGAGGAATGGGCAGAACGCTATATGACCACAGTTTTATTTGATACTCCTGAAGACTGAGACCAGCCACAGTTAAGGGGTAAAATGAGTGTTACCACTCGAAGCAGTTTTACGGCGTTTAGACTTGTTGCGACTTGATGCTGGTAAAGGAGTTTTACCTTGACTTTCCGGGAGTTTCCGATTAGTACGGAACGTAACATTCATGCCTTCGTTAGATTGTTCTAACACTAATAGGGGAGTAGGTTTGGCTTTTTGGTCCCATTCAATATGGGCAATTCTCCCCTGAATTGTCGGTTGCCAATTATCATGGTCATCCGAGGGACTCAAATAGGTTTCCAAGCAGTCAATAATCTGATTAATAGTCGTTGAAGTTGCTTGCGTGGGTAATTTCATCAACCTAATTTGTATCCGAAATAATACCCGTTTTTTGCTATGTTCATGGTCTCCTGTGTCGTATTCAACATCAAAAATTGAATCAACTTGGCGGCCTTGACCAGCATTACTTTTTTCTCCCACAGCCGCCTGTGTAGGTCGCATAGCCACAGCGATTTGCTGCTTGACCTTCATCTTAATTTGAACAATGATGGCATAATGGAAAACATCCTCAGACATTCTCATCCTGAGATAATCAAGGTTAAATTCCCTGGAGTGAATTAAGTCTGGGTTTTTCTCCATTTTAGAAATAGTTGCCAAAGCCAATTTATATTTTTTATGGAGTTCTTTATTTCTAAATGTCTCCATTTTTAACTTCTTGGCAAGACCTTTGTTTTTAGAGTTATAAATGACTGAGACTACAATCAGTATTATTAGCATCAAACCCGTGGCTCCCATCCACAACATTTCTGAGGTGACTTTATTACTCAGATTAGTGGTAGGATTTTCGGAAGGAGTTTGTGCTAATATAGATTCAACGAAATTTGTACTATTATCCATCAGCAATCATCAATAAGGTTGACATACTTCCCCAGGGGAATTTTACATTTAAATATTGACTATTTAAGCCGGGGGACAGGGATTCCTCGAAGGTATTTCGGATCTAGCAGTTTCCTGGACTTGAGCGAATAAGTGACCAAACGCACCCCTTATATCTACTCGTGATAGGTGATTAGTTCTGTTGGTCAAGTGTATTTCTCTAATTATACAAGCAGAAAAGCCACTCGTGGTGGTGAGAAACGGGGCCATCAATATACAAGCCCACCTAGCCACAAGTGTCCAAAAAGATGAAGTTAAATTAATTTTTAGATATATAGCGCTGATTGCTATTGGCATATATACACCCGATCGCAATTGTAGCGAAATTGAGCGGGTGAACTAAACACGCCACACCGCCAAGGCGGTTGGCGTTTCCACTATGATCACAGCAGTCCTGTATTAGTTCCCGGCTTCCCAGTGGCTAATTCAACTTTGACAATTTTTCCACCCATTTTCATAATCCGTTGCTGTTCCCGGAACCAGTTGTCATAGGGAACCAGCTTAGTGAAATAGGTATTTTGTAACTCACGCTGAGTGCGAATCCGTGTTTGGCTGGGAACGCAAGCTGTTACTTTGAAAGATCTCATGATTATCTTGCTCCTGAGTTAAGTCAGCAATTTTGACAGTATTTGACAGTAATATTTATCAAATGACTAAAGGCCGGGAGTCATAAGCCAATACTAGCTCGCTAAAACTTATCAATGATACAGACAAGCCTTTGGCGGTCTAGCACTCACTTCAGACTTCCCTGGCCCTAAGTTTATAGGAATTGAAGAACCAAGACTGTAGTATTTCCAAAGGGGATGACTACATTCTAGCTTCCTCTGTGAGCAGTCTTAGCTCAAGCCAGAGCAGATGTAATCAAAGTAAATGCCCATTTCCTTACCAGCATCAGCACCAACTAAGCCAGCAGTAACTTCTTTCATAGCTTGGATAGCTTGAACGGTAGCGCCAATGGGTACACCCAAAGAGTTATAAGTTTCTTTCAGGCCATTGAGTACACGCTCATCCAGGATGGAAGGATCGCCAGCCAGCATAGCATAGGTAGCATAGCGGAGGTAGTAGTCCAGGTCACGGATGCAAGCAGCATAGCGACGAGTGGTGTACATATTACCACCGGGACGGGTGATATCGGAGTACAGCAGAGACTTAGCAACTGCTTCCTTAACGATGTTAGCTGCATTAGCGCTGATGGTGGTTGCTGCACGAACGCGCAGTTCACCAGTAGCGAAATAGGCTTTCAGTTTTTGGATAGCGCTAGCATCCAGGTATTTACCTTGAACGTCAGAGGAGTTGATTACGGAAGTGATTGCGTCTTGCATGATGGTTTCGTTTGCTAATGGTCGCTTGATCTAGGAATTGTTTAGATGAATCTTGGTCGATTGATAAGAGATAATCGCCAGTGCTTATGACATTGCACCAATTAGGTAGTCGAAGTAAGCACCTGCTTCGGCCGCGTCTTCTCCAGACAGCAGGGAAGTGGCTACACTCTTCATAGCCCGTACACCTTCAGCTACTGCTTCGATGGGAGTACCAAGAGATTTGTACATTTCGCGAACACCTACAACCCCGATTTCTTCAATGGGGGTAACATCGCCAGCAACAATTCCGTAGGTGATCAGACGCAGGTAGTAGTCTAGATCCCGCAGGCAGGTGGCAGTCATTTCCTCACCGTAGGCATTTCCACCGGGAGAGACTACATCAGGACGTTTTTGGAAAAGTTGGTTTCCTGCTTCCTTGATGATGCGCTCACGAGCACCTGTCATGGTTTCAGCAATCCGAACCCGGCGTTCGCCAGAGGTAACAAAGGATTTGATCCGATCTAATTCACCAGGGCTCAGATAACGCGCTTCAGCGTCTGCATTGACGATGGATTTGGTAACGATACTCATTTTCTACCACAGGGTTTAGCTAATGTGTTCATGATGAAGCCTACGACTTTCGGTCAGCCCGGTGTCGTGGCTCCTCAGCTTTGGGAAGTACCATTTAACCTGCCACAGGTGGCGGTTAGCAGGCAACTTCTCCTGAGCAGGCAACTTTTGGCTATTACCAAGATTGCCGAGTCATTTATCGATCGCGATCGGGCGTATTTGATTATACGCCGCCACGAGTTTCGGGTGTCCCTATTTGGTCCCCCAAATGAAACCTCATGACATGACTACCTCGAAATGTATTTTGAGGCATTATGTTCACATTATTAGTATATTTGTAATAGTTTTTAACATTTCATGGGGAAAAACTTAATAATTAGGGACGAGGGACTGAGGGAAATGGCCAAATTCGGCGGTGATTTTCCCGATACTGGCTGAATATTCGGGTCATAATCTTGGCGATCGCTGTTGTAAAATGTCGTTAAAAGATTGTAACAATTCCGAAAGCTAGGACTCTCAATTAACTGATGACAGTGCTGAACTCCAACCCAATAACATTCAACCTCCGACTCATACCCAGGGGCTTACTAATCATGGCCTTAGCTGCCTTGCTAACGTTAACCCTGGGAACCGGTCCAGCTTTAGCAAATATTGACGATGATAAGTTTGATGGCAACATTTTTGCGCTATATGGCGGTAATGGGTCTCTAGTGCCGCCACGAGTTGAACTGTCCCAGTCTTTGAGACTCCATAAACCAGCATTGCTAGTTTTTTTTCTGGACGACAGCCGCGACTGCAAAGTATTTTCGACAACAGTATCGCAACTGCAAGAGTATTACGGAAGGGCTGCGGACTTTATCCCAGTTAATATTGATTCAATCCCCATGGACTCGTCCCTACCTCCCACGGAACCGGGTCATTACTATCGAGGATATGTTCCCCAAACAGTGATAATTGACCAATCAGGAGATGTCGTGTTAGATGAGGTGGGGCTAGTCGCCTATGAAAAGGTAGATGATGTATTCCGGGAAGTATTCGACTTATTACCCCGTGAGAAATCTGTAGAACTGCGACGCAAACCCGTTAATGAGATTAATAGTGAAGCGTTTACCTTTGTCTTGGAATTGTAGAAGTCCAGATTGGTGTCAAGGGACTTAATGTGATCGCTTTTTTGTCCTAACTGGGAATTTGTACTTATTTTGTCCATTTTCCCAGTAGGCTGCCTTCCATTGGGTCAGTCTGATAACTCACTCCTTGCTTTCTGCCCTGGGACGGTTAATCCGGCTAGTGCGATCGCGTTTACCTCTTGTCCCTGGCTGTTCATTGCTAAGTATTTTGTAAATCAACTTCATCAATTCATTGTCTCTTGAGTTGACCTCTGCTATTAACTTTTGGTTTTGCTTCATCAAAGACCACACTAAAAATATCACTACCCCATCACTTCCTACCCGTAATAATTCTGGTAAAACATCAGTCGCCATAATCTTTATATTTTTGGTTTTGGATATTTAACGGAAAATAATCTTGATTTTTGGTTAAGTATTTTTCCATGTGGTTGATGTTTATCCATATAAGTTTATTATGGTCTTCTATTTCTCGCCTAAGCGTTGATGATATTCTGTTTAGCTCTTCTCTGTTTCTGTTGACTTGTACTCTAATTATTGTGTATTGAACTGATACATACCAGACCGTACTAATGAGTGAAAGTATCCAACTTATAATTACCGTAATTTTCTCAATTTCAATATCCACGACGGAATTAACTCCTCTGTTGATGTGGATTTTTAATCACATTTTACTTGGGTTAATTTCAAGACTTTGACCAGATAACGCAGATAGAATCCGAATTATCTGGCAGCTTTAAATTTTCGACCAACTAACTTTTGACGTTCGGGACAATTATACTATTTTCATACTTTTCAAAAAAAGCTAGAGTTCTTTCTAACCTCCTAAAAAATGTCCCGTCTAAACTTTCTATTACCGGCCCAATACTTACTGCTGAGACCACATTAATTGCTTTATTTCCTGGTTGTTGGTTGTATACTTACTGTGCTTGATATAATGCCCCTACTAAATGACAAAATTCTACGGTAGCGTCCACACTATCACCGCTTGCCCCCAATGTTTCTAGTAAGGTTTTAAACTGTGAATCATCTGGGAGATGGTCGATTAATTGATTAAGAGAGATGTCCATGTTAACTTACAAAAGCCTCAATTGTTACGTCAAACTTTAGATCCATTGTAGGATGATTTTCGATCCATGTTGCGTTTTTGAAAAAACGGCGGCGGACTCCCAACCTTCTAATCACCGAGGGGTTGTCTGTAAATTCTTGAACTGGTGGATAGTTAATCAGTTGCGGTTCTTCTGTAACGTATACAGTCCTTTGCCCTGTTATCCAGTCATAATTTCCAGAACCATTAGAATAATGCCCTCTAATAAGCAGCATTGACCTATAGCCATCATAGGGATTTTTCCACCGCCCCCAATCAGTTAAAAATCTAAACCTCAATAATGAGTATTGAGTAACTGGGGGGCTGTGAATTATCCATTCTTGAGTTGGCTGATAACTTGACGCTATCACCTCCCATGTGCCATAAGCATCCGTAAAACTCATGTTTTACTTGATAACTTGGCGGCGGTCTAAACCAGCACCTACTACTGTCCTACCATTAAGCGTTCTTCCTGTCGCTCTGTAATACGATAAAGTATCATCTATCTTGTCACCAGCGCAGAAAATTCTATAATTAATTTTTCTGCCTCCTGTGGCGCTACATCGTATATTAATCCTTACTAATTCCCCGGTTCGCATTAGTTCAGCAGTGTCATATAGTGGGGCTTTTAAATTTGCGGCTTCTGCCTCTCTAACCCCTAGAACATCAGCATTATCTGCTGTATACATTACATTACTAGCTCGAAAGACCCTAGCGGTTGCTCCTGTGCCTGTTTGACAAATTTTCGTTCTAGCTGCCATTTCAGAATCCTTTTATATTATTTAACGGTAATCAACTCGTACACGATCGCGACATGAAGTTATCACTCCCGTACCATCCCAGGGCTTGTTAGGTAGTATCTGGATGGCTTCAGTAACCTTGTCTGTAGGCACATAAATATCAGCACCATAATACTTATTGTCTTTTCGGTAGTTAATTCGCATCTTCATTAAGAAACCCTCCTGCACAGCTTTATTTGGCTTAAGCATATGTGCATTTACATTTGTTGGATCTGTGTGGGCGGTCATTCCGAGATGTGTAGCAATGCCATTGTACCGATTAGAAAGCCGGGCAGCTACTTTAATGGTTCCCGTACCCCCTGGCGAGGGTGCATCCCAGCTATAAATTGTTGAACTATTTAGAGGGGGCATAGAATACCTGCCTTGTTGCTTTAAAACTGATTACCACTACATTCATAACAGGTATTTTTAGAGCGTGGAACAGTTACGGAAACCTATAGGGTTTCCGAACATACAAGGGAGTTTGTTTGATCTAAAAAAAATATTGGGGTTGTCTTCTAATCGGGATTCCTGTATATATGCCCGTTGTAGTCACAGAGAAGGATAGGCTCGTTGAGCATCTCTAAAAACAATTTCGCCTCTCTAAAATAGACGTGCCCGACCGGACGGCGGCGGGGTGGTTTAATTTTGTTACCCAATATCGTCACTTCTGGGGGCGTGATAGGAAACGCTTGGGTTGGATTTTGGTTGCTCGATGTAAAGACCTTTGAGTTATCAAATTCTATTTCCATCACCCGACAGATTCGCTGATAAAGATTAATCCCCTCTGATGCGCTAGTTGCAAAAACAAACGACTCTAACCCTTGGCGTTTATCTCTGTAGCTAACCGATTCTCTACCCTTGTGAAGACGAAATTGTTCGGGTTGTAGAAAGTTCTGGACAATTCTCTGAGCCAAATTTCTGATGTTAGCCTTAGTTAACAAGTCGCCAGTTCCGTTCGGGTTTTCTGTTTTTCCCACCAAACGGAATCCCACTCTTGCCTCTAATTGTCGGTAGCCTTTTTCCACATCCTCGATCCGTTCCAAAAAGTACAGCACAACCTTGGGAGCGCCCCGGTAACTAATACCCGTCGAGACCGTGCTATCCATCCCCTCACTGCTACCCCCACCCTCGTAGTGGATTTGTAGGATTTGCCTAATTAGCTCCTTGTCGTTCCCCGTCAAGACAACTGATTTGTTCTGAGAGCGATCGGGAAAATATTCTATTGTGCGGTGAAGCCCAACATCTTTTGCTGTTTTTCGGGCTGAAGGTTTCCATTCAATGTAAGCCGGGCGAGAGCCTACCTCATTTCTCCATTTGCTTATTGTTTCCCCAGTGGAATTACTCACATTCGACGCGGGATAGTTAGTTCTTAATGTGGGGAGTTTTGGGTTCACTCTGTAGCGTAGTTCTGGATAACCCGCCGCCCAAACATCAAACCAATCCTCGAATTTTAGATCGCTGGCATTGAGAAGATGATCGATCATCTTCTCCATCCATCCCAGTTGTGACAACTGCAATGCCAAGGCTGACTCAGAGCCAGCCATCAGCAGTTTGTAATCTGGGTTTTTTCTGTCTGGCTGTAGTTGGTAAACGTTCCAGTTAGGTTGTAACTCTATTCGGACTCGTTCCGGGCGTTTATCCGATAGCTTCGTGATACGCCTTTGACGAGCCATCATGATGTAAGTTTGCTGGGTAAGTCTTCCAACGTCTGCCATTGACATCCCTCCTCTCAGGTGATGAATTTATACCGGTATCCACTCCTCATAAGTTCCCTGCTCTGACAACAAATCACCGAGGGTTTCAAAAAACGTAGCCGCCATTGTTTCCAACCCCTCCCATTGTTGCTCATTCACCCAATCAAAATATTCATCTTCTTTAACTTTCGCCCAAGTTTGTTCTACTTTCTCCGAAACAATAAAAGGTGATTGCCCTTCCTTGCCCCAAGTCTCTTCCTTATCCAACAACCTGGCTGCTACTTTTCTGGCGTTAATGTAAGTCATAACAAACAGTGCTTTTTTAACAACCTCTTGCACCGCATACCTCAGCGAGGATAACGCATCCACCAAAGTCTCTTTAATAGTCGGGTTAATCATACACATAGCGGCGATCGCACCTTCCCGAATCCTTAAACTTGTTGCCGCCGTACTACCCACCTTTCCCACCACTAAAGCCGCCAAAGATTTCCCGACTGTTTCCCCCAAGGGAACATATAAAGCATTAGCCGCTTGTTTTAAATCGTCCATCATTTTCTTGTCAGATGCTGCCCAATCAAAATTATAGGCTTGAGAAACCCCTTGGGTCAATTTGCTCATTACTGTAGGTATTGTTACCCCTAAAAAACCGCCAACAAAAGCCGGATGGGCTGCTACTAAACTCCCTACACCCGCACCAACAAACCCTAATGCTTGTCCGCCAACAATCAGCACAGTCCCAGCAATTAAACCACCCGCTACAATCCCGGCTATTTTAGGAACCAGAGGAGCCTCTTGTAGCCATTCTTTGAAAAAACCCCAGTTCCCTTTTTTGATGTTTTCTGCAATAGCTAAAGCTCCACCCTTGACACTACCCGCCCATTTCTTAAAATCAAAGGCTTTTAAGTTTTGAACCTGCTGGTAGAAAGTGGACGAAAAACTATTAAACCACTGGGCGGACATCGCACCGCCAGCTATAGCGGTTGAGGTCAGTTCTTTCTGGTCTATCCCTACAACATTAGACATAATCTTAACCTATATTATCAGCGTCGAATGGTAATAAGTCTTTACTTTGGCGGAACTCATTTAGGTTTTCCCTCGATGACAAATTATCGGATTTGATTGTGCGATTCATCATCAACTCAGCATTAGTCTTTAAGAGACGTGCCCGTTCCTCTCTAGTAGGAGGATTTTTGGGTTTATCTTTAAACCTCGGTTCTGTCATAGCATTATAGTAATTCATCAACCAAGAACGTTTAAACTGTTCAAAGTCGCCGCCCCCAAGGGCTGATGCTACATTTAAATATTCTAAGTGTAGCCGAAAATCCAAGACAGCGATCGCTTCCTCTATTCTGTTGTTTGTATCAGTTCTTAACCCCGCTTTTTTCTCTCTTTCAGATGGTGGCTTCTTACCACTACCCGAATCGCTTGGGGGACGATTGGAACCACGGGGGGGATTTCTTTTGGTCACGATTATGTCCTCATTTTAGCTGCCATATTCAAAATTATCTCATAAAGGTCAGTGCTTTTAAACCTAAACTCATCAACCTCTATTTCATAATCATGAATCTCTAATAAATCGGGTAACATAGCTTCTGTCGTGTCTTCATCGTTTAAATCAAGTTTAGGCTCCTGACCCTTTTTACTATCCTTACCGAATCCCTTACCAGCTCCCCAGTGTTTTTTACCAAACACATTAAACTCAATCGGTAAAGTCACCACCTTCGAGATAATAGGAATTCCCAACCCGTCCAAAATCGCCGACGTTCTGTAATATAACTTAGCTAAAGTCCGATACATTCTCGTCATTATATAAGCTAGGCGAATCTGAATATTTAACCGGTTAGCACTATCACCTTTCAACTCAATCAACAGTTCAGTCTGAGCCTTTAATATAGCCCCCAGCGAGTTAAACTTTAACTCTATAGACTGGTCGCCTTTTTGGGCTTTATTCGTATCCTGAACTTTAACAGTAACCGGAGCATCAAAACCATAATTGTCGATGGTTTTCAACAGGTCAGACATGATTTCCAGATAATCCTTATTTGCATGATTACCTTTACCTTCTGGTATCATCATATTAGACGGAACCTGGAAACTCTTGTCTAACAACTTCCTGACCCCTAGGGCTTTATGTATTTCCCGAGTCATCTTGGTCAAATCTTCACAGCATGATTGAAGCATATCACTCCTTAATATTGGTAGACTTGGCGGTGGCTCTGGTTGATAATTCTCCACCCATTTACAGGGATAAACTGGGTGATATCTGGAGTACGATCCTATTTGATGAATGTGTCTAATAATCCAGTAATGTTCATAAAGTTTCGGTTACCCTTCCGCATTTGGATTAGCAACCCAGGGAGCCGCAATAGAATCAACGGTATAATACCCGTCATGACCTAGGTTGGTAGATGTAGCAAAATAGCGTGGAGAACTCTCTTTAGCGAATTTCCCCAGTTTTGTTACTGATATTCTCTCTTTTATTGTAGTAGAAGAATGTAAGAACCCCTCTTCCTCCTGCAGTTTCCTTCTAAACGCGGTAATGGAGCCTGGATTTGTATAACCTAAATTGACTAAAGGGGCAGAAATATAAGGGGCGCTATACATTGAAATGTTCAACTCTATGTCAGATCCGAAATTTTTAAAACTTTTCCCGGCGAATGACTCAACTAAATCTGCATACTGGCTTTTTATAGGATCTGTTTGAAAAACCCGAATATGTGCCCAGTAAGCCATACAAAGCCAACCAGTATAACCTGGAGGGGGACCGGAAATGCCTAAATCAACCCTACCTGCATCGCTTTCATCTCCTTTATCTTCATCACCGCCGCCTTTATTATCGTCTGCTCCCTCATCTTTATCATCTTCACAAACATTTCTAGCAAAGGTAACCGTTTTCCCCCCAATAGTTACGCTCATCGATTGCTCGCATTCCCCAAGGTAAACCGAGACATTTGCATCGTTGATACTGTCAATTGTTCCCCCAAAACCTTTGGGGTTTCCATCTTCATCAAGGTCTACAAATCCGCGAGCCGTGCTGCCAATCTTTTCGGTTTTTATCCCTCTCCTAGTTCCACCATCCTGTAAATCCTCAGCTTCTATGCTTGCTTTGGGCAACATCGACCGGGCAAAATCAACCATTCCTCCAACGTCTATATCAATATCCCCGTCATCACGGGGAATCCTTACTCTAGCCCTGGGTTTGTCGTCTGCTTCTAATCTTTTGACCTCTCTTTCTATTACATCTACAGCTTGCCGGTAGTTGCGATTCCTAACAATGTCTTTCACCCTTCGGCTACGCTCTTCTACCTCTCTCATTACAAAGATTCCTCATCCCAATTAATAAATAATTGCCTCCATCCCTCCTCAGACAACACCCGATTATCAGTCAGCCATTCTGGTTCCATCGCCTCGATCGCTTCCAAAGAAACCGAATTAATCGTTTCCCGTTTTTTTAGCATAAAATAAGCATTAGGCAGATACGGGCTTCTCCAAGACCTTAACATGGCAGTGACTGGCAACACTTCTAAAAAATCAAAAGTTTGGCATAGATACTCAATTCTCTCTAACCATTGCTCAACAAGAAAACGATAGTCCCCCCTACTGCTTGAATCTGTTTTAGTTGTTTGTCGATCCGTTTTCGGAAATTCATTAATTGTCCTGTATTGTATGGGAACATTAGCCAAGGCTTTTAACTCTCGAATGAAAGGAAAAGCATCAGATGGAGAACCGGGAAGCAAAAAGTGGCGCTTGTATATCACCTTTTTAGCATAAAGCATTGATGATAAATTACTATCCCACAAATTAACTGCAGCCAGTTCATATTGTCCCGCTGGTAGATGACCTAAATCCTGGGGTTTTTCACTGCTATATAAAGCTGTGGTCATTGATAATAACTCTCCATAATCAGAACAGTTGTCGTTCCCTCTTTTACTTTTGCCCATATCGCGTCAGTTGGTATAAATCCGGCTACATTACCTGGATAATAAATCTGGCCGGGTGGCATTTTGAACGGATGGCTTGTCGCGTTACTCCCCAATGTTCCAAAGCCCCAAAGGAGCTCAATTTCTCCCTGATTTTGGATTTCAAAATAAGCACGGCTTAGATTAGCGGGGGCTATTAACATGGGATTAGGGCTTACAGTGACTGTATTCATCACTGTATTAGCCGGACGTTTAGCCATCAATATTAAATCTAATTCTACTCTATATTCCCCCTCAATGTAAAGAGTGTCATAGATGCGATTGCTAGTTATTGAACCGCCCCCTAATATTCCATCGCCATAATCCTTAAAACTTACACCCAACCGGTCAAATCTACCAAATATTTTAACCTCGTTTGCTGTTAAGTAAGGATTAATTAGAGGAACATAAAACCGCCTTCCTCGATTTTGAATGATAGGACAAGCTGCCTCAATCCATGGACCTGTGGCGCTTTTCCTTCTAAGCAATTGCAGCCCAAATTTAGGATGGTTACTCTCTAATTTCATTAATTTAGCTGCTCTTTCTGCCGCCGAATCCTCTGGGTAAAATTCAGGATAAGGAGACCGGGGAAAACTTGGACACCAAACTGAGGCGGTGAGACTTTCTAGGAAAACATTAGCACGCCATAGCCATCTAGGGTCAATATTGGCAGATATTGAATTAACGGCACTAGAAACAGCCCCAAGTGTTAATGGGTCATTAACATAATTACTGGCATTACTTTGATTAATTTCAAATGAAAATGTGTCGGTTTCTGAACAGCGATTTTCTGCCATAGTTTAAGGTGTCAATAAGTATGGTTGTGCGGTTGAAGTCATACCATTAGTGTAGTCAATGATTACGGGATAGTCTGTTAAAGTGATGGTGCATATTAATGGATAAGTTCCATTTCCCCTAACGTTAGGTCGGATAGAAAAATCACAATGTTGTTTGGCGGGTTCGGGGTTTAGCTCGAAACTAAATTCTGCTATGTGTTGATGTACAACTAAATGCAGTAAAGCACTAGCTAAATTGGTTTGGTTAAAGGGGTAACTGCCTATACCGGGTTCAAAGGCATCAACAACGGCTCTTGGACTTTAATCGCGCCACCTTCTATATAAGTTTCTAGCTCGTCAATATCCAGGTTGACAACAGAATCCTCTTCATTGAGAGTTAAATCCATAACGTCTTTTCCTGTGAAGTTAATCGTCAGGTTTTTTTGCCTTTGTAGCAATCGCCGCCCCATAGCTAAGGTTAAGGCTTCTAATGTGGTTTCGGAAAAATCAGGATAGACTCCCGGAGTGATGTTCATGTGAGACAATAGAAGTGGTTATTTTTATTCTACGATAAATGCCGATTCGATTGGCAATGCGTCCTACCGGTGGCGGGGGCGGCGGCGCTTATTATCGCCATATTAAGTCAGGTTATTTTCAACTCACCGCAGGGGAAGAGATTGAAATAGTCCCCGCCACGCCATTATTAGTCCGTCGGGAAATCACCATCCAAGCCGACAATCCTTTTTCTATTCGGTGGGTAGGGTCTGATTTATCCTTACCTGTTTTTGAAAATGGCTTCTACTCCGATGGGAGTGATGGGGGGATTGGTGTTTTAGCAAGCAGCCCCACAACTCAGATTCTCTCTATCTGGGTGCGCCAAGATACGGAAATTGACTACAACATAGGAAGCGAAATCGAGGACGATATGCCTATCCCAGATTTATCAATTAGACCGTTTATTTCCTTAGATTCCAATATAAACAAACTTCCATCGTTTATAAGTTCTGATTCTCAAGTTAATTATGATGACGTAGATACTTATAATAGGTTCTGGGGAACGTGGACTACAACAGAGGGAGCAGTTAGAGCCTGGCAATTTGATGCTTTTTTGCCCGGTAAACAATATGTTTTTAATATTACCCATAATCTTTATGCCTACATTGGGAATGACGGAATTTCTACGTCTGTTATCAAGGAAGGAACTAATATCGAGATTTTACTATGTCCTCGTGAAACCATGTGGATGGCAATATCTCAAGTTGCATTGTTTTCTAATGTTTTGAGTTCACATATTGACATAGATAATCTTGAAAAATGGATAACAAATCGATGCTCTGTTATTACAGTTCCTGACACAGGGGGAGCTTTTAATCTGACTCCTACTCTGTCTCGCTATATTTTGCTGTTTAAAGCTGAAGGTTCTTTTTTAGCTCCCGGATTAGGACTTTGCCGTTGCAGTTACACGCCCAACAGCACAGACCCAAAACAAGGGGGAGAATTTGAGATAACGCAGTTTTTACCATGGGAGGATTGGTAAATTCACAAAAATAGGGGAGAGTATTACCGGTTAGTAAACAAATATAGAGAAGGCTGATCCGATCGCTCGCCGCCAAACTTTCCCCCAAGTCGGCGCGAAAACTAATATTCTCCCCGCCCGAACCCTACAATAGTCATATAGGTAAGCCGATCGCTTTACCTCGTCGGCTAGGCAACTGGGGGAAATTCCCTACAGACACGAATTCATGAAAAAAAACCGCATTGGTAAAGCATCAATCATTCCTGATGCGATCGCCGACAAGATAATCAAACGCTGTAAATATCCCTGGCAGCAAACTTTACTTGCCATCTTGATGTACACCGGTGAACGAGTAGGAGCGGTGAGGTTACTACGAGTCCCTGATGTTTATGTTTCCCCAGCTTCCCACATTGTCCTGCCAGAAATAACTTTTCGGTCTGAAACTAGAAAGCGATCGGGCGGGAAAGATGGGGGAGTCCGCCAAGTTCCCATCTCCCAAAAACTTAGAGAGATTCTTGGAACCTACCGCATCGGTGGCGGCGATTTTCTATTTCCCAGCCCATCTGATATATCCAAGCCCGTGACAGTTCAAGCGTTCGACTCTTTTCACCGGAAAGCGATCGCTCAACTGGGTTTACAAAATGAGGGTTACTCGCTTCACAGTTACCGCCGCACTTTCATTACCAAACTTTATAACAAGGGAGTCAATACCAGAACCATCATGGCTATCACAGGTCACAAATCTATGGCATCTTTGCAGCGCTACATTGATGCTGATCCTCAAAAAATCCGAGACGCGATCGATGAAATCTAAGGCAGTCGATGACTTAAGGTTGCCAGACATCAGAGGAAAGTGGGTGCTACTAGCCAAACACAGATCGAGAAGTAACTGCCCTAGATTCCGCCAATTTTAGCACTAAACCGGGCTGCTTGGTATTTTGTCTAAAACATCAAAGACTCTTACACACAGCCAACGGCGCTAACCATTTTACAGTAGCAAATAGCGCTGTTTAGGGTTGAAAAATGCTCATTGATTTTTCTGTGAAATCATAAAATTTTTCGGGGGAGTAAAGTCTCCCCCTGTGGAAAATTTAGGAGTTGCTATCTGGGGATTTCCAACCACCCGATTTAAGTGCGGGAAGTTTTTCTAGGATAGTTTCGAGAGACAAGCCGGACTCGATCCACTGTTCTACTTGGTTGGCGATCGCTTTAGCTTTTTCCGATAGATGGGGGCCGGCAAGGTAACAAACCTGCTTTTTTCCCCTATATAGGTAAGCATATTTATTCCCGTTGGTGTCTTGGGCGGTTGACTTAGCTTTCCAGCGAACAGTTAGGCGATCGCTCTGAAAAGTGTTCACCGGGGATAAATTTTCGTCACCCAGGGTGACGGCTATCCATCCCAAATACTTAACCTTACCTTTCTCGCGTAACCTTTCCAGAGACTTGACTACACGAGACACCGGGATATCAGTGGATTGGGCGAGTTGTTTGTGGTCTTGATTGGGACAGTCCCTAAGATGTTTCAAGACAGCCATATCATCCCAAAAAGGATCGAATGGTTCTACACTTTCAGAATCCGTCACCCAGGGTGACGGAATTGAGAGGGAAAGCTGCCCCGGTGACTTAGATTTTCCCTTCATCGGCCTGACCCCCTATCATCATCTTCCCCAGGTATCGTTCGACTATTTATAGCCAAAAGTATCGATTGTGAGTTTTTGGCTATGCTGCGAACCAAGAAAAGCCTCGCTAGAAAGGGACGGTTTTCATGAATTAGGGCGATCGCCACATCAACATGACGGGCGACTTGACAGAAGGCTGCATAATTCCTCCCGATAAGTTCTCGTAGTTCCAGCACTTAGGACTGAAGTTCCAGCACTTTGGACTGAAGTTCCAGCACTTCCGGGGGAACGCTTGGGGTTGTGTCGGTCGGGTTATGAGCGATCGCGCGTAACGGCGCGTTTAAATTTTTAACTTTTGCGTCACCCAGGGTGACGGAATCGGTGACTTTATTAGCGATCGCCTTTTCACCGGTGACAGTTTGAGGGTTAGAAAGATGTTGTGCCATGGATTGTCTATTTGTTGAGGGTTTAACTGCGTGCCAAAATAGAAAGCACCCCCCGTGGGCACGAGGGGCGCTCAATTTATTTAGAGACCTGTTGGAGAATCTCCTGTCGGATGTTCTCCATTTGTTTTTTCATTTGAGATTGATAGTCTCGGTTTGCTTGCAGTCTTTGCTCTAATCGAGCCTCATGGCTTTTGACATACTCATGGAAACCAGCAAACAACTCCTCCAACAGGTCTAGAATTTTCCCGCCTGTTCCGGGGACACTTTCCCCGCTTGACTGGAAATTATCCCCCTGGCAATCTGTTCCACCAATTCGGACCGATTCAGATTTAGCTCCATAGCCATCTGATCCAGTAGCCCGACAGCTGTTTCCGTTAACGTCATCGAGACTGACTTCTTGTTTTCCCCGTACAGTGTGCTGCGGGTTTTCCATTATTCGAGCGCGATAGGTAAAAAGCCGGATGTTGAGAGCGGGGAAGCTGGTAGATTTATGCGATCGCCTTGGGGTTGGTCAGGCGATCGCAAAAGCACACCCTATATATAGGTAAAAAGCCTATGGTCAAACCAAAAGCCGAGGCCGCCAATTCGCCTAGCGGGTTTCACCGCTTGGACAAAAAACATCAGCGGATTTTCCTGGTCACTTGTTTGGCGAGGATGAAAATTCTCTTTGCGCGTGGGTCGATTTGACACGAGAGGCAGTCTCTTTCTCGAACTGTTTAATTAAAGCCAAAATGGAAATTGATAACACCATTACTCACCTAAGAGTTATCGATTTTATCTCTAATGATGAACGATTCCAAGATGTGCATAATTATGCAATGCAGCTTGAAATGTATCACAATCAAATTTATGCAGACTTGGAATATACACTATCAGCTTTAGAAAATCTAGATTTCACCGCCTGATGAGTCCTAGCCGGTAAAGGACGAAACTTTCCCCTCACACCTGGGGGGAAGTCGCGGATAACCGGGTGATTCCCACCGCATTGATAACTAGCCCCCCCGAATTGAAATGGGAGGTTTCCCTCCCCAACCTGTTACTGGGGGCAGAAGTCAATAATTGCTTCTAGCCGGGTTCCAACCCCGGCTAGATTCTAGGGAGATTTGTTCCCCCAGATAGAATGGGCGAGAGCCGTAACAGCTTCGTGGGAACGATTAACCACAACACTAGAGGTTAAAAATGAATAGTTTAATTGTAGGCCTTGATGTTAGCTCATCGTGGTGCGATGCCGTGTGGCTAGAATTTATGCCAGCGGGTGCGTTGCGGGATTTTTACGAGTCTCCCGCATTTGCTGAGTGCCACCGAAAGCTAGAAGCAAATGCAAAGTCTATCCAGTTTCTTGTGTCTTTGGAGCCGTCTGTGGTGATATTAGAGCCGACCCGAACTTATAGCAGATTCTGGATTGACTGCTTACATCGGGAGGGAATCCCTGTGCTGAAAGTAGATCAGACGATGATTAAGGACACTCGGAAAAGCTATGGGGGAACGTCTAACAAGTCTGACCCCTACGATGCTTTGCTCATGGTTGCCACATACTTCCAGCATTACCAAATTGCCTACGATCGCAGGTATTGGGTAAGGGAGCGGCCGCCAGAAGTAGCGAAAATTGAACAATGCCTAAGAGATATTGGGTCATTCAACAAGCCCCGCACCCAAACGATAAACCAAGCCAAGTCTCGACTGGTCTATGAGTTTCCAGCCAAAGCAAAAGTTAGAGTTAAAAAAGAATCTGGGAAATTAGACCCGGACAAACTGCCGGCGTGGTGGGGTTGGGCTTGTGGCTGGACTTCCCAAGGTAGTTGGGAAATTCCCAAAGGGATTAAAACCAAGTTTGACAATGAATACGCGAAGGCGATCGCGGCGGGGGAAGGCACGGGGATTAGTGAAGTAACAGCGCGACTAGCCCAACAGATTTGTATGTGGCATCAGTCAGAGGCAATGGTAGAGCAAGAGCTACTAAGCTATCTGAACCTACCAGAGTTTGATTGCTACCATCGGGTGTTTGACAAGTTTGGTTTTGGCTGCCGGGAACGAGGCTGGCTACTTACTCGGTGCGTTCCGTTTGATGAGATGTTTAAATGCCTTCCCAAGTCTAAGGCTATGAGACGATTTCGACAGCTTTGTGGTTTGGGGGCTACTCAAGTGCAATCTGGAAAGGCTGATACTCGTAGTAGTTTTACGGGAAGTAAAGAGACGCGATCGACCTTGCATCAGTTTGTTGTCCGGGCAATCGAGAGGGGGACTCATCGCGAACAGAAACCGGGTGGGGGTGCGATCGCGACAACCCCCTACGATTGCCTACCAAAATCTCCAGAGGCTCATTCGCTTAGAGTTTATTGGGTAACTAGAGCATACCACAAAGGGAACAAAGTGTCTGGGGCTGCGCTCAAGGCTGCCAGGAATGCCACATCCAGGAAACTAGCTGAGACGCTTTTTAAGGCTCTCTGGGATATGCGGTAATAATCCCCATAGAATTAGCTTAATTGCCCTGTACCCCGATCCAATTCCCTAGGTCGGGGTTTTTATTGGTGAAAGTTTGGGAATAAGATAGAAAATGCAGCCCGAAATATAGAAATGGTCGGCATGGGGCATCGGCACGACCTTAAATGGACACAGAGGGAAGATAAGACTGGCTTGCAAGCACATCGAGCGCGAAGTGTCAAGAATCACCGTAGCTTCAGCCCGGTGAGTATGTCAACTAAAACCCAATTTTGAATTAGGTTGTTGACCTGTTCGGGTATTTCATCATGGGGACAGTGACCAGCATTTAAAAAATATTCCGTCAGTTGGGGGTAATATTCACGAAAGCGATCGCTTCTCGCGCGACAGTTCATCCAAGGATCTCCTTCTCCCCATAACATCAACAGTGGACAGCGAAGACGCGATAATAAAACATCTACCGGATCTCCCTGACGACTCTTAAACACCGATGCAAATACCTTAGCCGCGCCGGGAGTGCAGGAAGGACGATATATTTCCTCCACCAGGCGATCGGTAACAGCACTTTGATCCAAATAAACTTTTTGCAGAGTTTTCCGAATTACTGAACGTCGCCTAGTCCATTGGAAAACCAAAAAAGTCGTCCAGTCCTGAATTAGGAGCGATCGCATCATTCTCGAGGTCTTTTGTTTCCAGGTAGGCGGTTCTATCTTAGTCTGAGTATCCGAAAACGGACCCGCACTATTCAATAAAATCAACCCCGCCACCCCATCAGGATAATCCGCCGCCACGCACAGACTAGCATAACCCCCCAACGAATTACCCGCCAAAACCGTTGGCCGTCCGATCACCTCGGTCATAAAATCATGAAGCTGATCGCGCCACAACTGTCCAGTATATTCCCAATCAGGTTTAGCCGATCGCCCAAACCCTAACAAATCAATAGCCCACACATCAAACTCAGAACTTAATCCCTCAATATTCTTGCGCCAGTGGTCTGTCGATGCACCGAACCCATGCACCAACAATAAAGAGGGGCGTTGGTCAACCTTTGTCGTTGCCACATCCTCACCCGCTGAACCTCCTCTGACATAATAAATCAATTGATCGCGCCACTTCCAATAAGTCCCCTCATAGGAGTTCGAGTCAGTTACTAAAGTAGTTTGCATTTTACTGAAATTCGTTGATTTTATTGGATGTTATACAGCAAAGATTGATTAATAACCACTTATTGATTCTCTCCAGGTAATCCACGCCAAGGCTGGTATTCTTCCAAATCAATCTCATCAAGAGTTGGTCCCTCTGAAGGATCAACCGTCATATTTGGATGTTGCACCACACAAGCAAGATGAGCCCCTTGTAAACCCCGTTTAATCCGTTCTGGAGTTTCTGCAAACAGCACAAATAGGGGGTAAATATTTTCAGCCTCTTGGGAATACAAATAACTGTAATGATGAGGCATCACCCATTCATAGCCACTATCCAAGTAAACCTGAGTTAATCTCCACCGCCTCAGTAAATCCGAAAGATCTTCGTGGGGTTTATGAATAAAAATCAATATTTCCGAGCCGACTTTAACCTTCCATTCTGGATCGCACATCAACACCGCAATATCACAGGGAAGACAAACAGCTTGATTTGGGCTAATAGTAATATGATTATGCCCCGCATAGGAAACACCATTGCGTAACCTGACAATAGGTAGCGGCAGAGTGATCAAACTTTCTTCCGGGCGGCGCAGACTGGGAATCATTTCCCAATAAGGTCGATGCTGTTGCAAAAGATTAATCATTGTATTTGCATAGCTGTATTCAGACAGCAAAGTTTCATAATGGGATTGTTGAACTGGCATTTTTTAAAAACCTGGTAACATCTTTTCCGACCACAGGAGAAATTAATTTCCCCGGCGATTTGGTGTCGTAGCACTTATAAACTCTCAAACACCTTAAACATTGGCAGATACATCGACAGCAGTACAGAAGCCACAATACCCCCTACTACTACAATCATTAAAGGTTCTAGCGCACTGGTTAGAGATTTTACCGCCTCCTCAACTTCCGTTTCATAGAAAGCCCCTACTTTCATTAACATTTTATCAAGTTCCCCAGATTCTTCTCCGATCGCAATCATTTGAATTGCCAAACCTGGGAACACATTTTCTTCCTGTAAAGCCAGACTGATTAATCCCCCCTGTTGAATCTCATTTCTGGCATACTCAATGGCATTAGCGATCGCCTGATTACCAGCTACATCGCGGACAATTTCCATAGAGTTCATAATCGGCACACCCGAACGAGTCAGACTACCAAAAATAATACAGAAACGCGCCACCGCTGACTTTTCCAGAATCGCACCAAACAGAGGCAGTTTCAAGTAAATCTTATCAAAAAATAACCGCCCAGAGTCAGTTTTATAAGCCACCGTATAGGCAAAATAAATACCAATCAATCCTCCAATTACTATAGCTTGGGGAATAGGTGGCCAAGTCGTACAAAAAGCACTAATTTTGAGCATCATCACCGTAAACAGAGGTAACTCCACCCCAATTTGCTCAAAAATACCCGAAAAGGTAGGCAGCAAAAATGTAGCCATACCAAAAAACACAGCTATCGCAATAAACAATACTGTTTTCGGATAAGAAGTTGCCGACTTAATCTCACTCTGAGTTTTATGGTTTTTTTCCATCATCACCGCCAGACGTTCTAGAGTTTCATCCAAAACCCCCCCAGTTTCTCCCGCCCACACCATACTCACAAAAAGCTGGTCAAACACATCAGGAAACTTCCTCATTGACAATGATAATTCCTCCCCCTCCTCCACATCAGCACGCAGAGTATTAATAGCCCTTTTTAGCTTGGCATTTTCACACTGTTCTCCCAACACACTTAAACAGCGAGCCATCGAGATACCCGCATTAAACATAGCAGCAAACTGACGGGCAAATATCGCCAGATCCTTAACCGTAATCGATGCCATCGCTACATTAAGGTCTTCCTCTAATTTCTTGAAGTCAAAGCCTTGTTTTCGAGAGTGGCTTTTGACCATCTTATTAGTTGTCATATCTCACCTCTACTGATATAGATATAATTGTCTACTTGTAATTCTCCCATAGCACACCACATTCGCAACTATAGCAATCCGAAAAAAGGTAGTGAACCACCCCACTTGTATGAGAGAGTACAAGCAGGGGGAGCTGAAAAACTTTCCCTTGTGAGGATGCTTACCTACCTAATTTTGTGGGATTATGCTTTCACCTTCTGACTCTTACCAGCCTTAGGCTGAGGACCAATGAGCCGTTCAAGTTCATCAGGTTTAGAACTCTTACTCATAGCAGCTTCCCAAGTAACCTTACCCTCTTGATAAAGTTGTGCTAAAGACATTTCCATAGTCCGCATTCCCAATTTAGCCCCCATTTGGATCTGGGAGTAAATTTGAGAAGTTTTTCCTTCCCGAATCAAGTTACCCATAGCCGGAGTATTAAGCATAATCTCCATAGCCGCACAACGACCGCCGCCAATTCGCGGTACCAGGTTTTGACTACAAACCCCCACCAGAGAACCCGACATTTGCGCCCGCACCTGGGGTTGTTGAATAGGGGGGAATACATCCAGCATCCGGTCTACTGTTGCCGAAGCCGAGTTAGTGTGCAAGGTTCCAAATACTAAGTGACCCGTTTCTGCCGCCGATATTGCCAGACCAATAGTTTCCAAATCCCGCATTTCCCCCACCAGAATAATATCTGGGTCTTCACGCAAAGCCGCTTTTAGAGCATTAGCAAAACTCTTGGTATCCTCACCCTTTTGGCGTTGGTGAAACAAACTCTTAACATTAGGGAAAACATACTCAATGGGATCTTCCACAGTCAGGATATGTTCTGAGCGTGTACGGTTGATCAAGTCAAGTAAAGCCGCCATTGTGGTAGTTTTACCCGAACCGGTCTGTCCCGTCACCAGAACCATACCACGAGGTCTTTCCGTCAAATCTCGCAGGATTTGGGGAACCCCCAACTTATCAGCATTGGGAATTTGGGAAGCCAAAGCTCGCATACAAGCGGCCCAGCAACCCCGTTCCCGATAGACATTGACCCGGAACCGAGCCAGTCCCTTAACCCCATAGGCGCAGTCTAGTTCCCAGTTTTGCTCCAACTGCTTACGCTGCATATTATTGAGCATCTGGAAAATCAAAACCTGCACCTCTTCAGCAGATAGAGTTTCTCCAAATTGGGGTTGTGGAGTCAGTTTACCGCTGACGCGGTAAAAGATAGGCGCTCCTGCTTGAATGTGAATATCTGAGCCTCCTTGTTCAACCAAAGACTCCAGAACATCCTCAATCATCAAACCACGCATAGATAAACCTCCAATGGAATTTTGGTTGTTAGTTGAAATCGATCGCTTAGGATGATCCCAATATACCCAAGGGGTAACATAGCCAGAATTTTTCTCTAATCCTTAGCCACCTCCTTATATTGTGAATGATTTTTTGTGGGATTCATCAAATCCTCTCCGAGAAACCCCCATATCGGTACAGGTGGGGGAGGGATAGGAGCCCTGGTTGAGTAGGGTTTGATGCCCCCAAAACCAGCAAGCCAGTATTTCTCGCGCTTCACGAGACTTTCGTGGTGAACTACGAAAAGACCATCAAAGGCTCCCTACATCGCAAACCGAGGAGTCAAACAATAGGGACAGTCCAACCATTCCGGCTTTAATTCCGCCCCACATCCTTTACAGGTCAAACCCTGCTTTCGTTTAGCCTTCAACTCTGATTCCAGAGCCGAATCTGTAAAGGTCACCCGTTCGACCTCCTCAAAAGTTGTATGGCCTTCACGCACCAACTGCAAACTGTAGGCTAAGAGAGTTTTCATCCCTTCCTCAACAGCAGCCTCCTTAATTTGTTCAGTGGGCGCTCCCTTAGTAATCAGAATTTGCATCCGCTCCGTTACTTTAAGGAATTCATAAACCCCAACCCGGCCCTTATAGCCTAGACCACCACATTTTTTACATAACTCGCCGCGATCGCCGAGTTCCCGGCGTTGATCTGCTGGAACAGTATTTGCCTTATAGAAAGTAATACCCACCTCCCCAGAAGCAGAAAGACCATAACGACCCAATTCTTGGGGAGTAGGGGTATAGGGTATACGACATTCAGTGCATACCCGCCGCATCAAACGTTGAGCCAGGATACCCAACAGAGCCGCAGAGACCATGAATGGTTCAACTCCCATCTCATCCAAACGAGCGATCGCCCCCGCCGCGTCATTAGTGTGAAGAGTAGTTAATACCAAGTGTCCAGTCAGAGCCGCTTCAATAGAAGTTTTTGCAGTTTCCAAATCCCGCGTTTCCCCCACCAGCAAAACATCAGGGTCTTGTCGCAAGAATGCCCGCAGGATATTAGCAAAAGTCAAATTTTTCTCTCGAATCACCTGACATTGGGTAATACCAGGTAAAGCATACTCAATGGGGTCTTCCGCCGTACTAATATTAATACCCGGATCATTGCGCTCTGCCAAAACCGAATACAAAGACGTAGATTTACCAGAACCCGTAGGTCCTGTTACCAAAATCAACCCAAAAGGACGACTAGCAGTTTCCCGGACCATTTCCAAAGTTTCCTGGTCCGAGATCAACTTATCCAAACCCAATTGAGTCGAAGAACTATCAAGAATCCGCAGAACAATCTTTTCCCCATAGCGACTCGGCAGGCTATTGACCCGAAAATCCACCGTCCGGCCCTGATAAATCCGACGAATCCGACCATCCTGAGCTTGGCGACGTTCAGCAATATCAAGATCCGCAATAATTTTAAAGCGGGAGGTAATAGCAGAAACCACCTTTTTCGGGAAAGTAAAATACTCCTGCAAAACCCCATCTTTACGCATCCGAATCCGCATATCATGCTCTTGAGGTTCCACATGGATATCGGAAACCCCCTCCGACAGAGCTCTAGCCAGAATCACATTCACAGCCTTAATAACTGGTGCAGTTTCCGCCTCTTGTAGTTGTGCATCGAGGTTCATGTCCCCCATGTCCTCGGAGGCTTCTACCAGTTCTACATCCTCAAACTCACCCTCACCAAACTGGAGTTTTCTTTCCTCTTCCCGAGCCGCTTCTACTTGCTTGCGCTTAACTTCCTCCTCACCGTAGGCTGTGATCAGTTTGTCATAATCTTCTTGAGTAATCACCCGTCGCTCTAGCTTAAACCCTTTGGGACGCAGGATTTGGTTTCTCAACTCATCCAAAGCACTCAGGTTATCTGGATCGACCATTGCCATCATCACGCTAGGAGTTGGCTCCGACTCGATGATTTTCCAAGGCACAAAACGATGTCGTTTGCAGGTCTCAATAGAAGTTTCCAGCTTTTTGATGATTTCTTCTAGTTCAGCCACCGAAATCTGATCTATTTCTAGGTCAAAGGCCTCAACCCCATAGACAATTTTTAACTCAAATAGCTGTTGTTTTTTATAGTGACGGGCTAATTCCGGGGGTAGAGGTTGACCGGTAATCGATTCGAGAACCTCCGTTAGAGGTTTTCCGCCACGAGAGTCCTGAATAGCCTGCTGTAGTCGCTCAGGGTCAATATACCCTGACTGAATCAATTTATTACCAAAGGGAGTTGCACTTTGAGCAACAAGAGCAGTTCGCCGGGGGGATGATGTATTGGTCATAGCTGCAGTCAAGTCCTTATGTCTAGGCTTCCCCAAAAAGTTGGGAAAGTTTCTTGGGTGAGTATGGAAGTATCACTGTTGATTTACAGTTTAACCGCTGCTGCTATATCCACAACTAGGGACTGAGGACATTCGCCCTATTTACCTGGTGCATTAGCTCAACTTGCCAACGGGTGAATATGTTTTCCTACCTCCGTCGGTGATAGCTTGATTTTCACACTTCTCGCCCTAAAGGGTCGAGGATTCTTCGTTCATAGACTTAACTTGCTCTAGCAGGATTACTCAAACCAGAGTAGAGGTCAAATCTCCCCAAGGGTTTGGATTTATTATCCAAGTTCCCACCTGCCCCGTGGTACTCAAGACAATTTCTTTGGTAAGGTAACTGATCGCCGGGTAATTGTGATTATATGCAGCCGAGGGCATGAAAGTTTGACCAGGGGGTGATTTGAGGTATTTTAACCCGATTTTATAGCTGAACGAATCGCACCTGTAGTATTAAAATGGATCAAGAACACGAAAGCACGTTAACGGAGAGCGGAGTTTTCCCTAGGCTGTAGGCTTAGGGATGCCGTCGCTCGATTTTCTATTATGGACGATAACAAGCAGGAAGACATGGTTCCTAATTCGACAAGTGACAAAACGGATGAGACTACAGAACCTGTAGCATCAGATCCGGGTTCTGTTGAGTCTGAACAGATTGATCAACAGACGGATACTGAATCTGATTTAACATTGGAGCAAGCAACGATCGCTGATGATGGCGAGGAAGCTACGGACGCGGAACTGAGTTCCGATCCGATTTATATTGCCAATGAACAGCTTAATGAGCAGTTGCAGACCATAGCCCAAGCGCGAGAGTCCCTTCAGACTCAACTGATGGATATGACGGGTCAATATCAGCGACTAGCTGCTGATTTTGAGAACTTCCGTAAGCGCACACAGAAGGAAAAAGAAGACCTCGAACTCAATATCAAGTGTTCCACGATCGGGCAGCTTTTGCCAGTGATCGATAACTTTGAGCGAGCCAGAGCCCACATTAAACCCCAAAATGATGGTGAAATGAACATTCACAAAAGCTATCAGGGGGTTTATAAACAGATGGTGGAGTGTCTCAAACAAATTGGAGTCTCCCCCATGCGCCCGGAAGGTGAACCGTTTGATCCTAATCTCCATGAGGCGGTGATGCGCGAACCGACGAGCGAGTATCCAGAGGGAACAGTCATTGAAGAACTGATGCGGGGGTATATACTAGGCGATCGCGTCTTACGTCATGCCATGGTGAAAGTAGCTACAGAACCAGAACTCTCAGATACCACAGAGGAGCCACCAGCAGAAGGTTCTGAGGATTAATCGCCTAAATCAACTCAATGGGCGCAACTACTGCGCCCTAAGTGTTATACAGCCAGGGAAAGGGGGTAGACTTATGTAGTAAGTGGGTCTAGCTTCTAGGCTCTTATGTTAGAACGGGGATGGCTCTACCATTCATTGCACAAATTTATCGATGAGGAGCTATGGGAAAGGTCATTGGCATCGACTTAGGTACGACTAATAGTTGTGTGGCGGTTCTGGAGGGGGGTAAACCTGTAGTTATTTCCAGTTCAGAAGGGGGACGGACTACACCCAGTATTGTGGGTTTTGGTAAATATGGTGATCGCTTAATTGGTCAGCTTGGTAAACGACAGGCTGTGACTAATGCCGAGAATACCATCTTTAGCATTAAGCGATTTATTGGCAGGCGCTGGGAAGATACGGAAGTGGAGCGATCGCGAGTTCCCTATAAGTGCGTCCCTGGTAAAGATAACACAGTAGACGTAAAAATTCGTGATCAGGTCTACACGCCGCAAGAAATATCGGCGATGGTGTTGCAAAAACTCAAAGAAGATGCCGAAGCCTATTTAGGGGAAACTATTGATCAAGCGGTGATTACAGTTCCGGCTTACTTCACAGATGCTCAACGCCACGCCACCAAGGACGCTGGAACCATTGCGGGTTTAAATGTGTTGCGTATCATCAACGAACCCACGGCGGCAGCCCTATCTTATGGTTTAGATAAACAAGACCAAGATCAAACCATCCTGGTGTTTGACTTAGGGGGAGGCACTTTTGATGTATCTATCCTCCAGTTGGGAGATGGAATTTATGAGGTAAGATCGACATCTGGGAATAACCACCTAGGAGGGGATGACTTTGATAATTGCCTGGTGATGTGGATGGTAGAAACCTTTAAAAAACAAGAAGGGATTGATCTAATATCGGACAAAATGGCTCTGCAACGGATGCGTGAAGCAGCGGAAAAAGCGAAGATCGAACTTTCTAATCGCAGCAAAACCTCGATTAATTTGCCATTCATCAGTGCTGATGATTCAGGACCAAAACACCTAGAACTAGAACTGAGTCGCTCGGAATTTGAAACTTTAGTGGCAGACTTGGTAAAAAGTACCCTCGGACCAGTAACCCAAGCGCTCAAAGATGCGGATTTAGAACCCCAGGAGATTGATAAAATCATTTTGGTGGGAGGTTCAACCAGAATTCCCGCAGTACAGCAAGCAATTAGTAAACATTTTGGCGATCGCAGTCCCGATCGCTCTGTTAACCCTGATGAAGCGGTAGCCCTAGGAGCAGCAATCCAAGCCGGGATTTTGGGAGGAGAAGTCAAAGACCTACTGCTTTTGGATGTCACCCCTTTGTCCCTGGGTTTAGAAACCCTAGGGGAAGTGTTCACCAAAATCATCGAACGCAATACTACCATTCCCACCAGTCGTTCCCAGATGTTCTCCACCGCCACCGACGGACAAACCTCTGTGGAAATTCATGTGCTGCAAGGGGAACGAGCCATGGTTAAAGATAACAAAAGCCTGGGTAAGTTCCTACTGACTGGCATTCCTCCGGCTAAACGGGGTGTGCCACAAATTGAGGTGTCTTTTGATATTGATGCTAATGGGATATTGAAAGTATCTGCTATAGATCGTGGCACAAGCCGAGAGCAAAGTATTCAAATCACCAATACCGGAGGACTGAGCGAGACGGAAATTGAGCGAATGCGACAGGAGGCAGAGCTTTACGCCGAGGAAGACGAAGCCCACAGACTGATTGCCGAGTTGAAAAATCAATCCCAGACCCTGTTCTATAATTGTAAGGTGACATTAAAGAACAATGCCAAAGCAATTAGCAATGAACTTAAAGAGCGAACCCGAACGGAAGCAGCGGCTTTAAAGAAAGCAGTTAACGACCCCAAAATCTCTTTAGGGGATATGCAACGACAAGTTGAGAGTTTCCAAAATTTGCTCTATGAGCTAGGTTCTGCGGTTTATGCAGCACATGAGCACGGAGATTTGGAGAATGGGTCAGCGACTGAAGAACCCCAGATGCTAGACTCAGAAGAAGATGAAAGCACAGACTCTAACATGGACTCTGAAATCGGCAATAGTGACGAGACAGAATCTAAAGAATTAGAGGGCTCTGAGAGCCAAAGTCTGGGTGGTTCATAGAGATAAGTTGACCGCTAACGGTTAAATGGTCCCATTAAAGGTTGGGATGTGGGATGATGTAAAATAGGGGTTTCCCTAAACGGTGGGGTTGGTAGTTTATGCTTAATCCAACCCCTAGTTAAGGAAAGACCTAACTCTAGGTTTGTTCTGTAGTTTTAGTAATTAATTTTTAGAAAAAAGCTTTATGGCAGGCGATTACTATGATGTCCTCGGTGTCTCCCGCGACGCAGACAAGGAAGAAATTAAACGAGCTTACCGTCGTTTAGCTCGTAAATATCACCCGGATGTAAATAAAGAGCCGGGGGCTGAGGAAAGGTTTAAGGAAATTAACCGCGCCTATGAGGTGCTTTCGGAACCGGAAATCCGCGCCCGTTATGATCGTTTTGGGGAAGCTGGGGTATCTGGTGCAGGTGCTGGAGGCTATGGTCAGGACTTTGGCGATAGTTTTGCTGATATCTTTGAAAGTTTTTTCAGTGGTTTTGGTGGGGGTATGGGCGGCCCTACGGCAGCCAGACGACGCACGGGACCCACGCGAGGGGATGACCTGCGCTTAGATTTGCGCTTGGAGTTTAAAGAGGCTATTTTTGGCGGGGAAAAGGAAATCCGTATCCGTCACTTAGAAACCTGTGAGACTTGTAATGGGACGGGGGCGAAGCCGGGAACTTTTCCTAAAACTTGTTCTACCTGTGGGGGTAGTGGTCAAGTGCGACGGGCGACTCGTACTCCCTTTGGTAGCTTTACTCAGGTTTCGGTTTGTCCTACCTGTAATGGTACTGGACAGATGATTGAGGAAAAATGCGTCAGTTGTGGTGGAGAAGGCCTGAAAGAGGTAACTAAAAAGCTGAAAATTACAATTCCGGCTGGGGTAGATAATGGCACGCGGTTGCGGGTATCTAATGAGGGGGATTCGGGAAAACGAGGTGGCCCGGCGGGGGATTTGTATGTATTTCTGTCGGTGGACTCAACACCGAATTTCAAACGTGATGGTATTAATGTCCTGTCAGATGTGAAAATCTCTTACCTGCAAGCGATTTTAGGCTGCACTTTGGAGGTGGAAACGGTTCAGGGTACGACTTCTTTAACTATTCCGGCGGGGACACAACCGAATACGGTGCTGACTCTGGAAAATCAGGGTGTCCCTCGTTTGGGAAATCCGGTGAGTCGGGGAGATCACTTGATTACAATTTTGATTGATATTCCTACCCGGATTACTAATGAGGAGCGAGAACTTTTGGAACAGTTGGCCCAAATTAAGGGAGAACGTACCGGAAAAGGAGGCCTGGAAGGGTTCCTTGGTAATTTGTTCCAAAAGTAAAACATTCGATTGATGGCTTGGATTGATTGTTCCTTTTGTGTGAAGAGTCTATGACTGGTTCAGATACTTATTCGGCTGATGCTAAACTTGATTTGCGCGGCACCCCCTGTCCGATTAATTTTGTGCGGACTAAGTTGCGTCTGCAACAAATGACACCGGGGACTTTGCTGGAGGTGTGGTTAGATGGCGGCGAACCTATTGAACAGGTTCCTGATAGCTTGGTGATGGAAGGATATGCTATTGAGGAGGTTTGCGATCGCGGAGAGTTTTTTGCGATTATGGTTCGTTGTCCGCCTGTGAAGAGTTTATGACGGCTGATCGCATAATGGGAACGGTAGTTGCTGGTCAGGCTAATTTTTATCAGGTTTGCCTGAGTCCTGACCAGTCTCCGTCCGGGAATGGGGCCGGGGGGGAAGCTAAACCTATAACTTTGCTTTGTACCTGTCGCGCTCGTTTAAAGAAAATTGGTCAGAAGGTGATGGTGGGCGATCGCGTGGTGGTCTCCTGTCCAGACTGGCAGGGGGGTACAGGGGTGATTTCTGAGATTTTACCCCGTAAAACTGAGCTGGCGCGCCCTAGTATTGCTAATGCAGACCATTTATTATTGGTGTTTGCAGTGGCTGAACCAGACCCAGATCCGGTGACTCTCAGCCGCTTTCTACTCAAGGCGGAGTCTACTGGGTTGGAGGTGAGTTTGTGCTTTAATAAGTGCGATTTACTGCCCCCTGATAGCCTCCGAGAATGGTACGATCGCATGAGAGGGTGGGGATATGACCCTTTGATGATTAGTGTCTATCATGGGGTTGAATATCGCTTTGAGGGCGATCGCATGGAAATTTCGCCGACTCTGAATTTATCATCAAATTCGGCTGGGTTGGACAAACCCGGTTTCGGGGAAAGTTCGCCTTCCCTCACTAGAGATGGTGATAGAAACCTGGTTTCTGGCACTGCTAATTCTCTGCTGGATCGCTTGCGCCTGAAAACTACGGCTATTTCTGGTCCGTCTGGTGTGGGGAAGTCTAGTTTGATTAATAAACTGATTCCTAATAGTCATTTGCGGGTGGGGGAAGTGTCGGGAAAATTGGGGCGAGGACGGCATACTACCCGCCATGTGGAATTGTTTGAATTACATAACGGGGGTTTCCTGGCTGATACTCCGGGGTTTAATCAACCGGAATTGCAATGTGACCCTCACCAGTTGGGTAATTATTTCCCGGAAATTCGCGATCGCTTAACTAAGGGTAAGTGTCAATTTGATGATTGTTTGCACCGCGAAGAACCATCATGTGTGGTGCGTGGAGACTGGGAAAGATACCCCCAATATCTCCATTTTCTTGAGGAGGCGATCGAGGCTTGGGAAACGTCTCAACATCAACCACTAGAGGAGGATCGCCTCAAATCTAAAAGTAAATCTGGAGGGGGAAAACAATATGAACCTAAATTGCAGTCTAAAAAATATCGCCGATCTTCCCGTCGCTTAGAACACCAAAATTTACAACAACTTTGTGAAGATTTGGATGAGGTCTAAAACAACTTATCTATTAAATGGAGTAGCCGAGCCATGTCAGATTCTCCAACTACTACAGGCGCAATAACCACCGGATTAGTGATTGGTTTATTGTTTATGGGGGGCTTTTTTTTGGTAGGCTATTCGCTGCCATTTAGTCTGCTGTGTAGCTTTTTGGGTGGTGTATCTACTTATCAATTAATAACTTGGTGGCATATAGACTCTCTGCCAAAGATTGAGGAGTCTAATTCCTCGAACCCAGAAGTTGGCAAGGTGTACAAGTCGATTCATAAATTTTTGTTTAAATCTCAGTATAATAAACAATCAAAAAAACTTGCCAATGAGCCAGTTTCTAAAGGTCCTGTGTCTCTGATGGGATGGGTTTTAAAAGAACATTCCAAACGCAATACAGATAATTAATCATCAGGAGAAACCGGGTTTTTGGGTTGCTATGGCAGGAAAAACCCGGTTTTAATGATTAATCATGTACCCTCCCAGCGGAGGTATTTAGACGGGAATAGTTGGGTTGAGTTGTTGTTGGTTAGGTTGGGTTTGTGAAGTTGGTAATAATTCGGGGTTAACTATTGATAATTGTACGGCACAGGCTTTTAATTCGGGTTGTTTAGACTCCGGACAACATTGAGGGTGAGTCATGGCGTTGGCTTCGGTATTATCTCCCCATAAAGCGCCCCAGTGCATGGGTACAAATACAGTTCCCGGAACGATCGCTTTAGTAATTTGAGCGGGAAAATAAGCCTTTCCACGGCGCGATCGCACTTGCACTAAATTACCGGATTCAATGCCTAATTTATGGGCATCTTTGGGGTGAATTTCAATAAAAGGAGCGGGGTGCATTTTGCGGATTTTCTCAATTCTCCCGGTGCGGGTTTGAGTGTGCCAATGACCGTATAATCTCCCGGTTGTCAACACTAAAGGATAGTCAGGATCTGGGGGTTCAGCTAATCCTTTGGAGTAATAAGCGCCAAATTGTGCGCGACCGTCTGGGGTATTAAATCGTAAATCAGTATATAAACGTTTCGGGGTGCGATTAATTTCGGTTTCGGTCTCAGGACAAGGCGATTGAATAGGACCAGAAACCATTAAACGATCATGACTCAACCCGGATAAATCGCAGGGACGGTTACGAGTTAAGCGGACAAATTCCTGGTAAACTTGAGCGGAATTAGCGAAATTAAATTGTTTGTGAAAGCCTAACCTGCGCCCTACTTCGGCGAAAATTTCCCAGTCGGGTTTAGCTTGTCCTATGGGGTCACGAAAAGCTGGACATAGAGTAACGACCCGTTCGGAATTAGTCATAGTCCCGGTTTTTTCTCCCCACTGGGCGGCGGGTAGTAAAATATGGGCATATTGGGAGGTTTCCGTAGGATAATAAGCGTCCTGATAAATGGTAAAAGGCGATCGCATTAAAGCAGCTTTAGTCCTTTCTAAATCGGGCATACTGACTGCTGGATTAGTCGCCGCCACCCATAATAACCCGACGTTACCAGTTTCTAAGCCAGTAATCATTTCCCAAGCATTCAAACCTACTTGGTCAGAAATCTGACCGGGTTCTAGTTCCCAAGATTCCTCAATTTCTCTTCGGTGTTCGGGATTTTTTACAACTCGATAACCGGGCAAAATATGGGCAAGTCCTCCGGCTTCTCTACCTCCCATAGCATTGGGTTGACCTGTTAAAGAAAAGGGACCCGCCCCAGGTTTACCAATATTTCCAGTCATCAAATGAAGATTAATCAGAGTCCGCACTTTGGCAGTTCCTTCGGAGGACTGATTGATGCCCATTGACCACATAGATAAAACCCGTTTAGACTCACCCCACCACCTAGCGGCTAGTTCAAGATCATCAAGACGAATACCACAGGTTCTGGCTACCAATTCGGGGGGATAAGATTGGATTACCTGCATATAATCAGGGAATCCTTTGGTACATTCATCAATAAATAAAGAATCTATAAAACCCCAACGCATTAAGAGGTTGGCTATACCATTAAGTAGGTCAATATCGGTGCCGGGACGGATGGCTAAATGTAGGTCTGCGGCTTCAGCGGTTTGGGTGCAGCGGGGGTCAACCACAATCATTTTGACTTGGCGATTTTTCTTATGGTGAACCCGCAAACGATTAAAAACGATGGGGTGACATTCAGCGGTATTAGTACCGATTAAAAAGGCACAGTCGGTTTTTTCTAGGTCGTCATAACAACAGGGGGGACCGTCTGAACCGAAACTTTTGATATAACCGGACACGGCGGAAGACATACAAAGGCGGGAATTGGCATCAAAATTATTGGTTCCCAAACAGCCTTTAATTAGCTTTTGGGCGATGTAATAGTCTTCGGTTTGGAATTGACCTGAACCATACATACAGATGGCATCAGCGCCCATAGTATTGCGGACGGTTTGAATGCGGTTGACAATAAGGTTATAGGCTTCATCCCAGGTGGCGCGGCGAAAGGGTTGATCGAGGGTGTCTCGGATCATGGGATATTTGAGGCGATTTTTGTCTATGGCTTCGGCAATTGTTGCACCTTTTACGCAAACTTTACCGAGACTTGAGGGGTGAGTGCGATCGCCTCTAACTTGCCAAATTGGATTTCCGAGTGAGTCTCTATTTGTGGCTTTTCCTGGTTGGGCGGGGGGTAAAACTTCTAAGCCGCAACCAACACCGCAGTAAGGACAGAGAGTTTTTGTCGATTGAGTCATTTTAGATTAATGGGTGGTAATTGTGGCAGTTTTTATTATAGGAGATCAGCCACCTATTGGCTGGCAATTGCGGGGGGGAGTTGACTGTGATTAATTGTCTGCTAAAATCAGCCAATTAATTAATCAATCCACCCCAACCGGAAGTTAATCACCGTAACCACGGAGGATAGTCATCTGGGAAGGATAGGGAATTATTGTCGGTTCAGGGGCGAGTAGCTAATTTAATGCTAGTGAATAACCCGCCCCTATTTGGGAGTTATTTAGCGACAGGGATCAGGTCTTCGTTGGTTTGTAATTCTCCTTCATGATGTTCGGCAAAAGATCCTTGAGGTTCTTTGAGGAAAAACCAACAGATGAAAGCGACAATCATGCTAGTTACTCCTAACATCTCGAAGAAAATTCGGTTGCCAATATCACCTTGTGGAAATAGGCTAAATAGTGTTAGATAAACGACTGCGCCGACATTTCCATAAGCGCCGACATTTCCGGCAATTTGTCCAGTGACACGACGTTTAATGAGGGGAACGATCGCAAAACTTGAACCTTCCCCGGCTTGTACAAAGAATGAACAAGTCATGGTTAAAAGTACGGCGACAGGTAGCAACCAACCACCATGAACTCGACCCATAATTAAATAAGCAAATGCCATTCCCGCTGTCAGAGCTGCCATGGTATTTTTACGGCTACCTAATTTATCAGAAATTAGACCTCCACCAGGGCGAGACATTAGGTTCATGAAAGCATAACTAGCAGCTATCATTCCAGCGGCTGGTTTACTGAGTCCGAAAGTCCCCTCAAAGAAAGCGGGAAGCATTGACACCACAGCTAATTCTGAGCCAAAGTTGACAAAATAGGTCAATTCCAAAATAGCAACTTGGGAAAAATTGTAACGGTCTGCGGGGGGATAGTGTTTTTGACCAAGGATTAATTCTTTATTAGCTTCCCAGCAGTTATAACCTTGGAAAAGGTATAAACCGAATAAGGCTACCCAGACGATATAAAGTTGAGGTTGGGTCAAGAAACCCACTTTACTTAAACGCCAAGCTAGGATACCCAAAACACCAACTAGGGGAATATTCATAATCATCAAAAACCAGAAGTCTTTGGGGGTGGTAACTTCTAAGCCTCTGGCGCGTTGGGGTTTGTGATAGACTTTTCCGGGGGGGGTATCTTGGACATTAAAGAAGTAGAAAGCACCATACACAGCGGCGATAATTCCTGTTAATGCTACGGCTACTCGCCAGTTAATTACGCCGCCAGAACCGAAGGTTAAAATGGCTGCTAGAGTGGGTAAGCTAAAGGCGGCAGCGGCGGAACCAAAATTACCCCAACCGCCATAAATTCCCTCGGCTAAACCGATTTCTTTGGGGGGGAACCATTCGGCTACCATGCGGATACCAATTACAAATCCTGCACCAACTATGCTGAGGGCTAAACGGGAAATTACTAATTGATTAAAGTTTTGGGCTAAGGCAAATGCTGTACAGGGAATTGCTGCATAAATTAGCAGTAATGAGTAGGTGATTCTGGGGCCGTATTTGTCTAGCAGCATCCCAATAATAATCCGGGCGGGAACTGTGAGGGCGACATTACAAATGGCGAGGGTACGAATTTGACTTATTTCTAAGCCCATATCCTCTTGAATTGCTGTGGCTAAAGGCGCGAAATTGAACCAGACTACAAAGGAGAGAAAGAAGGCGAACCAGGTTAGGTGTAGGATTTTGTATCGGCCTTTTAAAGACCATAATTCGGTTAGCATTTTGATTAAATGGTGGTGGGTTAAACAACAGGGGGAATTAGCTTGAGTGATGACTGAATAAGTTGGGCCTAATTACTCAATCCTAAATCCAGGTAATTGATGAGGGAATATTATTCGGCAACCCAAGGGTTAACTTGTAGACTGCCACTGGGGGCCATGACTACGAGAAATTCAGCCTGGGGTTGGTCGGAGGTGGTGGCTTGACTTAATTGGGGAATGGGGGTCTGATTAAGATATTTGGCGGCGGCGGGGTTGATGGTTTTGTATTGGGCGATCGCACCTGTTTGATTGACTGAGACCTGATAAACTAGGTTCTCGGTAAAGGTGGGGTACTGTTGCCAGTTTTGGTCAATTTGGGTGTATAATTGGCTGGTTAGCTGGGCGATCGCATTCGGATCGGTTATGGGGGTTACGGTGGCGGCTACTGTTGGGGTTTCTACGGTTTCTGGGACAACTTCGACAGCAGTTACAATGGTTTCGGCTTGGGGTTGCTGTTGTGCGTAATGGTTGGATAGTAGTTGCTGCCAACTGTTGATGTAAAATCCTGAAAAGGCAATTAAACCAATTACTGATCCGATTTTGAGACCGACAGAAGAGGTTAATGAGTTGGGGGTGGTTTGAATGGATGTCATGGGGATTTTCTGATAGTAAAGTTGACTAGCACGGGGCTACATTTCCCTAGGTTGATGAGCGATCGCCTCTTGATTTGATAATAACTTTTATGGCTTGGGCTATATCAAAAACTAGGATAAGCACATCAAAACTAGCCATAAATTTAGGATAACTGTATAAACAGCAACCTATATATAGGTGATTGGGGGAATGAGATCCGCAAATTTAACTACTCCTAAAGCCGCCGAAAATTTGAGCGATGACTTTAAGAATTAATCAGTAGGTTAAAGCTGAAAAATCAGTTAAAGTGTAGCTAATATTACAAAATCCTAAGTTTGATGAACTTTTTGCATATTAACAATGTTATTTTTGCATGATGGGGTAAATGGTGGTCATGATTAGTATTCCCAAAAGCGATCGCTACTGGCTAAAAAATGCCCATATTCCCTGCTGTTTATTGGAAGTAAGCCAACCGGACTGGTTAAGCCAGCAGACGCGGGAGGGGCTAATATTAATGGATGTGGAAATTGCATCGGGGAAAATCAGCCAACTGCGACCGGCTGGAAATAGGGAGGTGGCTGATATCCCCTGGGTAGACCTGCGGGGGGGACAGCTTTGGCCCTGTTTTGTGGACTTACACACCCATTTAGATAAGGGCCATATTTGGCAGCGATCGCCTAATCCCGACGGGACTTTTACCGGGGCGCTAAATACCGCGATTTCTGACAGTGAAAAATACTGGAGTGCTGAAGACATCTATCAGCGGATGGAATTTGGTTTAAAATGTAGTTATGCCCATGGGACCCAGGCTCTCCGCACCCATTTAGACTCAGCCGGAAAACTCACAGAAATTAGCTGGGAAGTATTTAACAGTCTGCGGAAAAAATGGTGCGATCGCATATTTTTGCAAGCTGTATCCCTCGTATCTCTGGATTATTACTTAACCCCCCAGGGAGAAAAACTAGCCGATAGAGTAGCAGAAATGGGTGGTATTTTAGGGGGTGTCGCTTATATTAACCGTGACCTTGATCAACAAATTAAGCGAGTATTTGACCTAGCCAAAGACCGGAATTTATCCTTAGATTTCCATGTAGATGAAAATGGCGACCCTGATTCTAACACCTTATATAAAATCGCCGAATATGCAGTCAAATCTCAATTTGAGAATCCGATAATTTGCGGACATTGTTGCAGTTTATCCGTCCAGAATCCCGAAGTAATTAACCAGACCATTAATCTCCTCAAAGCATCTAATATAGGGATTGTCAGCTTGCCCATGTGCAATTTATATCTGCAAGATAGACAATATGATAACCATTCACATACACCCCAAACTCCGAAATGGCGAGGTGTGACACTTCTGCATGAATTAAAACAGGCAGGAATCCCCGTAACAGTAGCCAGTGATAACTGTCGTGATCCATTTTATGCCTTTGGAGATCATGATGTTTTAGAAGTCTTCAAAATGTCAGTCAGAATCGGTCATTTAGATCATCCCTATGGTGACTGGCCCCAAATCGTCACCAAAACCGCCGCCGACTTAATGGGATTATCAAATCGAGTTCGGCTTGGGGTAGGCATTTCCGCCAATCTCATCGCTTTTAAAGGCAGAAATTTCAGTGAATTACTATCGCGATCGCAGCATGATCGGGTTATCATCAGAAATGGTGCATCAGTATCAGCCTCTATTCCCGACTATTCTGAGTTAGACAACTTAATAACTAGCCACTTCAGAGAATAGCCGTTACCATGAGGAAGAAAGCCTCAGCCTTTAACTCATTGTCAACTGTATATTTTATGTTTGATACTGCCAATGTATTGACTCTCACCTATGACTGAGCCATCATTTCAAGCTAATACAACTAATCCTGTCAAATCTTCCCAGGCTACAACAGTGATGAGTTGGGGGTTAATGTCCCTATTGATATGGCATACCAGCACACCTATCAGCCTAGCCCAAACTCAACCTTCTATCCCCACCATTACCCCCGCCTCAATTCGTGTTCCTGATGCCTATACCCTCGGTCCAGGAGATTTGCTAAGGGTAGATATTCTCGATGTTCCTGAATACAGTGGCGAATACCTAATTTTGACTGATGGCACACTCAATCTGCCCCTAATCGGTCAAATTAGCGTAGCTGGGCTATCAGTTTCTCAACTGACTGAGAAAATTTCCGCCGCCTATACTCCCTTTGTACAGCAACCATTCCCCAGCGTGAGAATTATTACACCCCGTCCCATTAGCATTGCCGTTGGGGGGGAGGTGCAACGACCAGGAACATACATTCTACCCCTTTCTACCTCTAACACCGTTGAGCGACAATTTCAGTTCTATACAGTAACTCAGCTTCTCCAGCAGGCGGGTGGGATTACTCAATCAGCAGATATTACTCAGGTTAAGGTGCAGCGACAAGACCCCATTAGGTTAAATATTGTCGTCAACCTCAAGGAATTGCTGGAAAATGGAGATTTAAGCCAAGATCTGGTTTTGCGCGATCGCGATACAATTGTAGTACCTACCGCCGAAAATCTTGATCCTGTCGCTATTCGACAGATTAATTCTGCTAATTTTGCGCCGGAAGAGGTCGCCCCTTTTCAGGTAGTTATCGTCGGGGAAGTATTTAATCCGGGAACCTATATTATGGGGGAAGGAATGGCCAATTTACCCGAATTACCGACCATTACTCAAGCTATACAAAGGGCGGGAGGTATTAAGCCTCAAGCTAACCTGCGTCGCATTCAATTACAAAGACTTACTCAGGCGGGTGAATTAAAGACTATAACTGTCGATTTGTGGCAATTACTGACCACAGGTGATGCTACTCAGGATATTAGTTTACAGCCGGGAGATTCTATTATAATTCCTACCGCTAGTGCAGTGCCTCCCGATGAGATTATTTCCCTAGCAAGTGCTAGTTTCTCCCCGAGAACTATGATGGTTAATGTGGTGGGAGAAGTGACACAACCGGGGGCGCTTCAAGTACCAATTAATACAACCCTTAATCAAGCTATCTTGGTGGCGGGGGGGTTTAATCGGCGGCGGGCGAATACTGGCTCCGTGGAACTTCTGCGTTTGCGTCCTGATGGTACGGTTTCCCGTCGTCAAATTTCTATTGATTTTCAAGCCGGACTAAATGCACCCAATAATCCCGTTTTACAACGAGATGATGTGGTGGTGGTGAATCGTTCAGCTTTAACTGAGGCGGCTGATACTTTTGAAGAGGTGTTAAGACCTGTGGGTGGTCTAATTGGGGTCTCGGCTTTACTGAATATCATTCATATTTTAACAGAGGATAGAGATAATAATAATTAAATTTATTGATCAGATTGTGTTCTTGTCTATAAGAGGTAATGGTTATGGATTTTAGTAATATTGAACACCGAGAATCTATTGATTTAGATTTGGGCAGATATTTACAAACATTGAAACGCCGATGGTTTTGGCTGCTGGGGGTTTTTGTGCTAACTGTATCTGGGGCTGTATATGCTACCCAATTCTTGAGCCCAACTTATCAAAACTCAGGCAAAATTTTATTTAAGGTAGACCGCACTTCTTCTTTAGCTGGTATTGGTGAAGGGTTGGGGGAATTGAAAGCACTATTGGCGGATCAGACTCCTTTGAGTACCCAGATAGAATTAATGCATTCTAATCCTTTGCTAGAAACTGTGATTGAGCGCTTGAATTTAACTAATGAAGATGGTGATCCAATTTATCCAGAGGATATTAGACGCAATTTAGATATTAGAATTATCGGCGGGACGGATATTGTTCTGTTAACCTATCAAAGCAAAAATCCTCAAGAAGTTGCTGATGTGATTAATACCATTATGGAGGTTTATATTGAGGCGAATGTGTCTGGTATTCGACAAGAAGCCTCGGGGGCAAAAGAGTTTATTCAGGAACAACTACCTAGGGTACAACAGGAGTTGTTTCTGGCGGAAAAATCTATTCAAAATTTTAAGGAAAGAAATGAGATAGTAGACCTGGGAACGGAGTTTGCTATATCAGTACAGGAAATGGCGCAGTTAAATCGCAATATTACTACCTTAGAAGCTGAATTGAATGCGGTGCAATCTTTGGTTAATTCCTTGGGAAATCAAGTGGGCTTGAATCTGGAAGAGGCTATAGCGGTAAATACTTTAAGTCAGTCTCCGGTGGTGCGATCTGCTTTACAAGAATTGGAGAACGTGGAGGGTGAGTTGGCTCAGGAACAAAGACGTTTTCGAGATGAAAATCCCCGGATTATTTCTTTAAAGGGAAAGCGAGATAATCTGGAGAGTTTGTTACAGAGAGAAATTCAAGTTTATTTGGGTAGTGGCAGAGCCTTTTCTCGCGGGTTGCTCAGGGTTATGGATGTCAAAAATAACAAGATTGAAGAGTTTGTTAATGCGGAAATTAGGCGAATGGATTTGACTAAGCAGCTTGACTCTCTCTATGAGGCGCGTGATGGTTTGGAAAGAAGAGCTAGTATCTTGCCACAATTAGAACAACAACAGCAGGAACTTGAGCGCAAGGCTGAGGTGGCTCGTCTGACTTATCGGACTTTACTACAAAATCTTGAGGAAGCGCAAGTGGCAGCCAATAAGATTACCAATAATGCCAGAATTATCGAAACAGCTAACGTTCCAGACGAGGGAAGAACGGCAAAAATACAGTTGTTGGCTTTGGGGGTCATGGGGGGATTGGTCGCCTCAACTACTTTATTGCTGTTGATGGAAATGGGCGATAAATCTCTGAGGACGGTGGCGGAAACTAGGGATTTATTGGGATATACTTTGTTGGGTATTATTCCTTCTTTTGCAGATCCGCCTTTTTACCGCTATTTTACCGGAGGCGATCGCTCTTCTGTACAGGTTCCAGTAGTGGATACACCCGGTTCCTTAATTAGCGAAATTTATCGGATGATTCAGGCTAATTTGAAGTTTTTGGGCTCCGATCGCAAGGTGCGGGTAATTGTGGTCACCAGTTCCGTACCACAGGAGGGAAAATCAACGGTTTCCGCTAATTTGGCGGCGGCGATCGCCCAGCTTGGACATCGGGTGATACTCATTGATGGGGATATGCGACAACCGATTCAACATCATATCTGGGGTTTAACTAATGCGGTGGGATTAAGTGATGTACTCGTGGAAGAGGCGACTCTTTCCGAAGCCGTGAAGCCGGGAATTGACCAACTCGATATTTTGACCGCTGGGGTGACACCACCCAATCCGTTAGCACTTTTGGATTCTCGACGCATGACTTCCTTAATTCGGAATTTTTCGGAGGAGTATGATTTTGTAATTATTGATACACCACCATTGGTATTAGCCGCCGATGCTTTAACTTTAGCTAATATGGCTAGTGGGGTGTTAATGGTTGCTAGACCCCGAATTCTTGACCGCGATAGTGCTAAATCGGCTAAGGAAATATTAGGGCGATCGGGTCAGCGGATCTTGGGGACAGTGATCAATGGGATTAGCAAGAATGAGTCCACTAAGTATTTCTATCATGCTCAACGCTATTTCCCTCTCCAAAAATCCCATCGGCGCGATCGCTCTGGGTCCCCACAGAAAATATCTTCTAAGAATTCTTCTTAGATATCAGACCACCCCGATACCCGGTTAATTAAGTCTGGGGACTCCCTCAAATCAACAACTTTACCAAAACTTTACATAATCTACATTAATTTTTACATTTCTATCTGACTTTCACTAATCAAAATGCTATGATGCACAGCAGGTAACAGGGTGTTGATTTAGACAAAAAACATCAATATTTTAATGGAAAAATACTTAAAATATGTGGAATCGAGTTTTACGGTTTTTGCCATTATTCACTATAGCGCCAACTGGTTGCCTCTGATTTTATCTGGCGGCGCAAGCGAGGGTGATGGTACAGATATCAATTCCTTTGATTTTAGATTAAATGTTCTGCTGTTTCTGCTGACTTATTTAGTTTCTGTCGCTTTACTCCTGCTGCGGTGGAAAAAGTTTTTAATTGCTGCTAAAAGAGGGCCGGTTATCTGGGTGATGATTTTGATTGCGATCGCCTCCTATTTCTGGTCAGATTTTCCGGCTCGTACCCTCAAAAGTTGTATTGGCTTAATTGGAACTACACTATTTGGTATTTACTTAGGTAGTCGTTATACCCTCAGAGAACAACTGAAACTTTTGGCTATTTCCTATGGAATTATTGCCGTCCTCAGTGTGGTTTTTGCGATCGCATTACCGCGTTATGGCATTGAACAAGCCGTTCACTATGGGGCTTGGCGAGGCATATATAACCATAAAAATCTTTTAGGAAGAGGCATGACATTAGGTGGTATAGTATTAATTTTATCACCCGGTCTTTTTGAGAAAGGAAAACGCTGGATGGCTCATGGGGCGATCGTCATTGCTTGTTTGCTATTGGTCATGGCAAAATCATCAAGTTCCCTGATTAATTTTACAGTTTTATTTACCAGTATCATAGCCTATCGGGTGCTGCGATTTCGCTATATTTTACTGATTCCTTCATTTTTAGCCATTGTCACTTTAGGGGGTACTATTTTTTATATCTATACTGAAAATATTGATGAAATACTGGGATTAATTGGTAAAGACCCAACCCTTACCGGTCGTACTGAACTGTGGGTTTGGGCTAGAGAAATGATTGAAAAACGTCCCTATTTGGGATACGGTTATACCGCTTTTTGGCAGGGATTAGATAGTGCATCAGCCTATATTATTAGATCTGCAAGATGGCCGGTTCCTTATTCCCATAATGGAATACTCGATATGTGGTTAGACATCGGCTTATTAGGTGTTATAACTTACTTTTTAGGGTTTACAATTAACTTGTTAAGGGCAGTTTTTATGGCCCGATTTAGTGTCGGAATAGAATACTTTTGGCCCTTAATATTTCTAACTTATTTACTATTAACTAATGCAACTGAAGGAGGTATAATTTCTCAAAACAGTATATTCTGGGTATTATATACAGCTTTATCAATTTCAATTATGGCACCCATTGAAAAACCAAAACCATCTCATCCTCAATTTGATGCATCAAGATCATCAAAACTACTCCCTGACTTGAATTGATTTAAATCTCAATTAAAATTATGAAGATCACGTCTCAACCTCCTGGCTCAGAATACAGCTTTTGTTTGATTACACCGAGTTATGCACCGGACTTTGAGAGATGCCAATTTTTGTGTTATACAGTTGATAAATTCATACCTTCATCAACAAAGCATTATATTATTGTTGCTCGAAAAGATTTATCAATGTTTCAATCACTCCAAAATAATCGCACAGAAATTCTAGTTGTTGAAGAAGTGATTCCTAGGTGGATAAAAAGGATACCTTTTGTCAAAAATGGTTGGTTTAGCTTCAAAAGTCCTCCCATTAGTAACTGGCTGCTTCAGCAAATTATTAAGCTGTCAGCGGCTAAATTTGTGTCTGAAGATGTTTTGATGTTTGTAGACTCAGATGTTGCCTTTGTGCGTCCTTTAAATCCACAGGAACGATTTGTTAAGGATGGAAAAATTCGCTTTTATCGAGAGCCTAACTCAATTCCTCGCCTTTGGGAGTCTCATTATAGTTGGTATAAAACTGCTAGTCAATTACTGATTACTCCCATGATGGATTTTCCGGCTCCTAACTATATTGGTGACTTGATTACCTGGAAAAGAGATAATATTTTCAAATTATATGAACACCTAGAGAAAGTGTCTGGACGTTATTGGGTGGAAACCATCTCTAATACTTGGAATTTATCTGAGTATATCCTCTATGGAATGTTTTGTGATTATATTCTAGCCCATGAAGCAAATCATTATATTGATGAAACCTACCCCGGCTTACGCTATTTTGGGACAGAAAATTTATCAGAACAACAAATCAAGGATTTTTTGTCTGAAATTGAGCCAGATTATGTCACAGTTATGATTTCAGCCAAAGCTGGTATTCCGATTAAACGCTATCAAAAATTACTGGAAAACATTAATTAGTGTGAAATCAAGTAAACTATTTTTCTAGGATTAAATTAATTGTAATGGATACAGACACTCAAAAACCTAAGTTAAAAGCAGCCGTTATTGGTACCGGGTTGATTTCTAAGGAACATCTCAGTTTTTTGTCTACCTCGGAAAGGGCTGATTTAGTAGGAGTTTGTGATATTTCCCAAGCTGCTGCTAACTATGCGGTTAAAAGATTCGGTGCTGAAACTGCTTATACAGATTATCATCAAATGCTAGAGCAAGCCCAGCCGGATGTTGTGCATATTTTAACACCGCCTCAAATCCATAAAAAAATGTCTATGGATTGTCTGAGTGCTGGGGCTCATGTGATTTGTGAAAAGCCGATAACTCCCACTTATGATGAGTTTAAAGAACTATGGGATTTTGCTAAAAAATGCGATCGCCATTTAATCGAAAACCAAAATTATCGCTTCAATCAGCCCATTCTAGCATTGCAAAAGCTAGTTGAAGATGGAACCCTAGGAACAATCGGCGAAGTAGAAGTCCGCATGGCATTAGACATCCGCAGTGGTGGACGATACGCAGACCAAAATCTACCCAGTCCAGTCCATAAACTGCCAGGGGGTGTAATTCATGACTTTATTACCCACTTGTGTTATCTTGCCTTATTATTTATACCAACTTTTGATTACGTCAAAGCCGGATGGAATAATCATGGTGGCGGCAATTTATTTAAGTATGACGATTTAGATGCACTGATTTTTTCCGGTCATCAACATACTCGCATACGGTTTAGTGCTTACACTCAACCCGATTGTTTTTCCGTGACAGTTCGCGGTTCCTTGGGTTATGCAGAAGTTGATTTATTTCAACCCTATATTCGCTGTGTAGTCCCTCGTGCCGTTGGTAAACAGCTTTCCCCTTTGGCTAATCAGTTTGCTAACGGTTGGACTTTCATGAATGCCAGCTTTACTAACTTTCGTCGGAAACTTTTACAAAAGACTCCCTATGAAGGTTTACATAGTTTATTAGAGCAGACTTATCAAGCCTTACAAGAAGATAAGCCGCTACCAATTAGCTTTGAAGATATGGATAAAACCAGCCGTTTAGTTAACGCATTAATTGCCGAGGAGAATCATCTATGAAATTGTTTATCACTGGCGCATCTGGATTTTTAGGACAGTATATTGTCACGGAAGCCTTGCGACGGGGACACCAAGTAAAAGCCGTACTTCGTCCCCAAACTGATGAGACCAAATTCTCTTGGTTTAATCATCCTAATGTAGAAATTGTCCGCATAGATTTAAGGCAATCATCAGGCTTGGTAGAAAGTCTGCAATCTGTGGATGCTGTCATTCATTTAGCCGCCTCCAAGTCCGGGGATTTTTACACCCAGTTTGCTGGTACAGTCATATCTACAGAAAATGTCTTAATTGCTATGCAAAAAGCCGGGATTTCTAAGCTCATAGCCATTAGTACCTTTTCAGTTTATGATTATGTAAAAATGCGATCGCATCAAATTTTAGACGAAGATTCTCCCATTGAAGCTGACCCCTTAAATCGTGACGAATACGCTCAAACCAAGCTAATTCAAGAACAACTTTATCGAGATTTTGAGCGAGATGGTGGACAAGTTGCCATTATTCGTCCGGGGATGATTTACGGTCGAGATTATCTTTGGAATGCTTGCTTAGGTGCCGAAATAGGGGATAGTGCCTGGTTAAGAATCGGAGGTAATGCAATTATGCCTTTAACCTATGTCGAAAACTGTGCCGAAGCCATTGTCATCGCCGCCGATAAAGAGGCAGCCTTTGGACAAACCTTAAATATTATCGATGATAATTTACCTGCTCAAAATGTCTATGCCCAAAAACTCATAGAAACCATGGATAAAGTCCCCAAAATATATTTTATAAACTGGTTTTTTATGGGATTAATTGCCAATATGGCTTGGCTATTTAACCGCGTATTTCTTGAGGGTAAAGCTCGTTTACCAGGTATTTTAGTCCCCGCCAAACTACAAGCTCGTTTTAAACCACTGCGATATAGCAATCAAAAGGCTAAAAAGATTCTAAACTGGCAGCCCACCTATTCCCTAGATCAAGCCTTTGAACGTTCCTCTAGCACCGAATATTTATTAGCAGTTTCTGTACCAAAATCAAGTTAGTCTAAAGTTAAATTTGGTAGCCATTCAAGACGTAAATCACGAAAAATATATGTCATATTTTACTAATTTGCAAGAACAAATTAAGAAAATCACGCAAAAGTCATTAGTCCGAAATACTTTATGGATGTTTTTGGGTAAAGTCATCAGTATTTTCATGCAAGCTACATACTTTATATTGATTGCTAGACATCTGGGTTCTGAAAATTTTGGTATGTTTATGGGAGTAACAGCACTAGCCTCGATCGCTGTTCCATTTGGAACATTAGGTAGTACAGATATTTTAATTAGAAATGTTTCAAGAAATAAAATTTTATTTAAAAAATATTTGGGTGATGCTCTTGTAACAACTTTTTTTTGTAGTTTTTTTGTAATTTGTTTATCATTTTTAATAGGCAAATTTATTTTGCCAAAATTTATTCCTAACGTCTTGATTTTATCCATACTTATTTCTGATATTTTAGGATTGTCTATTTGGAATATATGTTGTGGCGCTTTTTTAGGACTTAATCAGCATAAAAACACGGCTAAATTACAGATTTTTTATAATTTTGTGAAAGTCTTATCTGCTATAGCTTTAGTTATATTTTTTGATGATCCTAATGCTATCAATTGGTCTATTTTATATGTTTTTGGTACAACAATAACGGCAATTTTTTCATTCTTTTTTGTTTGTTTTTCTCTGGGTTTTCCTGAATTAGAATTATCCCATATCAATCACAACATTTTTCAAGGTATATACTTCTCTCTAGACCGATCAGCTGCCAATATCAATTCCAGTATTGATAGAACCATGTTAAGCAGTCTTTCAACTCTAAGTATAACTGGTATATATTCTGCTGCTTATAGATTGATAGAAGTTGGCTATATACCAATTTTAGTAGTATTTAGTTCCACATACACAAAATTTTTTGAAGAAGGTGCTTTGGGTATTAGTAATGCTTTTAAATTTGCCAAACGTTTGATTCCGCTTATCTCTATATATGGTATTTTTGTTTTTATAGGTTGTATATTTTTTGCGCCTTTTATACCTTATATTTTGGGAGAAAGCTATATAGATTCAGTGCCAGTATTATACTGGTTAGCTCCCATGCCACTAATTATTGGTATGCAATTAGTGGCAGCAGATACCCTTACCGGATCTGGATATCAAAAGTTACGAGGGTTGGTTCAAATTAGTGCAGCTTTAATTAATATTAGTTTAAATTATTTTTTAATCCCCATCTTTTCATGGAGGGGTGCAGCTTGGGCGACCTTAACTACAGATTCTTTAATTCTCCTGTGCTACTGGGGTGCAATCTGGCGACTAAATTATCAAAATCTCAAAAATTCTAGTTAACTTATTTAAGCTGGTGCATATTTATAAGTACCATAAACTGGCAATCCTTATAGTGTTTGCTACTTAATTTTTTCAACACTTTAAGTTAACTTTTATTAATCAAAACTTGATTGACATTAATATAAAAATGATGTACTATATTACTCAAAAGTAAAATCTTACATGGGAGTAATTTTTGATATGAAAATCTCAGATTTTTTTGATAAAATTTATGTTATTAACTTACCTGAGAGGGTTGATAGAAGACGTGAAATGGAGAAAGAAATAAAGAGTATAGGCTTAAATTTTGATTCTGAAAAAGTAAACATTTTTCCCGCTATCAGACCCACGGAAAAATTAGCTTTTTCGAGCATTGGTATGTTAGGGTGTTACCTGAGTCATTTAGAGATTATTAAAATTGCCAAAAGAGACCAACTCAGTAATATATTAGTCATGGAAGATGATCTGGCTATTTCTAGTAGATTTTGTTCTGTACAAACACAATTACTTGATGAACTTAGTCAAGTAAATTGGGATCTATTATTTCTAGGATATTTTGCTTATCATAAATTAAAGCTATCAGACTATTATAATTTTTACGACCCCGAGATATCAACAACTTGGACTCACTTAAAAAAAACTAATTATCCAACATTAGGTACACATTTTTATGCTGTTAATCATACAGCTTATGATCCTTTGATATTCTTTTTAGAAGAACTGTTGAAAAAACGTTCTCAAACTTGTTTTTTTGAAAAAGATCCTAATTTTGATGACCTGGATGGAGCCTATATTGATACTGCATATTATCTATTCCGAAAGCAAAATCCTGAAATTGTATCTTTAATTGTATGTCCGTCTCTTGGGTGGCAACGGAGTAGCCCCAGTGATATTAGTCCTAGGATGATCAGCAGTTATTTAGATCAAGTTGTATTTCTCAAGCCATTGGTAAGTTTTCTAAAGTTAATCAAATTAAAATTAAAGAAGACTTTAGATTATCTAAAGCCCGAGTTATTTGATTGGTGGGATATTTAATTGGTGCGAAATAATGGTGACTCAGACTAAAAGTAAATTAATCGTTTATATTCAGTCAATTTTTTCCAATAAACTGTATTAGTTAACTACCACATATTTTGTATATCAAAAAATGACTTTAAAATCATCATCTATGCACTTAATTGCTTTAGAAAATGAACCCTCATCAACCCTTGGCGGTCAGGAGTTAAATCTACTAGGCATTTGTGAAGGTCTTGCTAATTGTGGACATCAGGTTAGTTTGGTTTACACCAAAGAAGGAGACCTCCTAGAAACCTATGGCAAATTTTGCCAAGATTTAATTCCGGTTAAGCGCTACCAAGCCAACCGCAAAAATCCCCTCGATATGGTCAAATTTGCTGTAGAGTTTTTTAATGATATTTCCCCTATAAAAAAAACGTCTGACTCTATTATTTTTTCTAATGAGTCTAGGTCAATATTTTGGGGCTATGCTTTATCCAATATCCACAAAGTCCCTTTAGTCTGTTATTTACAATTACCCGGAACTCCATTTAAGTTCAAGTGGCGACCTGGGTTGTCAGGGGTGAATCAATTTATGACGGTTTCTCAAGCTAATAAAGACACATGGGTTAATTTGTGTGGTATTGATGCTAATAAAATTGATATAGTTTATAATTGCATTGACCCGGAAAAATTTAGTCCCTACTCCGTTGATGAGTATCAGCAATTATCCCTCCGTCGTGATTTTAATATCTTAGGAAACAGGCGAGTTTTTTCGTTTCTGGGGAGACTCAACCCTAATAAAGGAATAGAAGTCCTAATTAAAGCCTTTGCGTTACTGGCAAATCACCAACCAGATATTTGTTTATTAATTGCTGGAAATGTGATTTTGGAACCTACAGAAGATTCACCAGCAGCGCGTATTCACTACCTTAAATTTTTAAAAGATATGGTGGATGACCTAGGGATTAAAGAATTAGTCCAGTTTATAGGTCATGTTCCCAATACACCGGATCTTTATCGGGTTAGTGATGTTACCATTGTTCCTAGTATTTGGCCTGATCCTTGTCCGAGGGTGGTTTTAGAATCTTTATCAACTGGTACGCCTGTGGTCGGTAGTAGAGTCGGGGGAATACCTGAAATGATGACAGGTGAATTAACCCGTTATTTGGTTGAACCTGGTTCTCCTGAACAATTAGCAGAAGTTCTTAACCAGGTTACTAATTGGCGAGATGATGACCCGGAACTGGGCCGGCGTTGTCGTGATCATGTACTGGATAATTTTAGCCCTAAAGTTATGATTGATCAGATGGAGATGGTCTTATTGAGAACGATTAATCAATACCATCAACATTAATGATTGTGGGTCTTTTTTGATGGTCAAGTTTCAATGGGTTACTATTTGGGGGTTTGATTGGAGGTAAGCAGAGAGTCAATTTGAGAGAGGAAATTCTCAATGACGGGAGATCCAAACATTGACTCTAGTAAAAGGCGATCTGGGATGTTGGGTTGCTGTTCAGCCAGACAATTTAGAATTTCATTAGTGTATGATGACGCATCAGATGCTACTCGGAAATATGGTTTCGCGGCTTCTGGTAAACCTGACAATCCTTTGGGTCGAGAAACAATGGGTTTACCGATCGCCAACATATCAATAGATTTTATACTAACACCACTTCCAGTAGCTACAGGGTCGATTAATACTCGACCAGAACGGTAAATTTTGGCAGCAGATGGCGGGTTAATTATTAATTCTAATCCGGGTTTATTTTGACAAATATCTTTGATTTTTTGCACGGGGTTGGAACCGGAAATCAGAACTTTAATACTAGGCGATCGCTGTTTTAACATTGGCCAGACTTCCTCCACAAACCAAGTCACACCCGCCACATTATTTTCCGAGTTCAAATTCCCCAGAAACACCACATCATAGGCAGGTTTTTCCGACTCAGAATCAGTTAAGTTATCCTCTTGATTATGGTGGTCAATAAATTCGATTAAGGGAGGCAAAAAGTAGCCATTATCAAATCCTTGTTGTTGCCAAAATTGTAAATCATATCGGGAAATATCATAAAATGCCAAACTTTTTTTTAGCAAGGATTTCTCGAATTTTTTTAAGTGATTAATAGATAATAATCTCACCAGTTTTTTAGTGCCTTTTGCACATTGAAAATAATAGCGATAATGTAAATGTTCAATATCATGCGATCGCACAATCATGGGAATATCCAGAGAGTCACTCAATTTAGATGCTACCCAACCACTATGAATCTGATCGCAGAGAATCACATCAGGCTTAAAAGACCCAACAGATGTCAAAATCTCCCTCCATTTCTCACCTCTAACTATTCTCGATGTCACTTCTAAAGGGTATGATAATAAAGCGATCGCCCGCCGGAGATAAGAACCCATACCACGCTCATAAATAATCAGATGAAAGTCTTTCACATATTGATTAATAACCTGCAAGCTATCGCCATCTACAGGCGTACCAGACCAACAGATTAACTGTATTTCCGTTCCCAATTCCGCCAACATTTTCAGCCGTCGCCAGACATCAACTCGGCCGCCATGAATAGGAGGATAGGGAATTTCCATCGCTACAATAGTAATTTTCATTTTGTCTCCTCAACCCATAATTAACCCATCAAATAATTGTAGCATATTCTAACCGAAACCTCTAGTTTGTAAGACCCGCCCAACATCAAATAGAATCAGATAGCCTTAATTAATTAGATAAAGATAGTGGCTGATGATAAATCGGGCTATATCCCGGCAAAATTTTGACCGTATCTTGAGCCACTCTTAAAGTCAAAGACAGACGCACCTTCCCACTGCTATTGTAAACCGAACGATGGATAACTTGGTCAGTAAATAAAACAAATTCCCCCGCCTTCAAAACCACCGGGATAACTTGGTTTTTCACAGAATTAGGAACCTTGTAGAAATGATTACCACTGAAAGGGTCCGTAATTTGCTTGGGACAATTTTCCGCTTCAGTTTTGGGGATATATTCAAAGCCATTCCTGTCAGTAACTTCAGTTAAAGCAATATAGATATTAATAGTTTTGCCTTCCCCAGCCAATAATTTAGGGTAAATATCTCGATGCCAAAATGGGATTAATTGACGGGAGGGATAATTAACCCATAATTCCGAACGCCATAGGCGCAAATTATCCCCCAGATGTTTTCTGAGAATCGCCAATAAGTTCTCGTCCTTACACAACTTTAATAATTCAGGCGAATCTAAATGTCTTTCCATGTAAAACTGTCGCTTATAACATTGCACGAACAACAACATAATCGAGCCAAATTGTAGTTTTAATAACGCAGTTAATGCCGAAACCAATAAAACTTTAATCGGTGGCTTAGGTAAGACTTCCTTAAAAATATGTTGGCGAATTGTAGCGATTTCTTCCGGGGTTAATTTTAAGCTATAGGGCCCCCAAACTTCATCACTACCATCATAATTAATGGTCTGGGTTCCCACAGGTTTATTGCCACCAGTCCAATCTAAACTTTGTTCCCACAATTGTTGACATAACTGATTATTTAAAGCTAAGGGAGGCAAAGGAATTTCCTTGCCTTTGGGGTCAAAAAACTTACCAGTGATTAATTCACATTCGGGAAAAGTAGCACAGAATAAGCTACTATAACAGCCTTTTTGGGGGCTAATTCCGATACCCAAAAACTTACTCAAACGATGACCGATGGTAATATTAGATTGGACAAAACCGGGATGCACCGCGTTAACAGTGACATGGCTTGATTGTTGAGAAAGTTGTCGGGTTAACAGTAATAAACAGAGTTTAGATTGATTATATAGTTCGATAAAGTTGAAGGGGGTAGATTTCACAAATAAATCCCATTTAATTGTCGTGGGTTTTAAGGCGAGGTCTGAAGACACCATAACCACTCGACTAGGGGCAGATGTTTGTAATTTCTCCCAGAGTAAATAAGTCAGCAAAAAATGCCCCAAATAGTTAGTACCCCAAATCACCTCAAATCCTTCTGGGGTGACACCGCGATCGCTGAATATTCCGGCGTTATTGATTAAAATATTTAGGGGTAAGTTTTTGGCTAAAAACAGTTCAACGCATTGACGAACAGACTCCAGGGAAGCCAGATTTAAGGGCAAATATTCGATGTTAGGGTTGCCAGTTTTTTTAGAGATATAAGCAATAGCTTTTCTAGCTTTGGTGTGGGAACGACAAGCAATAAAGACATGATAGCCTAATTTAGCTAAACCCACCGATGTCATTAACCCGACACCGGAGTTGCCACCTGTGACAATACAGACTTGCATAAATTTATAATTTTTAGTTAAGATGAGCAGATAAAAATAGGGGAGGGGAGCGATTTCCTCCCACTAAATTATCGAATTAAATTGGGGTGTTAGCCTAACTTTAAATCTACGGCAATGCGGTGGGCACAGGCGAACCCAGAAAAGGCGACAGCATTTAATCCTTGACCAGGAAAGGTGCTATCTCCAACGCAATACAGACCGGGAATAGCGGTGCGATTAAAAGGCATTCCTAGGAGTCCCCGCAGTTGGCGGCTAGGAATAGGGCCATAGGTTCCGTCATCCCGGTTAAGAAAGCGACGGTGCGATCGCGCTGTTCCCACTTCCATATAATCCAAACCCGCATCTAAACCGGGAAAAATCTTCTCCAGACGGTCTACAATTCCCCAGGCTGCCTCCTCTTTTTTTTGTTCATATTCTGTCGGTGGTAAATCTTCCCAATTATCAATCCAACTAGGGGTAAAAGCATGGATGATATGATAGCCGGGCGGGGCTAAATCCGGGTCAAGGAGGGTAGGAATAGAGACAAAAATTGTCCCCTCTGGCTCCTCCATTTTTTGCCAATCTTCAACTATGATGTGGTGACAATCTGTTTCTGGTGTTAAAACGGAGGCTTCTACCCCTAAATGTAAGCTCAGAAAACTGGGCGATTTCTGATAGCGTTTGCGCCATTTTTTCTCAGAAGATGGCATCATTTTTTCAGGGATTAGTTTACCAAAGGTATCCCAGCGGGTAGCATTAGAAACAATGCGCCGAGCGCGGTAAACCCTACCGTTAGTGAGTTCAACCCCCACAGCTTGCCCATTTTCTATTAAAATCTGTTTAGCCCTGGCTTTGTATTGAATGGTTCCTCCGGCTTTCTGTAAGCCTTCAGCCAGTTTTTCGGCGATTTGACCTACTCCCCCCTTGGGGTAGTTTATCCCACCGTAGTGGCGGTCAGAAAACACCATCCCAGCGTTAATCATGGGAGTCAAGTCAGCGGGAACCACAGACCAGCAGTAACACTCAATATCAATAAATTTGAGTAATTCCGGGTTGCTGATGTGTCGTTTGGCGACTTCGCCCACATTTTTGGGTAGGTATTGAACCAGTCCCAGACAAGCGCCTGGGTTCTGGAAGAAAACCCGCATCAGATAACGGGGTTCCTCCAGGGAAAGGAGTTCCATGGCGTTCAAGCAGTTAAAGACCTGCCAACATTCGTCATAAAACTTACGAATTCCTTCTCGTTCATCGGGGAACTTTTCCCCTAGTTCTTGCAAAAATTTCTCATAATCTCGGTGAACTCTAACTTGGAGTTCCCCAGGTAGGTGGTAGTTAATTTGAACTGGGTCGGGGATAGTTTCTAATTTGACGTTAACAGCTTCTAGGGCGCGGGTGAGCAGGTTAGTTGTGCCTTGGTCACCAAATCCAAAAATCATTGATGCTCCGACATCAAATCGATATCCCTCTCGCTCAAAGTAACCAGAACTACCACCGGGGATGATGTAACTTTCTAGGACAAGTACATTCGCGCCTTTGGCTGCCAGTTGAGTGGCTGTGACTAAGCCTCCAATACCGGAACCGATGACAATTACATCAAAGTCTTGAGTCGGTAGGGGTTCATCAGCAAAGGACTGGTGGGTAATAACAGGCATCGGATCAACTCTCTTCCAGAATTTCCTGACTCTACAGTGTAACGCTTCACCATACTTGTATAACGTTCACAAGCGACAGTTCTGTGATCACAATGATGAGATCAGCCCTGCCCCAGCCATTTTAACAAGAAATGCGGGAACGGTTTTTTTATCAACCGCCCCCGTCTGCCGATCCTTTGATTTGAGAGGAGAACACTGAGAATCTACTTTAACCTTGTTAAAAATAATTGTCAATAAGTTTGTAACATTTCTTAAAACTATGCGGGGGTAGTCTGACTGGGTAGGCGGGGGAGTATGATGGAAAGGAAAAGCCGAATTTGGTTAACTATCCCGCTAATGACTCTGCAACTGCGCGTTTACGTCCCTCCCCACCCCCTAATTAAGCATTGGTTGGCGATCGCCCGTGATGTCTCAACTCCGCCCGCCCTATTCCGCAGCGCCATGACGGAACTGGGACGGTGGCTAACCTACGAAGCGACTCGCGATTGGTTCACCACCGTGGAAGCTACGGTACAAACTCCCCTCTGTGAATGTCCAGCTACCTATATCAACCCAGAAGCGCCTATGGTGGTTATACCCATTCTGCGGGCGGGATTAGCTCTGATGGAAGGTATCCAAAGCGTCGTGCCGTTAACGTCGGTGTATCACCTGGGAATGGTCCGCGACGAGGAAACCCTACAAGTGAGTTGCTATCTCAATAAACTTCCTGATGGTTTTGACCCTCAAACCCGGTTAATCGTTAGCGAACCGATGTTGGCTACGGGGGGAACGATTATGGCGACTATGGCTGAACTGACCAAGCGGGGCATTGATCCGGGGTTGATGCGAATTATCTCGGTGGTAGCAGCTCCCCAAGCCTTGCAGTCCCTTAGCCAAGAATATCCTAGCCTGCAAGTTTATACGGCTATTATTGATCAAGGTCTCGATGAACGAGGTTTTATTGTTCCTGGATTGGGAGATGCGGGCGATCGCACTTTTGGAACTTAAATTTTTGATGATGAGGTGAATCTAAAACTATGGCTAATCGAGAAGGCTTTACCAGCGGACTGGTATTAGGGGCTGCTTTAGGAGGTCTCGTTGGTGGTGTATTGGGGGTTGTCCTCTCCTCACGACTATCTGGGGATAACTCCGACAGCGCTAATTCCCTAGGAGACAATAAGCGCAACCGCAATAAAGGCGATCGCTTGACCCCCGAAAATGTGGAAACAGCCCGTTTGAACTTAGAAGACAAAATTTCTCAACTCAATCAGGCGATCGATGATGTACGCCATCAACTTGGGGGAGTTAATGGGACTATCTCTGCTGAGGTTCACGAATCACCATCAGCCGAAGATATCTAGCATCAACTACCGCCCAAAGTATGATATAATTAGCTGCTACAGTTTACATTTTCATAAACCCCAGTTAAAAGTCAATCATACTAATCACTCAGGGAGACGGTCGAACCAGCCCAGATTTTAGCTAGTTGACTATTCCCAGACCCTTGAGGTCACACCATAAGCCATTTCCCAGTTATTCGGAGATATCCCATGAGTTCACCATTATTTCTACTTGCCAATACAGTTGCACAATTCCTGAACATTTACATGGTTCTAATTTTTATTAGAATCCTGCTTAGTTGGTTCCCCAATGTGAATTTATACGATGGTCCTTTATCCATTATTACCCAACTAACTGACCCTTATCTTAATCTTTTCCGTTCCTTTATTCCCCCCTTGGGTGGCATTGACTTTTCCCCCATCATTGCCATTTTCCTGCTTCAGTTTGTGGCTCAAATTGTGCCGAGTTTACTTTACAGCCTAGCCTAAAGTTTCACACATCTGTAATCTGGGTGCATTTGTAGTGTTGTGGTTAACCAATTAACTACAAATGCCCAGGGTTTTCTGTCATCAATATCAATCATTGAACCCAGGGTCATATCTGCTCAAATTATGGGTTTATTGTGGTTACGAACTCAGCATAATTCCCAAGAATGCCACCACCCCTAAAATCGCCAGAATCACAGCCACGGTCAGGGCTTGAGATATTCTAGGAGTGTATAAATAGTCATCTCTACAGATGCGTTTAAGTTCTTGGCGGTGGTCAATAGAAGCTGTAATTAGTGCTAAAGTTCCCAAGGCGATAAATGAGAGTCCAAGGAAGCGAGAGAGACGCAGAGGATTAAGGTAAGCATCCCCTGTTTCTTCGTAGATAACCGTCACAATTTGGTCAATACCAAAGCCAAAGCCTATCAGTGATAAACAGGTACGAATCCACGCCATTAAAGTCCTTTCAGAAGCGGCGCGGTTGCGTTCTTTCGCCAACTCATTATTCAGATTTTTAGGCGGCGGGTTAGGGTCAATTGAGGTCATACTTCTGAGAAAATCAAGGTAGATAATATCCGGTTAATTATGTTAACCGCTAGTGTTTAACCAGGGTAGGGTAATGGCTCAGGAGAGATTTAGCCAGTCATCAGCCCTATTTTTAAAACATTTAATCATGGGGGGCTACCAGTTGCGAAGTCTGACTAATTTATGTTAAAATGAATGGATTTTGTCGCCGTGGGTCAGGCTGGTTACGACTAAAAAACCTTGAGATGGTTTCCTGATCTCAGGGGAAAGTGCTATAGTTAAATCTAAGCCTGAGTCAATATATGTAATCAGTTGAGTATTTTAGCTGATTAAGTTTATAGACGATCGCAATTTAACCGAGTTTCCCTGTGTGAAAATCGGAATACAGAAGCCGATATTTGACGAGGTTAATGCCAATATAACACGGTGATTTTAACATAACACAATCTGATTGTTCTCAATATAGATGCTAATATAGGAGCCTCGCCGATGACCATGACCCATGACCCCCGCCAAGACATCCATCACTTACAAGGATTAACTCCCCCAGAGGTAGAAACAAGTCGCCAAACTCACGGTAGTAATGTCATGACTCCCCCCCCAAGGGAACCAGCTTGGCGACAATTTTTGGGAAAGTTTGATGATCCGGTGATTCGGATTTTGATTATTGCGGCGGCGATCGCCATTAGTTTAGGAATAGTTAATGGCAATTATGTAGAGGGAATTGGTATTATTGTGGCGATCGCTTTAGCTACTACCCTAGCCTTCCTCAACGAGTATAAAGCCAATCAAGAATTTGATATTCTCAACCGGATGAATGATGAAGTCCCCATCAAAGTCATCCGAGATCATAGTTTTACCACCATTCCCAAAAAAGATATAGTAGTCGGTGATCTGGTCATCATCGAATTGGGGGACGAAATCCCCGCCGATGGTCAATTAATTGAAGCGGTTTCGCTGCGGGTAAATGAAGCCAGCTTAACCGGAGAATCGGAAGCCGTCAAAAAGTTAGCATCATCAGAATTAGTAGCCAGTGCGGAACTTCCCGATAGCGCCTATCCTCGTGATCGCCTATTACGAGGAACAGTAGTTACAGACGGTCATGGAACCTTTCAAGTAACCGCTGTTGGCGATCGCACAGAAATCGGTCAAACCGCGAAATTAGTGTGCGAAATCACCAATATAGACACCCCCCTAAAACAGCAATTAGATCGCCTCAGTCGCTTAATTGGAGTCCTAGGGTTAGCCATTGCCGTTTTAATTGATATAGCCTTAGTAGTGCGGGGTATCGTCACCGGAAACCTTAACCTGAGCCTAGGACAGTGGTATATAGTCGCCCTAGCTGTTAGCAGTTTAATCATTATCCTAGTTAGGGTATGGTTACCCATTGTTTATGATGGCTTAGAAATCTCAGGTTCTCAGGCGACCGTGCCAGAATGGTTAGAAGATGATCACGCCATAGGCTGGGTGAAATCAAGTTTAATAGGTTTGTTAATTTTTGGAGTGGGAATTGCGATCGGTTATGGAGGCAATTTTATTCCCCGAAATCTTAGTGATTGGATTCCCGCATCAGCCGCCACTGAGTTTGTCACCTACTTTATGATTGCGGTGGCGGTGATTGTCGTCGCTGTCCCCGAAGGTCTGGCGCTAAGTGTCACCCTCAGCCTCGCCTATAGCATGAGGAAAATGACCAAACAAAATAACCTGGTGCGAAGGATGCACGCCTGCGAAACCATTGGGGCGGCTACGGTTATTTGTTCTGATAAAACCGGAACTTTAACCATGAATAAAATGCAGGTACAAGAGATAAATTTTCCCAGTTTCAGCAACAATATTCCCAGTGATTTATTAACCGAAGCCATAGCCGCCAACAGTACCGCGAACTTAGAACAACATGAGAACCAAAAATCTAAGGCGATCGGGAATCCCACGGAGGCGGCGCTGTTGTTATGGTTAGAACAAAATCAGATTGATTATCTCTCCGAACGCAATAGGTTTGAGATTAAACAACAACTAGCTTTTACCCCCGATCGCAAATATATGGCGACCCTAGGAAGATCCCCTATCGATAACCAGGAGATCATGCACATTAAAGGAGCCCCCGATATTGTCCTAGGTCATTGCTATTCGTATTTGTCAGAAAATGGGGTAATTTCCCTCACCAAAGAAACCAGAAGATTGATTTCTCAGGAGTTAAAAAACTGTGATGCGGGGGGAATGCGAACCTTGGGATTTGCTTATATCCCTCAACCCCAACTCGAAGGGGATGATTTGAATGTAGAAGATCGCCAAGATGTGGTATGGTTAGGATTCGTGGCGATCGCCGATCCGGTACGTCCAGAAGTTCCCGAAGCCGTCCGCCAATGTCGCCAAGCCGGAATTGATATTAAAATGATTACCGGGGATAGTCTGCTAACCGCCGCCCAAATTGGTAGTCAAATTGGGATTATCGATGAAAACGACACCAGCGAGGCTTATATTACCGGAAGCCAACTCAGAGACATGGATGATGAACTCGCCAGTAAAACCCTGAAAAAAGTGCGGGTAATAGGTCGCGCTCGTCCTCAAGATAAACAGCGCATCGTCCAGCTATTACAGGCTCAAGGGGAGGTAGTAGCCGTTACCGGAGACGGAACCAATGATGCGGCGGCTCTGAATCAAGCCCAAGTGGGTTTAGCCATGGGTAGCGGCACTTTTGTCGCCAAAGAAGCCAGCGATATTATCCTGTTAGATGACTCTTTTCGCAGTGTCAAACAGGCAGTTTTATGGGGGCGATCGCTCTATCAAAACATCCAGAAATTCATCTTGTTTCAACTCACAATTAATGTCGTCGCCTGCATTATTGCCTTGTTAGGACCTTTTATCGGCATTAACCTACCCTTTACCGTAATTCAGCTTTTGTGGGTTAATCTGATTATGGATACCTTCGCCGCCCTCGCCTTAGCCACAGAACCCCCCACAGAAAGGGTAATGGAAGTACCACCGAGAAACCCCCAAGACTTTATTATCTCCAAAGCCATGTCATCCTCAATTTTCACTGTCGGGGCAGCTTTTTTAGTTATTCTGGTCGGGTTTCTACTGTATATCCAATCTGATGATCAGGTAACAGCCTATGAACTGTCACTATTTTTCACCAGTTTTGTGATGCTGCAATTCTGGAATTTATTTAATGCCAAATGCTTCGGTTCCAAGGATTCCGTCTTATCCCAACTCTGGCAAAATCCTAGTTTTTTGGCGATCGCCGGGGTAATTTTCATCGGACAAATTCTGATTGTTCAATTTGGCGGCAGCATTTTCCGAACTGTTCCCCTGTGTCTGACAGACTGGTTATGGATTATAGGCGGAACCTCCCTCGTCCTGTGGATTGGTGAATCAAATCGGGCGATCGTCCGGTGGAGAAAAAGTTAATCAACTCTGAGAAACCCCGTTTCGTATCTCAATCTTAGGTACAGCTTGTTCACCAGTCGCTTAATACATTGCCCTCACCCTAAATCTGGATCCCAGAGAGGGAGAGGGACTTTGAGAGGTGATCAGATGATTTCTGAACAGGCTGTAAGAGACCAAAGCGATCGCCCAAACCCCCTTTCTTTTGCTGCCCAAAATTTACGATCGCACATCCATCGGATGCATTGCCGTCACTTCCCCATAGCGGGCAAAATCCCTGATATTAAAAGTCAGAATATGAGTCAATCCATGTACCAGCATTGCTGCCACCAACCGCGCATCATGGACATTAACTCCCCTCACCCCATAAGTCAGCACCAACCTTTCCCACTCCGAATAAATGGCTAACCTATCCGGTAATAGCAAAAAAAGCCCTTTTAATCGATTGACTTCAGCAGCCGCTTCCCTTGGGGTATGTCCTAAACCATTCTTATCTACAGGGCGGGTGTAAACATTCCAAAACTCGATTAAATTTTGGGGAATGATACAAACATCTCCCCCTTGTGCAAGCAGAATATTTGTCGCTGTTACTGCATCGGCGTGCATGGAATGGTTAGCGTCTGCACTCCGCAACAGAATATTAGTATCAATCAAAAATGACATTAACCCCTTTCTCCATAAATGCTTTCTCGGCTAATCGCTTCATCGGATAAAGAGGGCTGGTTGCGCGGGTGACTTGCTGCCCATTCCCGAAACGCTTTCGCCCTTTCTTCTGGAGTGGCGGTTTCATAAAAAGGACGATCTTTCCCCGCCGCTGAGGTTTCCTCCTGGTGTGCTTTCAGCTTCTCCGCTAAAAGCGATCGCTCTTCTGGGGAAAGCGATTGAACCACTAGGGCTAAAGATTCCACTAATTTAATATTCATAAACTCTCCTATCCCTGAGAAACCCCGTTTTTTATCTAGTTAGCTAAAGTCTCCAAGCGATCGCGATGTTGTTGTGATTCGCCCCTAGTGCGCGTCACCCACTCCTGAGCATTTTCTCCCAGCATTGGATAAGGAGCATTTCCAGCAATATCTAGCCACTGTCGCTGAGGCTTTTTGTGAGTCACAGTCTCGCGTTTTACCAGCTTCGTTGCATGGCTAATCACCTGCAATTGTTCCCCTGGGTTCAGTTGCTCAATTTCCCGTCACACTTGCCCTAATAACCGACTCATAACCATAACCTCCTGAGATTTTCCTAACTCGCTACCTCTAATTTAGCAATTGCCGCCACCGTTGCGTCCTAAGCGATCGCCCAAACCGGGTTTCTTTAGCCCAAAAATCGCTCCCCAAGGCTGGCCACCATTTGGCCAGGGACTTCCGTATTTTTACGGAGTAAATTCTGTCCTGGGGTATTTGGGTGAAATTTTGGGTAGTAATTTAAAAAAGTTGCACAAATCGGATATAAATTTCCAGGAAAGTCGGTTATGATAGTTTCAGAGCCAGAACCATCAGGGTGAAATTATCACCCCCACCAGTTCAATATATATGCTCTAATATTTATATTTTTCCCAAGAATTATGGTGATCAACCCCATCGCAAAGTAGGTAATATTTTGCGGATGTGGGGGGGGTTTTCTATGGGAAAAATTGATACAAAAGGGTGCGGATTTTGGTGGACAGACAAATATAGAGGTATCTTCAATGATTTATCAACTGTTGATCCGCCATCTCCGTTATGGGGAGATGCAATGCACTGAAAGCGCTTATGGCTGATTTATGGATTTATTGAGGATTGCCATACCAGGGTGTTGATATGGATTTATTTCTTTGGAAACAAACATCATCAACCATCAGAAAATGAATAGACAAAATCATAGTAGCGCTCAACTACCTGTAGAGTTTTGGCAACAATGGCTAGAGCATCAAGACTATCTCTGGCGTTGTTGTCTGAGACAAATGGGGAACCCCATTGAAGCCGAAGATGCCCTCAGTGAAGCCTTGTTGAAAGCCCAAGAAAAACTGACAAAATGCACCCGACCGATTCGGAATTGGAGGCATTGGTTAGTTAAAGTCACCTGGAATCATTGTACAGATATCCTCAGACAGCGACATCGCCAACGATTAAAAGTTGAGAATGTCGATGCGATCGCTTCCTTGTCCGAATGGGGAAGTCCCGAACCCACGCCGGAACAGATTTGTATAGGCTGGGAAATGCAAGAATTTCTCGATCACGCCATGGAGGAATTACCGCCGAAGTTGCGGGAAACCTTGATTCTCCATGTGAAAGAACAGCAGTCTTACCTAGAAATCGCCCAGCAACTTCTCGTGTCCCCGATCAACGTCCGTAAGCGCATTTCCCAAGCCAGGGGGATTTTGGCGGCTCGCCTGGTAGACTACTACAGCAGCAGCGGGAGCAAACGGCGATCGGTCCAGTTAGAACCGGAAACCATCGTCCCCCTCAAGCCCAAAAAAAAGGGGAAAAAAAATTCACTTCCATCATATACCCATTGTTGGGTTCCGTTGCACTTCACCCAACCTACAAAACTGGAAAGCGATCGCATTTACCTGGGGGGAAAAAAAATTCACTTCCATCATATACCCATTGTTGGGTTCCGTTGCACTTCACCCAACCTACAAAACTGGAAAGCGATCGCATTTACCTGGGGGGAAAAAAAATTCACTTCCATCATATACCCATTGTTGGGTTCCGTTGCACTTCACCCAACCTACAAAACTGGAAAGCGATCGCATTTACCTGGGGGGAAAAAAAATTCACTTCCATCATATACCCATTGTTGGGTTCCGTTGCACTTCACCCAACCTACAAAACTGGAAAGCGATCGCATTTACCTGGGGGGAAAAAAAATTCACTTCCATCATATACCCATTGTTGGGTTCCGTTGCACTTCACCCAACCTACAAAACTGGAAAGCGATCGCATTTACCTGGGGGGAAAAAAAATTCACTTCCATCATATACCCATTGTTGGGTTCCGTTGCACTTCACCCAACCTACAAAACTGGAAAGCGATCGCATTTACCTGGGGGGAAAAAAAATTCACTTCCATCATATACCCATTGTTGGGTTCCGTTGCACTTCACCCAACCTACAAAACTGGAAAGCGATCGCATTTACCTGGGGGGAAAAAAAATTCACTTCCATCATATACCCATTGTTGGGTTCCGTTGCACTTCACCCAACCTACAAAACTGGAAAGCGATCGCATTTACCTGGGGGGAAAAAAAATTCACTTCCATCATATACCCATTGTTGGGTTCCGTTGCACTTCACCCAACCTACAAAACTGGAAAGCGATCGCATTTACCTGGGGGGAAAAAAAATTCACTTCCATCATATACCCATTGTTGGGTTCCGTTGCACTTCACCCAACCTACAAAACTGGAAAGCGATCGCATTTACCTGGGGGGAAAAAAAATTCACTTCCATCATATACCCATTGTTGGGTTCCGTTGCACTTCACCCAACCTACAAAACTGGAAAGCGATCGCATTTACCTGGGGGGAAAAAAAATTCACTTCCATCATATACCCATTGTTGGGTTCCGTTGCACTTCACCCAACCTACAAAACTGGAAAGCGATCGCATTTACCTGGGGGGAAAAAAAATTCACACATCCCCCCCCAAAAACGTCTAATAAGTGAAAGCCAAAAAACTCTTGTGGAGCCAGGGCTTGGCTGAATCGCCTCGATAGCATATCTGGAAAGCGATCGCATCTACCTGGGGGGGAAAAAAAATTCACACATCCCCCCCCCCAAAAACGTCTAATAGATAGATCCGAAAAACCTCTTGTGGAGTACAAAAAAATATGATTCGTCGTTTTGCTGCCATTACCGGTCTCGTCGTCCTGAGCACCTTGGGAATTTCCACCACCGCCCGGGCTAGTCAAGGTGGGATCGCTGGTAGCGCAGCTTTCACGATTGATGGTGGTAATGTCACAGGTGTGGCCGTCTCCGCCGCCGTGGGTAAGGAATTTGCTGCAGCTCACTCTTTTAACTACGACGGCAGCAACGCCAACGGCCTACAGAACTCCGCTTTTGCGATCGGTACTGCGGGTGCAGTCAGTCTGAGTGGTCTGGGCGACCCGGCGGGCTTCACTCTCGACACCGTAGAAGACAGCGCTCGCGGCACGGCCCAGGCCAACGAATTTACTACCGGATACACCATTCAAATCGGTACGATTGGCGGAAACTCTTTGGTTACTGTCCCGTAGAACTGCGCCAGCCTGTAGGTTGGGTAAAGCATCGCATCACCCAACACCCTGCCTTGTTGGGTTCGGTTGCACTCCAGCCAACCTACAAGAGTCTATAGGATACCTGGAAAGCGATCGCATCACCCAACACCCTGCCTTGTTGGGTTCGGTTGCACTCCACCTAACCTACAAGAGTCTATAGGATACCTGGAAAGCGATCGCATCACCCAACACCTGCCTTGTTGGGTTCGGTTGCACTCCACCCAACCTACAAGAGTCTATAGGATACCTGGAAAGCGATCGCATCACCCAACACCCTGCCTTGTTGGGTTCCGTTGTACTCCACCCAACCTACAAGAGTCCGACAAGGCTCTATAGGATACCTGGAAAGCGATCGCATCACCCAACACCTGCCTTGTTGGGTTCGGTTGCACTCCACCCAACCTACAAGAGTCTATAGGATACCTGGAAAGCGATCGCATCACCCAACACCTGCCTTGTTGGGTTCGGTTGCACTCCACCCAACCTACAAGAGTCTATAGGATACCTGGAAAGCGATCGCATCACCCAACACCCTGCCTTGTTGGGTTCGGTTGCACTCCACCCTGCCTACAAGAGTCTATAGGATACCTGGAAAGCGATCGCATCACCCAACACCTGCCTTGTTGGGTTCGGTTGCACTCCACCCAACCTACAAGAGTCTATAGGATACCTGGAAAGCGATCGCATCACCCAACACCTGCCTTGTTGGGTTCGGTTGCACTCCACCCAACCTACAAGAGTCTATAGGATACCTGGAAAGCGATCGCATCACCCAACACCCTGCCTTGTTGGGTTCGGTTGCACTCCACCCTGCCTACAAGAGTCTATAGGATACCTGGAAAGCGATCGCATCACCCAACACCCTGCCTTGTTGGGTTCGGTTGCACTCCACCTAACCTACAAGAGTCTATAGGATACCTGGAAAGCGATCGCATCACCCAACACCCTGCCTTGTTGGGTTCGGTTGCACTCCACCTAACCTACAAGAGTCTATAGGATACCTGGAAAGCGATCGCATCACCCAACACCTGCCTTGTTGGGTTCCGTTGCACTCCACCCAACCTACAAAACTAACTTTTATTTATATCTAGGATAGTTTCATGATGTCACCCAGGTTTGATGCCACTAAAATTGTTTCTGCTCCGACCCCACTGGTTTTTATCGATACCGGAGTCGAAAACATTGAACAACTGATTGAGGGGGTGATTTCCACCGCCGAAGTTTTTCGGATTGAAAAAACCGCTGATGGGGTCGAGCAAATCACCCAGGTTTTACAACAGCGTCTGAATGTCGGCAGCGTTCACATTATCTCCCACGGTTCCCCCGGTTGCCTGTATCTGGGTGACGGCGAACTGAGTTTGGACACCCTGAACCGCTACAAGCCCCAACTGCGACGCTGGGGTGTGGACAACATCCTGCTCTACGGCTGTCGGGTGGCCGCCGGGGATGCTGGGGAAGAATTTATCGCCCAATTGCGACAACTGACCGGAGCCGACATTGCCGCTTCCAAATCTCTGACGGGGGCTGCTCTCAAGGGCGGTAACTGGGAGTTGGAAGTGAGGACGGGAGAAGTGGAATTAGCCCAAGTCTTGACTGGGGAAGTTGTCGCCAGTTACCAAGGGGTGTTGATGCCGGGAGAATTAATCCCCGTCTTGTTCAAAGATATCAACCCGGGGACTGGGAATTCCAATCCCTCTAATTTCACCGTGTTCAACGACACCCTGTACTTCCAGGCTAACGACGGCACCAACGGCACAGAGCTATGGAAGAGCGACGGCACTCAGGGGGGTACAGTCCTGCTCAAAGATATCAACCCGGGGACTGGGAATTCCAATCCCTCTAATTTCACCGTGTTCAACGACACCCTGTACTTCACGGCTAACGACGGCACCAACGGCTATGAGCTATGGAAGAGCGACGGCACTCAGGCGGGTACAGTCCTGCTCAAAGATATCAGGCCGGGGACTTGGAGTTCCAATCCCTCTAATTTCACCGTGTTCAACGACACCCTGTACTTCCAGGCTAACGACGGCACCAACGGCACAGAGCTATGGAAGAGCGACGGCACTCAGGCGGGTACAGTCCTGCTCAAAGATATCAACCCGGGGACTGGGAATTCCAATCCCTCTAATTTCACCGTGTTCAACGACACCCTGTACTTCAGGGCTAACGACCCCACCAACGGCACAGAGCTATGGAAGAGCGACGGCACTCAGGCGGGTACAGTCCTGCTCAAAGATATCAACCCGGGGACTGGGAATTCCTCTCCCTCTAATTTCACGGTGGTCAACGACACCCTGTACTTCACGGCTAACGACGGCACCAACGGCACAGAGCTATGGAAGAGCGACGGCACTCAGGCGGGTACAGTCCTGCTCAAAGATATCAACCCGGGGACTGGGAATTCCTCTCCCTCTAATTTCACGGTGGTCAACGACACCCTGTACTTCAGGGCTAACGACCCCACCAACGGCACAGAGCTATGGAAGAGCGACGGCACTCAGGCGGGTACAGTCCTGCTCAAAGATATCTGGCCGGGGAATGGGGGTTCCTTTCCCTCTAATTTCACCGTGTTCAACGACACCCTGTACTTCCAGGCTAACGACCCCACCAACGGCACAGAGCTATGGAAGAGCGACGGCACTCAGGGGGGTACAGTCCTGCTCAAAGATATCAGGCCGGGGACTGGGAGTTCCTTTCCCTCTAATTTCACCGTGTTCAACGACACCCTGTACTTCCAGGCTAACGACGGCACCAACGGCACAGAGCTATGGAAGAGCGACGGCACTCAGGCGGGTACAGTCCTGCTCAAAGATATCAACCCGGGGACTGGGAATTCCTTTCCCTCTAATTTCACCGTGTTCAACGACACCCTGTACTTCCAGGCTAACGACGGCACCAACGGCACAGAGCTATGGAAGCTCATTCCCAACGATATCAACGAGTCTCCCACAGACCTAACACTAGACAACACCAGTATCGATGAAAACGTAGCGGCAGGTACGGCAGTTGGCAGTTTCACTACCACCGACCCCGACACAGGAGACACCTTTACCTACGAGTTAGTAGCAGGTACCGGAGACACGGATAACGCCGCCTTCAGCGTCAGTGGCGACCAACTCTTAATCAACAATTCCCCGGACTTTGAAACTCAGTCTATTTATAACATCCGAGTTCGCACTACGGACTCGGGAGGACTCACTTATGAGAAAGAGTTGACCGTCAATATCAACGATATCAACGAGTCTCCCACAGACCTAACACTAGACAACACCAGTATCGATGAAAACGTAGCGGCGGGTACGGCAGTTGGCAGTTTCACTACCACCGACCCCGACACAGGAGACACCTTTACCTACGAGTTAGTAGCAGGTACCGGAGACACGGATAACGCCGCCTTCAGCGTCAGTGGCGACCAACTCTTAATCAACAATTCCCCGGACTTTGAAACTCAGTCTATTTATAACATCCGAGTTCGCACTACGGACTCGGGAGGACTCACTTATGACAGAGAGTTGACAATTAACGTCAACATTGAACCAATTTACGCCACCGAGGGAAACGACATTATCCGAGGGACTGATGGTCCTAATATTATCTACGGCTTGGGAGGGAGCGATCGCCTTTATGGTAACGCCGGAGATGACTACATCGACGGGGGAGAAGGGGACGACCTCCTCTATGGCGGCGATGGAAACGATACGTTGATTGGCGGTCGGGGTAGCGATCGCCTTTATGGGGAGGCGGGAGATGACCTCCTCGACGGGGGAGAAGGGAATGATATCCTCTATGGCGGTCCAGGAAACGATACGTTGATTGGCGGTCCGGGTAGCGATCGTCTTTACGGAGGCCCCGGAAATGACCTATTTATCCTGCAAGAAGGTATGGGTTCCGATATCATCTACGACTTTGGAGATGGTACTAATCAAATACAAGTGTTGAATGCTGGCGGACAAACGTTAAGTTTCAGCGACCTGGACATAAGCACACGCAGTGGCTCAACTTTAATTCAGTACGAGGGTGCCACCCTAGCCACCCTACAACGATTCATCGGAGTTAACGAGAGTCATTTTGTAGCGGCCGCAATACCAGAGTCGTAGGTTGGGTGAAACGAAGTGAAACCCAACACCCTGCCTTGTTGGGTTCGGTTGCACTCCACCCTGCCTACAAGAGTCTATAGGATACCTGGAAAGCGATCGCATCACCCAACACCCTGCTTGTTGGGTTCGGTTGCACTCCAGCCAACCTACAAGAGTCTATAGGATACCTGGAAAGCGATCGCATCACCCAACACCCTGCTTGTTGGGTTCCGTTGCTCTCCACCCAACCTACAAGAGTCTATAGGATACCTGGAAAGCGATCGCATCACCCAACACCCTGCTTGTTGGGTTCGGTTGCACTCCAGCCAACCTACAAGAGTCTATAGGATACCTGGAAAGCGATCGCATCACCCAACACCCTGCTTGTTGGGTTCCGTTGCTCTCCACCCAACCTACAAGAGTCTATAGGATACCTGGAAAGCGATCGCATCACCCAACACCCTGCCTTGTTGGGTTCCGTTGCACTCCACCCTGCCTACAAGAGTCTATAGGATACCTGGAAAGCGATCGCATCACCCAACACCCTGCCTTGTTGGGTTCGGTTGCACTCCACCCTGCCTACAAGAGTCTATAGGATACCTGGAAAGCGATCGCATCACCCAACACCCTGCCTTGTTGGGTTCGGTTGCACTCCACCCTGCCTACAAGAGTCTATAGGATACCTGGAAAGCGATCGCATCACCCAACACCCTGCCTTGTTGGGTTCGGTTGCACTCCACCCAACCTACAAGAGTCTATAGGATACCTGGAAAGCGATCGCATCACCCAACACCCTGCCTTGTTGGGTTCGGTTGCACTCCACCCTGCCTACAAGAGTCTATAGGATACCTGGAAAGCGATCGCATCACCCAACACCCTGCTTGTTGGGTTCGGTTGCACTCCACCCTGCCTACAAGAGTCTATAGGATACCTGGAAAGCGATCGCATCACCCAACACCCTGCCTTGTTGGGTTCGGTTGCACTCCACCCTGCCTACAAGAGTCTATAGGATACCTGGAAAGCGATCGCATCACCCAACACCCTGCCTTGTTGGGTTCCGTTGCACTCCACCCAACCTACAAGAGTCTATAGGATACCTGGAAAGCGATCGCATCACCCAACACCCTGCTTGTTGGGTTCGGTTGCACTCCACCCTGCCTACAAGAGTCTATAGGATACCTGGAAAGCGATCGCATCACCCAACACCCTGCCTTGTTGGGTTCGGTTGCACTCCACCCTGCCTACAAGAGTCTATAGGATACCTGGAAAGCGATCGCATCACCCAACACCCTGCTTGTTGGGTTCCGTTGCTCTCCACCCAACCTACAAGAGTCTATAGGATACCTGGAAAGCGATCGCATCACCCAACACCCTGCCTTGTTGGGTTCGGTTGCACTCCACCCTGCCTACAAGAGTCTATAGGATACCTGGAAAGCGATCGCATCACCCAACACCCTGCTTGTTGGGTTCCGTTGCTCTCCACCCAACCTACAAAGCTGGCAATGATTTACGTCCCCAAATCTATCCCCAAACTAACTTGGAAATCTGTTAAGACATACAACTGGAGTTTTGTGGTTGCTTTAGCTGTCCTTAATGTGGCTGGCATCCCCGCAGCCTTAGCACAAACTCCCCTCCCATCAGCCATACCCGACCCCGGATTAAATAAAACCCCCAAACCCTCTCAGCCACCGTCGGACCCTGACTATATCATCCCCCCTCGCGTCGCTCCTAACGACGAAATTAGCGCCTTTACCACCACTTTCACCCTCAATGATATCCCCATCAGCCACCTAACTCAATGGCAGGTGAGCGGCGTGCAAGCCTTCGCTGATACCACAAATAGCGACATGGTTTGGGACGGTACTTTTAAACTCCACGCCGAGGTCATCGAAAGCCTCAGCCGAACCAATATTTACCGGGTAGACCAGCGGGGGAGTTATCTGCAACTGCGGACGGTGCCCCTGGAAAGGCGGGTAACTACCACCACCACCCAACCTCAAACCATGACCGGGTTGGAAATTCAAATGAGTTTGACGGGAGTCTGTTTTTTACCGAATGCTCCCCGTGACCAACAATGTACTTATATGCCGGGGTTGGTCATCGATCGCAATAGCATTGACCCAGACTTGTTCGTGCCGACCCGGGTTTTTCAAACCTCCCAAGTTGGGGATATCTTGGCACCGGAAACCTTGGCTTTTATGGAGCTTCCAGGTTTTCAAGGGGGAACCGCCAGCCAACCTATCGGGCTAGATTTTTACTTTCCTAATTCTGGCACTTTTCCGGGAAATAGTCAATCACAAAGAAGCACAATTGACCGCCAAGAAGAAATCGACCTGACGATCGCCGGTACTTTTTCCCGGGTGCGCCAGGTGGTCAAAGCCAACGATACCCAAGCGGTTTTGGGGCGCACTATTCACGGATTTACACTATTTTGGGATGATGAAAATCGCTGGCTAAATACGGTTATCCAAGCCGGGGCGCAATTGTTACCGGACTTCATTCCTGACCTCGAAGGTAGCGAAAATCCCGCCAACACCAGAATTAACCGGAACTTATTTTTTGCTGCTAATAATACCCGTTTACCTAGCAGTAGTTTTACGATTTATTCCGCTGGTCTGGGGCGGGCGGAAAGTTTGACTCCCAATATCAGAAGTTTGAGGGAAATTCCTGGGGCGAGTTATCACAGCCTCTGGCTGGGGCTGTCTCCGGTTATGGATCGCAACTTTGAGGAAGATCGCATTTTTTACCGGGCGACGGGTCCCCAATTGGCGATTAATGGGGGAGGGGAAGGGGGAGAAGATGCCGATCATAATGTGCAGTTATTATCGGCGGTCAATCAAGATATCTTTTCCACCGACAATATACAGAACTTTTACGCCCAAGTTTATATCAGTTTTTTGCGCCAAGATGTCAACTTCAACCGACAAAGTGTTTACCGAGAACAAAGGCGCTATTATCCCCACCTTAGTTTAACCGGAAACTGGACAAGAAGTCAAGACATTTTCCGCTACTACACCGGGGTTATTGCTTCGGAAACGGTGAAAGTTTATTTAGGGGCAGATTATACATTTAACACCACCGACGGCTGGAGTTTTCGGGGAGGCGGTGTCGGCTATCTCAACCCCGACCGGGACTATTACAGCCAGATTTTTGGGAATGTTTCTAAACGGTTTCGCCTGGGGAATAATGGCAATTTAATCCTGTCGAGTTTTTTCAATTATGCGATCGACCGAGAAACCCGCATTGGGGATGTAGTTAGCATTTCTCCAGCCAGCGAATTGGCATTGTCGGGACGTTTAAACTGGGGTATTTTTTCCCTGGGTTTAACCAACTATTTCGGGGATATCCTCCCCAATTCCTACGACGATCGCCTACTGATAGAATTCGCAGTCCGCCCAGTCAATAATATCACATTATCCGGTTATATCGCACCTATCGATAAAACCTCCAGCCGCTCAGTTTACGGTAGCAGTATAAATTGGAGACTGAAAAATCAGCCCAACAGTCCCACCCTATCGGCATCCTGGCAACATCAAGAGTATGATTATGGAAACGATATATTTGGGAATAGTCTGTTGGTGACAGACAATATTTTTACCATCCTTTTCCGGGTAGGAAGTTCCCCCAATCCATTCCCCCGTTAAAACCCAGATCAACCAGATTGAGAGTATATCGAGTGAACTTCCTGTTGGGATGTGGGATTTTTTCAGCAAAAAAAATTTACATAAGTGGTATAGACTTTAATCAAGCGATCGAGTATCATATTACAGACAAGCCAAAAACCTGATCAAAATTCGGACTGATCTACCAAGGTCTAAACGAGCATATACTGTCGTTGTCCTCCCGGTATAAAAGGGTGGAGGCAAATTAGATGGAAGCCAACCAGGCTCCGATCGCCAAAACCATTGATGTTTTGAATCCCTCGTACCTCTTATGGAAATTAAAGACCCCATCAGGCGATATCGTTCCCCGAAAGCAAACGATGTCCAACCCTTGAAACAGCCAGAAGAACAAGAACTATTAAATCGTCTTTCAGAAGGGGAAATGAATGCCTTCTGGCCTCTCTGGTATTACCATCAAAACTACCTTTTTCATCGCTGTATTAGTTGGATGGAAAATAACCGGACGGAAGCGGAAGAAGCCCTCAGTATAGCCATGTTAAAAGCCAGGGATAAATTACCAAAATACGCCCCAAAAATCACGAATCTCCGAGCTTGGCTAACCCGCTTAACCCATAATCTATGCCTAGATATTCACCGAGAACGTCGCCGCAAATCAATCAGTATCGACAACATAGAAGATTCATATATTCAAGCAAAAGAGGTTATTTTATGTAGTTGTGAATCCCCAGAATCGCAAATTTTGAGGCATGAGTTAAGGCAGTTTATTCAGAGTGTTGTCAACCAACTACCTGAACGGCTTCGCATCCCTTTCATTCTCCGTTATGACCGAGAACTGTCTTATCCAGATATCGCCGAAAAACTCGGCATTTCCAGAGACAATGCTTACAAACGCATTCAACAGGCACGAGATATTATCGCCCAGAAGGTGAGAAGTTATCTTTCAGGGGTAGATCCTTTTGAATCAACTTTATCTGAGAGTTTTTACGTCACCAATAATTTGTTAATAGAAGACTCAAAAATCGACGATTTATCTGGTGTCGAGTGTAAATCGGTGGTAGTCAGTTATCACTTAACCGCGACCTGCCTAGACCAACTGTCTCATACATGGCATTTTTTGCCTGGTTTTGTGGCTTATAAAAACCGGCATCAGTCCACTTAATTGGAAAATTCAAACACCCAAAATAATTCGGTGATAGACAGTTATCGATTGGACTTGTGAACACCGAAGGATAACCAGGTGCATATCTGCAATAATCAAACACCACCAAATAGCGAGATGTCTAAAAAAACCTTTTCATGTATGGTATCTGTCACCCTACTTTCCGGGAGTGAGAGAAATGTGTATTTGGTTTTAGACCAAAAACCAACCCGAATCAACCAGAAGCTAAAAACCTTAGATCAGTACATACAAAAATATCCATCGGGATGGAAAAAGCGGCTAGAATTGGCGAATCTGTTGTATGCGACGGGTGATTGGCAACGGGCAATCGAAGAGTATCACCAAGTTATTGAGCGACAACCCCAATTGGTTGAGGTGTATTTAAACTTAGGGAAAATGTTGCAGCTAATGGGGCAAGAAGCGGACGCAGTGGCAGTTTATGAAAAAGCCTTATCCCAAGTTCGCCACGAAGCAACTCAACAGCATCTCGGCGGATTAATTGCCGTCTGTCGGCATGACCTGGAAGCAGCCATTGTCGCCTTTGAGTCAGCCACAGCCCTAGAACCGGACAACATGACGCACTGGCTGGCATTGGGGCGGCTACAGATGCAGAAAGAAGATATATCTGGGGCTTTGGGAACATTTGATCACATTTTGTCAGTTCATCCCAATGATATTGTGGCGCTAATTGACAGCTACGATGCTTTGATGATTCTGGGGGATGTCGGGGAAGCGGAGGTGCGGTTGCTGCGGTTGCTGGAATTAGCCCCGGACGATTGTCAGGTTCTCAAGCGACAGATAGAGACTCGTTGCCGGATGGGTTTGGTATGGGAAAAGGAGGGGAAGCAGACTAAAAAAATGATTGACACGGCACGGCAACGGATGGCTACGGTGGAGGGTTGGGAGTTGCTGGCTTATTATCACATCGCCCGAGAGGAGTTTGCGGAAGGAGTCAAAATTTTGGCTCGGTTAACGGAGGAACACCCCAATAACCCCAAGAGTTGGCATTCCTACGGTTGGGGTTTGTTCCATGCCGGACAATATCAGAAGGCGGCATCAGCAATGGAGACCGCTTACAAGCTGTCTGGCGAGGATGCCAAAATTTATCGGGATTGGTGCAAGATTTTACAGGGGACGAGGCAGTCACAACAACCGGCAAAACTGGAAGCAAGAGTTGCTTGTGTATGAATGGCGATCGCGGTTCGGAAAACCACCCCTGATAATTCGCCAAATTCAGAATTTGACGACTGGCATCGTCTTAAGAACAGAGAAGCGAAAAAAATAATTTTGGCTTTTTTAAGGAATCAAGATTAGACAATTAACCGGGATAATAATCATGACGAACTATCTTCTTATCGTTTTTGGTGGCACCACAGAAGATCAGGTGGTTTTTGAGACTAAGGATTCAGCGAATGATTCACAGAATTTTCCTAATCTAACATCTTCTAATCTCTTTTCAAAAGAAGACTTGGACTCTAATAATGTAGATGTTTTACAAATAAACTTGCTGACCATCAATCCCAGTCTAAGTTTTCGTGCGAACACAAACAGTTCCTTAAAAAATCTCAATGGAGTCTGGCTAACGGCAAAACCACAAGCTGGTAGCCGATACTTAAAATCTGAGTACCCTCACAAAGCGGATTTATTAAAATATTTAGAACCTCTAGGTAAATTAGGTCAATCTATCGATTCCGCTAATTGGAGTGAGAAGAATTATACTGAAGCATCGACTGCAAGAGGAATGACTGTCAAAGTATTTAATGACTTTGCAGGACGTTCAAAGGACTTAATCACCGAGTTCTTAAACAGCCAAGGACAAAAATATGATTCTGTATTTATGTTGGCTCATAGCCGAGGGTGTGGATTGGCTCTTCAATCATTGTCGCAGAACGATGTGAATAGCAAATCTGATATTGATATGCTTCAATTGTCCGATAATGTATTAACCCATAAACTCCAGCGAGTTGTACTCTTAGATCCAGTCTCAAAAAATGCAACGGACAAGTACGGATTTGGGACAAATGCCAATAAAATAATCCCACCAGCTAATGCCAAAATTGTGGCAGAACTTAGCAACAAAGACAAGGAAATACATATTGTTTCTAAATCAAAATCAACAGTCCATGATTATGATAGTTATGTTGATATTTTGGTCGGAGAACAAGGTGACAGAAACTATGAGCTTAATTTCAGGAATGTTTATGTCCATATTGCTGATATGGCTCATGAAGGAATGCTATCGAGTAAATTACATGACCACTTCACAGAATACCTAAATATTATCAAAAATCAACCGTGGCAGACAACTTACTTTAACAAAGAAGAGGTTTCTCTTGATAATTTATATCAATTGAATGAAAAAATCGAAATAGGCGATCGGAAGCAGGCGTTCTATCATTGCTTTCAACGTAAAAACAGCAATTAATCTACAAAAACAGGGGGGCGATCGCTCCCTTTTTTTATGGGGCTTCATTTGGGAAAATACCATAACTAAAAATTTTCCGAAATTGAATTAAATCCGCGTTTTAGGGGTGTAGATAAAGCCAGAGGTCTAATCGATGAGTCAGATGGGTAGGAAGTCGCGGTAATAGCCGAACCATAGCCGCTTTGGCGGAATATGTATGCACCAATCCTAATGTGCAAGGTTTTGAAGGTTCCCAATGTGATCGAAAAGCTCAGAGAAAGCTGGGTGGTGCCGATCCAGTGACTGTGCTGAAAGAGGAAGCGCAAGCAGCCACAGGTTCCCTCGCCAAACTGGTGAATTTATTTTACTAAAAGCCCACGGTTCTGCATGAGTGCGATCACCTGGTAATTTCTGGAAAATGTTCCGGTGCGATCGCACCTTTTTTGGGGACATCGAATCGATTAATTAATTTGAGAAATTACGAAAGATATTAACAGAAGATCCAAGACATCAAAAAATCACCGCCTCAACCGTATCGCTCCGGGTTGTCGCGGTCTAATTTTGCCAGTATTTTCCGATCGCCGCCCAGATTCTCTTTCCCAGCTAGACCTGGCACGGCAAATCAATCAAGCCCTTGAACAAGGTGCCCATGTGATTAACATTAGCGGCGGTCAACTGGCTCAAGCAAATGAGGCAGACCCCGCTTTGTTGCTGGAAAAAAATAACGGATTAACTTTAAAAGATATTGCCGTACTCTCCATCGGAACTGGCAACACCACTTGTCCCTACAGCTATGAAGAAATCAAGGGATGGAGTTCTCTGGGTTGGGTTCAGCGTCTACCGGACATCTTCTTAAATCCTGCTTCCCAAAATTCCGAAGATATTGGCAATCAAATTCTCGATAGTGTTGGGAGTGATATATTACGTTTGGATTTCGATCTCAACGATCGCTTGCAAGTGAAAAAGCAGCCAGGTCGTTTGCGATCGCTCCTCGAAAAGCCCCACAATCGATGTTATGGTCGAAAGGGAAGTCGCCTTCCCCAACTCCAATTCCAAACCGTGCTTGATACTTTCACATCACACGGCTCCTGATGTGGACACCCTATTGTCAATAGGAACAGGGTTACAACCCCCTGCTTTGTGACTTCAACTTTGGGAGCTATATACAACACGTAGTCTCATGGATTTCTCCATTACTCTCGCTTTCGTCATAACACTCCTACTTATCGCAGTCTCTATATCCACACCGTGACTAGTGGGCATATCCCAACCATTACAGTTAGGCATTGGCTTTCAGTCACATCCTTTCCCCTTATAGGCATACGCTTACACTTTTCACTACTCAATAGACACAACACTACTGAGAGCCTAACAGGGGTTTAAACGTTCCGTTTATATGGGCATTCCATCTTTAGATTTGTTCTATCCACCGGGGTACTTAAAAAGGTCTGTGTAGGTAGTAAATACAAACTCCTACTTTTCCCCTTACCCTTTTGGGCGCAGCGTATCAAACCTATTTCGCTGCTTATTTATAACGATGGTTCAAGCCGAACATTCGGTTTCCCTAATCATGGATGGTTGGCAGTGGTCGCATCTGGTAGTAGGTTCTACTTCACGCCTTCCGTTCCCCGCTTCAATCCTGGGTTTGTGATTCCCAAAACTGGGGGTGGCTATCGCCTTTACTCTTTCCCATAATCGCCCCAAGTGGATTTTACTCCTCCTAAGTTCACCTGGACGGTAAATTTTGCGATTTCTTAAAATGGGATTGACCTTGAGTTTCCTGCCTTGCTCGTTTTAAGCCCGAGCGTTGGAACATATAAACAGTTAAGGGGTAACTGGGTTGAATCAGTTGATTCCCCTCTAGGAGGTTATTTCGAGCATTGCAGCCCTATTTCACTCCTAAACGTCTCGCACATATTTTTAAAAAATATCAAAAGTATCAAAAGATTGGCGAAGAAATTGACAATCCCGAAAATTGCCAAGAGTTGATCGAGGCGGCGAAATGCTTTCTCGATTGTGGCGAAGTCTATGATCAGAAGCCAGGGGTGCCAGTGCGAGATGCAATCCCACAATTTATCAAATTACATTGAGCATTCGTCGAGGTAAATATTGGCGATCGCCCACCGTTAATTGGCGATCGCCCACCGTTCATATTGACAATATTACCAACCATTCACCCCAAATCAAACAACACAAATGAGTAAAACTTGGTACGCCATCCTCACCACTTACATGATTTTGTTTTTTGTGACTGGTTATATCAACTTTTTTAGCAATAATTATTTTGCGACAACTCCAGAAATTATTGACAAAATAACTCGCGATTCTGACTCCTCAGAAAAAATGAATTGGGTGGCAGAACTTCTGCTAGAGGATGCCCAAACTTATCAAGACGAAAATAATATTGCTTCCCAGTCTTTCAATATTGTCTTGGGTTCTATTGTTTCTTTTTTGTCCGCCACTGTCAAACAAAAACAATAAATTTACAATTATTTGAGATGAGGCTATGAAGAATCTTGATCCAGAAGACAAATTTTTACTTCCTCCTGAATATGATGATTTTAATGCAGATTTTTAATCGTGGAATCATCAGCAATAATTAAGGCGAAAATTTAGTAAAACTTGGCATATAATTATCTGCGTATATGCCCTATTATTGAGTTTAACAGGTGGCGTAACATTTTTCTATAATCATGGATTTTCTGCGAGAGAGGAAAATATCAAAAAAATGGAAATGATGACAACATCGGAGCAATTCAATACCTACCAATTATTATTAAAAAAGGAGAGAGAAAATATGAGAAATATCAACCAAATAGCCAATCAATCTTTTAATGTTGCTCTGGGATCTTTGTTGGTTTTTTTATCTGCTCACTTGACAAAATCCCATGCTGATAACAATGAATATTTAGACAATATAAATATTTTCATCCTATCGATAATAATTGCAAAATGCCAAAATTCAGAATCCTTAGTTTCAATTCGTTATTTCCATGAAATCAAATCTGAAACCTGCAAATAACCATGAAAACAATTGTCGCCAAAACTAATACCAAATTCAAAAAACTGCCTATCCAGTCCTCGGAACTGAAACCTGATCAAATGGTCGCGGTTACGGCGGGAAAAACCTACGGAGTCCAAGCATTTGAACCTGCTGAAAATCGACATATTAAGGTCACTTTAGCCGCCAATAGTGGAACCTTTTATGCCTTTAGTAAAGATTGGGATGGACTGCCATCGGTAATGCCAGAAGGGGCGGAAGAGCCATTGATTACTCAGAAAGAAGCCGAGGCGATTTTTGGTAATTTTATCCGTGAAGATGAACTAGCAGATCTGAATCGTTGTCTGCATTTTTATCAAATCAATACCCCCCCCTAGAATCTGTCATTTTATCAGTCAAATTGCCCACGAATCCGGGGGATTGAAGTTGTTAAAAGAACTCAGTGATGGGTCTTATTTGGAAGGGCGCAGCGATTTGGGAAATACTTGTTCTGGTGACGACCCCAAATACAAAGGTTCGGGGGCGCTTCAGCTAACCGGACGAAACAATTATAAAGCCTTCTGCGATGCGCTGGGCGATGCCAAAATTATGGAAGGTTGCGATTATGTGGCGGAGCATTATCCGTTTACCAGTGCCGGATTTTGGTGGCAAAATAACCGCATGAATGAATTGTGCGATCGCGGCGCAACCGTGGAAGAAATTACCCTAAGAGTCAACGGGGGTTACCATGGCTTAGAAGATATTAGGGGTCGAGATAGACCTCACGGTCTACCCCTCCCATTCAAAACCGTACATGAGACTTTCACCTCATACGGCTCCTAGTTTGACCGTCTCCTTGTTAAGAGTACAGCATCATCTCTTCATCAAGAGCTGTTTTATCGTCGTGACAATGGCGGTGTAATAATTGAAGATTCTTGTAGTCATCCTTTCCGCCTTGGCTTCTAGGTACAATGTGGTCTATTTCAATTAAGTCTGATGGGGTAAAGAATTGCCCACACCAGGTACATCTACCTTTTTGTTTTTTGAGTAGTTTTGCTACCCTAATTGGCGTGTCGATTGCTTGTCCTTTCCTGGTTGCCCAGTAAGTCCAATTTCCGTCGTATGGTGTTGCGTCAGGGCGTATTAGGGTATGTCTGACAATTGGAGTCCAGTTGTGTTTGAACAGATGTAACCCATCTTTGGTTTGGAACAGCCAATTTTCGTGTCTTTCTTTCCCATTGCTAAGTTTAATTGTTCCATATCTGAAATAATTACTTAGCTTTTCGTGACTTGCCTTTCCGCATCTTGATACTGTCCATGCCCGTAACATTTGCCAGATTGCATTATCTAGTTTAGTGAAGGTCTCTTTTGAGACTACCGCTGAATAATAGTTTGACCATCCCCGAATAATTGGATTTAGTCTACTTATCAGGGCTGATTGAGGTGCTGTTTTGTATTGTTTTATTACACCTTTTATCGCTTCTTTGTGGGCTTTAACTGCTTTGTTGCTGGGTTTTATGTGGGTTTTATGTCCGATTAATCGGCTTGCTGCCCCACCTGTTTTCCCAGATTTATACTTTCCTACGGGATATTGCCTGATATTGAATCCTAAAAAATCGAACCCAGGTTCCTCAATCTTGCCATTATACTCAATAGGCTTGAGTGTGTGACATATTCGGGTCTTTTCAGGTTTAATCTCTAGTCCTACAGGTTTTAGCCATTCAGAAATTGCAGTCTTGCACTGTTCAATGATTCCTAGGTCTCTTGATATGACCACAAAATCATCGGCATATCTTATAAGGTTTACCTGAGTGGTTGTTCCTTTGTTTGGATACATTCCTTTGACTAGCCTTTCCATACCATCCAGTGCGATGTTGGCGAGTATTGGACTTATCACCCCTCCTTGAGGTGTCCCTGCTTCTGTATCCTCAAATACACCGTTATCTAGCACGCCTGCTTTGAGCCATTGTTTCAGGTCTCTTTTTAGGTTGCTTGGACAATGAATTTTTGACAGTAGGTAGTCATGGTTTATTCGGTCAAAGCATTTTGTTATGGTCGAAAGGGAAGTCACCTTCCCCAACTCCACTTCAAAACCGTACTTGAGACTTTCATCTCATACGGCTCCTGATGTGGATACCCCTTTGTCAGTGGGAACAGGGCTACAACCCCCTGCTTTATGACCTCAACTTTCGGAGCTATATACACACGTAGTCATTAACTCGTTTTCGTCATAACACTCTTAGTTGTCGCGGTCTCTATATCCACACCGTGACTAGTGGGCATATCCTAACCATTACAGTTAGGCATTAGCTTTCAGTCACATCCTTTTCCCTTAAAGGCATACGCTTACACTTTTCGCTACTCCACAGGTACATCCTGCCACTTGAGAGCCAATGAGGGGTTTAAACGTTCCATCTATGCGGGCATTCCATCTTTAGATTTGTCCTATCCATCGGGGTACTTTAAAAGTCTGTGTAGGTAGTTATAGCAGTCTCCTACTTTTCCCCTTACTCTTTTGAGCGCAGCGTATCAACCTGTTTCGCTACTGACGCTTTACGATGGTTCAGCCGGACATTCGGTTTCCCTAATCATGGATGGTTGGCAGTGGTCGCATTTGGTAGTAGGTTCTACTTCACGCCTTCCGTTCCCCGCTTCAATCCTGGGGTTATGATTCCCAAAACTGGGGGTGGCTATCGCCGTTACTCTCAACCTTACGTTATACTCAAGGGGTTCATAACTTTCCCTCTTTTTTTTCGCTCAGTTTTGACCTTGAGTCTCTCTGCCTTATCTGGTTGTCGAAGCCAGATGTTGAGACACATAGATAGTTATGGGATGGTCAGGGGTGCGAATCCCTTATATTCCACCAAGGGGTGGAAGTCCCACTAGGAGGTTATTTCAGGCATTGCAGCCCTATTTCACTCCTAAACGTCTCGCACGCTATATCAGCGTCTAGCACATAATAACTTTCGTGTTTGATACTTAGATATATTCTGGCTATTGCATCTTGGGCAGACCGTCCAGGACGGAACCCATAGCTTGTGCCTTCAAACCTCGATTCCCATTCAGGTTCGAGAGCCGACTTAACCAAGGCTTGCCTGGCTCTATCTTGGATTGTGGGTATGCCTAACGGGCGTTTTTCATCCCTACCAGGTTTTGGAATCCACACCCTTCGCAGTGGTTTTAATTTGAGGTTTCCCTTAATGTTTTTGACAAGTTCTAACCTTTGTCTTGGAGAGATTACTCTTACTCCATCAACTCCGGCTGTTTTCTTGCCTTGATTATCTTGAGTCACTCGACGCACTGCTAAAAGCCGGGCATAATATGATTTCACCAATAGACGTTGCAACCTTCTTACCTTTGCATTTTGTCCCGATTTAGCTGCTTGAAATATACTCTTTTGGAGCTTGAAAACTTTCCGTTGAACCTTAGTCCATGAGATTGCCTTCCATGCGTTGCTCGTAGTCTTGATTGGTTTTGGTTTCCCAAACCCTTTCTTTAAACTCGCTATCGCCATTTGTACACCTACTAGGCTCTATTTCTTTACAATCAAACCGTGACCTGTTAGCATATCCCTACCATTACAGTCGGGCATTGGCTTTTGGTCACATCTCATCCCCTAATAGGCTTGCGCTTACACTTTCACTACTGACTTTCTCGACCAAATTGTCAGAGCCTAGAAGGGGTTAAAACGTTCCATTTATATGGGCATTCCATCTTTAGATTTGTCTTATCCACCGGGGTACTTTTAAAGGTCTGTGTGGGTAGAGTGAAGAATCCCCCACTTTTCCCCTTGCCCTTTTGAGCGCAGCGTATCAACCTATTTCGCTACTTAATATTTACGATGGTTCAAGCCGGACATTCGGTTTCCCTAATCATGGATGGTTGGCAGTGGTCTCAATTCTGGTGTTGGGTTACACCTCGGAGCCTTCCGTTCCCCGCTTCAATCCTGGGGTTGTGGTTCCCAAAATTGGGGGTGGCTATCGCCGTTACTCTCTTTCGCAATTGTTAAGGAATCTTTAAGATTTCAGTTTTGCGTTTTGACCTTGAGTTCCCTGCCTTGTTTTGTATATTTCTATACCAAACGTTGGGACATATAAACAGTTATGGGGATGGTCAGGAGTGCGCTCCTTATATTCAACCAAGGGGTTGAAGTCCCCACCAGGCGGTTATTTCGGGTATTGCAACCCTATTTTATGCCTGAACGTCTCGCACCGTCACCAATATTATAACAAAGCCTGTAAAGTGACAGAGTCGCGCCCAATAGCCTCCTCTCCTGCCAATTCAGAACCTGCCAATTCAGAAGCGGCTGTGAAGATTAAATTTATCCACACCACAACCCTCCGCTCCGCCATTGAAGACCTTTCCGAACTCTCAAGCGATCAACAAGTCGAAATTAAAGAACAAAGTGTTTATCCGATTCACTCCTATGCCTACCAAACCGGAGATTACCTGAAATTTGCATTTTTTGGTCAATCATTTAAGGGAAAGAATACTTGGTTTGTTCACAGCAGAGATGTGGAGATATACAATCAGAATCTCCAGATTAAACCCGATAAAATTTTACTACCTGTTCCTTGGTTTCCGCAAACTGACAACTATCGAGATCCAGAAAGAACTTGTAATTCATTGTCTTGTGCCATGTGTTTAGAATATTTCAAGCCGGGAACTTTACTCGGAACCACTGGAGATGATATCTACTTAGAAGTGGTTTTTAAATATGGAGATACCACCGATCATACAGTGCAAACCCAAGCCTTATCAGATTTGGGTTTAAAAAGCACTTGGCACACCGATCTGGATTTTGATGATGTTTATCGAGAACTAGAAGCGAAGCGTCCTGTTGTGATTGGTATTTATCATCGGGGGACGACGGAACATCCTTGTGGCGGTCACATGATTGTTGTCCGGGGGCGCACTGAAAACGGGGATTTTGTTGTTAATGATCCTTATGGTTCTCTTAATGATTGCTACACCGGAGCGGTTGAAAATGGTAAGGGTGCAATTTACAGCAAATATGAAATGACCTATCGTTGGACAGCAGAAGGACCCGGAACTGGTTGGGGCAGACTTTTTCAAGCCTAGGAATTAATGGATTAAGATGGAATCGGCGATTTGATCACCAAGGAGAATCAAATCGCCTGAATTCCAAGGCTTCCATTATGAAGCCCTTAGCTAAGATTAAGACATCTGCTTAAAAAAGGCGATCGCCTCTTTCAACGCCACCACAAAGGCATCAATATCCTCGTGGGTATTGTAAAAATAACAACTCGCCCGCGCCGTAGAATTAACCTTTAGATACTTATGTAAAGGTTGGGTGCAGTGGTGTCCTGAACGCACCGCCACCCCCGAATCATTCAACAGCATTGATAAGTCATTAGGGTGAATTTCTCCCGCTGAAAATGATGCTAATGCCGCCCGTCCTTTACCCTCAGGCGTCGGGGAGGGTCCATACACAGTAATATCGGGAATAGCACTTAATTTATGGAACAAATAAGCCGTTAATTCCTGTTCGTAGGCGTGGATTTTATCCATGCCAATTGTGCTTAAATAATCCAGGGCTGCACCTAAAGCGATCGCCTCCCCAATCGCCGGAGTTCCCGCCTCAAACTTATGGGGTAATTCCCCACAGGTAAAACCCTCTAACGACACCTCCCCAATCATCTCGCCACCCCCTAAAAATGGTGACATCGACTCCAGTATTTCCCGCTTACCATACAAAAACCCAATCCCCGTCGGTCCACACATTTTATGACCCGAACCCACCAACCAATCACAATCAATTTCCTTGACATTTATCGGTAAATGTGGTAAACTCTGGCAGGCATCAACCAACACCTTTGCCCCATATTGGTGGGCAATTTCCGTAATTTCCTTAACCGGATTAATGCAGCCCAAGACATTAGACATTTGTAGGACAGCCACCAACTTAGTCCGAGGGGAAATTAAGCCTTTAAACTCCTCAAAATCAAACTCCTGGTTAGCCGTTAATCCCACATACTTAATCACCGCCCCAGTTTGATTAGCCAACATTTGCCAAGGCACTAAATTACTGTGATGTTCCATCACCGACAAAATAATCTCATCCCCAGCCTGTAGATTTTCCCTCCCCCAAGAATAGGCTACCAAATTCACAGCTTCGCTCGCGTTACGGGTATAAATAATTTCCTGGTAGGAATCAGCATTAATAAACTCAACCACTTTCTGGCGGGCTTTTTCATATTCGTCAGTCGCCTTAGCGCTAAGGGTATGAATACCCCGATGAACATTAGAATTATATCTTTGATAATAGTTTTGGATAGCATCTAAAACCACCTGGGGTTTTTGAGAAGTCGCGGCATTATCCAAATAAACCAGAGGATGTCCGTTTACCTCCTGATGTAGAATGGGGAAATCTCCCCGCACCTTTTCTCCTAGTGTTTTCTCTTTAATAAGTGTCATTTTGTCTAATCCCTAAATCTAGCAATTGTCAACCAGCAACCCTCAAAGCATCCCTGGTAATTCCCCCATCATCAACATAGCAGAGGTGAGGGGAGATAGTTGATTAATCATCAATTAATTTCCCCTTAACCCCCTTTACATTTCCCCTTCGTCAGTGCGACAAGCCACACAACGGGCTAAAATTTGCTGGAGAGAAACCAAAGGCAATTTATCCAAAATTTCCGCCGCAAAAGCATCAATTAACAGGTTCCGGCTGGTTTTTTCATCCAGTCCCCGACTCCGCAGATAGAAAATCTCATCCGCTTCTAATTGGCTCACAGTTGCGCCGTGGGCACATTTGACATTATCAGCCACAATTTCTAATTGAGGCTTCGTATTAACCCGCCCTTTAGCCGATAACAACAGATTACGATTCAGTTGAGTCGCATCAGTCATTTGTGCCGCTTGGGGAACCACAATCCGACCATTAAATATACCATGGGCGCGGTCATCCACAATAGCCTTATGTAATTGATTGATGACACCATGGGGATGGTTCAAAAATACCGCGCTATGGGTATCAGCGACCTGTTGACCATTCACCAGAGTTAAACCATTAAGCTGAGTTTCGGTTCCTGCAGCGGTTTGGTGAATATCGAAGTTATGGCGAGACAATTTCGCCCCCAAACTAATCGCGTTACCAGTATAACGGCTATCGCGCCCTTGGGAAACGACAGTGCGACCAATATGGAAAGATGAAGCCAATTCTCGTTGAAGGCGAGTATGTTGTAATTCCGCATTATCACCAACCCATAACTCCGCCACCGTGTTAGTGAAATAAGGAGTTTTTTGGGTGCGGTCTGAACAACCTAAAATATTCGCCGTCGCGTAGTGTTCAATTACCGTCGCTTTGCTTCCCGGTTCAGCCACAATTAAAATCCGAGGTTGACTCGTTACTGGCTGGCTGCTACTGAGGGAAATAAACAGCAGATGAATGGGCGTATCAATTACTTGATTTTGGTGAACCCAGACCACCGCCGCATCAGCCAAAGATGAAGTATTTAGGGCGGTAAAAACTTCCTGGCTGTCGGGTTGTTGGGTTAGGTAGTTCCCCAACTTATCGGATAATGGTTTATCGAGTTGTCCTAAATTCCCGACAAATACTCCATCAGGAAGATTATCTAAACAGGACAGTTGAGGGGAGTAAAAACCATTCACAAAAACCAACCTAGTCCCTTTAACTTCCGGTAGGATTAAAGGTGAAATCTCCTCGCGGGAAAGTTCTACCGCCGTGGCGGCTTGAAAAGGCAATTCTAACAAAGCGGAAAGGTCGGTAAATCGCCAATCTTCATGGCGGCGGGTAGGGATAGCTAATTCCTTAACCCAACTGGCGGCATTATCACGAATATTTTGTAACTGTTCGGCAATGTTTCTTTCTAAAGGGAAACTCGCCGGAACCGGAAGGGAACCCGTTACCTGATTAAGTAACTGATTCAAATAGGAAACTTCTGGTTTTTCTTGAATCTGAATCATTAACTACACCCCCACTGTCGCTGCTTCAATTATATCATCATAGCCCTGTTCTTCCAACTCTAGCGCCAATTCCTTAGCACCAGTTTTAATAATTCTGCCATCCGCCATGACATGAACATAATCAGGAACAATGTAATCCAATAAGCGCTGATAGTGAGTAATCACCAGCATGGCATTTTCAGCATTAGCCAATTGATTCACACCATTAGCGACAATTTTCAGCGCATCAATATCTAAGCCGGAATCAGTCTCATCTAAAATTGCTAATTTCGGTTCTAATAAAGCCATCTGCAAGATTTCATTGCGTTTCTTCTCACCACCGGAAAAGCCCTGATTAACGCTACGTTCCAGAAACTCTGGACGCATTTTAACTACTTCTAATTTCTCCTGGATTAAATCCTCAAAATCAAACACATCCAACTCGTCTAAGCCCCGATGTTTCCGTTGAGAATTGTAAGCCACTCGCAGGAAATCCAGATTACTAACCCCAGGGATTTCTATGGGATATTGGAAAGCCAAAAATATCCCGATTAAGGCACGTTCATCAGCTTCTAATTCCAGGAGATTTTGTCCTAAAAATGTGACTTCGCCTCCGGTGACTTCATAAGCCGGATGTCCCGCCAAGATTTTAGAAAAGGTACTTTTTCCCGACCCATTTTGACCCATAATGGCGTGAATTTCCCCGGCTTTAACTTCCAGGTTCAAGCCTTTTAAAATAGGATTACCATCAATGGTAGCGGTTAAATTCTTAACCGACAAAATCACTGGACTGTTTTCTTGAATCATTCTTAACCTCTCAATGTGCGTGTTTGATTTGTGTTAGTGGATGAACTCACCTCATTATGGGGTTTCCGTTGACCTGAGTTATTGACAACTTCCCATCAAAGGTAAACCCCAGACAACGGAAATAGATAGTTTAACCGACAGCGCCTTCTAGTTTGAGACTCAGCAGTTTATCGGCTTCGGCGGCAAACTCCATGGGTAATTTATTAAACACATCTTTACAGAAGCCGCTGATAATCATAGACACAGCATCTTCTTCGGCAATTCCCCGTTGAGTAAAGTAAAACAATTGGTCTTCCCCAATTTTAGAAGTCGAGGCTTCATGTTCAACTTTGGCGGTATTATTTTCGACTTGAATATACGGGAAAGTATTAGCCTGTCCACAGTCGCCAATTAACATAGAGTCGCACTGGGAATAATTCCGCGCCCCGATAGCTTTCGGACCCATTTTGACTAAGCCACGATAGCTATTAGCAGACCGACCCGCCGAAATACCCTTAGAAATAATAGTGCTGCGGGTATTTTTGCCAATATGAACCATTTTAGTTCCTGTATCAGCCTGTTGACAGTTATTGGTGAGGGCGACGGAGTAAAATTCCCCGACGGAATTATCACCGACCAACACACAACTAGGATATTTCCAAGTAATGGCTGACCCGGTTTCTACCTGAGTCCAGGAAATCTTAGAATTTACGCCTTTGCAAAGTCCCCGTTTGGTGACAAAGTTATAAATTCCGCCTTTTCCATCTTCATCCCCAGCAAACCAATTTTGCACGGTAGAATATTCGATGGTGGCATTATCCAAAGCCACTAATTCGACGACGGCGGCGTGTAATTGGTTGGTGTCGAACATGGGGGCGGTACAGCCTTCTAAATAGGTGACAGAACTGCCAGATTCTGCTACAATTAAGGTGCGCTCGAACTGCCCAGATTCACCGTTATTAATGCGGAAATAGGTAGACAAGTCCATCGGACATTTAACGCCTTTGGGAATGTACACGAATGAACCATCACTAAACACGGCTGAGTTGAGGGCGGCGAAGTAGTTATCACCGACAGGAACTACACTGCCTAAATATTTCTCAATCAGTTCTGGGTGGCTTTCTACGGCTTCGGAAATTGAGCAGAAAATTACGCCTTCTTCGGCGAGTTTTTCTTTAAAAGTGGTGGCAATTGAGACACTATCAAAGACGGCATCTACTGCGACATTAGCCAGCCGTTTCTGTTCGGATAGGGGAATCCCTAATTTTTCAAAGGTTTCTATTAAGGTGGGGTCTACTTCTTCTAAACTGCCTTTTTTCTTCTCAACTTTGGGGGCGGAATAGTAGATAATATTTTGATAGTCAATGGGGGGGTAGTGAACATGGGGCCAGGTGGGTTCAGCCATTTTCTGCCACTGCTGATAGGCTCGGAGACGGAAATTTAACATAAATTCCGGCTCATTTTTTTTGGATGATATCAGCCGCACCACATCTTCACTCAGCCCCTTGGGGATGGTGTCGGACTCAATATCAGTGACAAAGCCGTATTTATAAGGCTGGTTGACTAGGGTTTTGACTGAAGCACTCATATATTTTGTGTTCTCTTGTGTTCGTTTGGTTTACGGTCTGATGTCCCGGTCAATCGCCTGGACAAACTCCCACGGGATGGCAGATCCCAAGTCCCACTTCCGGGGACTTAAACAACCTATTTGTTATTTAAGTCTATTTTAGGTTACATTAGCAACAACTGTATTGTCAAAGTCAAAATTTTTTGAATTTTTATGAACATGATGACCACGACCCAACAGCATTCGACTAAGCAGGACATCCTCCAATATCTTCTGAAACGTCATCAGGCTAGGGCTCAGGAACTAGCGGAGGCTCTGGATATCAGTCCCCAAGCCACCCGCCGCCACCTCAAGGATCTGCAGGGGGAGGGGTTGATCAATTATGAGTCTGTACAGATAGGGATGGGACGGCCGCAACATATCTATCGGCTAACGAGCCAGGGACGCGATCGCTTTCCCAATAGTTATGATCAATTTGCAATTTCTTTCCTGGATACTTTGGCTGAAACTGTGGGACCAGAACAGGTTAGCCAGATTTTACACAAACAGTGGCAAAGAAAAGCGATCGAGTATCGCCAACGGGTGGGGACTGGTCCGGTAGGCGATCGCGTGGCTAAATTGGCGGAAATTCGCCAAGCGGAAGGTTATATGGCTGAGTGGTACGCCGTAGAAACCCAAGGGGAGGCCGCCACGGGTGAGCAACGCTATATTTTAACAGAACATAACTGCGCGATTTCTAGCGTGGCTGAGTCTTTTCCCAGTGTCTGCGGCCATGAGTTAGAGATGTTTGCGGCTGTACTATATGATTGTACTGTAGAACGGACTCATTGGCTAGTTAATGGTGAGCATCGTTGTGGTTATCTAATTATTAGTCATTAACGGGATGGCGTTGCCACTTTGTCCAAATAGTATAATTATCTAATTATGATGCAGACAGATCGAGAATTTTTAACCCCAGAAGAAGCGGTTAAGGTAGATGCGGCTTTGTTGTCATCTAAGGAGAAGTTTGCCACCCGTTTGGCGATTTATGCGCTGCGCTGTTTAAGGGAAATTTCCCAGCAACAAGAATGTGCGATCGCCTCGATAACTCCGGACCAAATTACCCAGTGGATTGAGCAGGATACGAACCTCCATGATAAACTAGAAATAGATGGCAGTTTTACCAGCTTTTTTAGTCGGTTGGTTATGTCCTCGATGAAACCCCTCAATCGCATCTCGGAGGAGTTGCAAATACCGGTGGCTAACTTAACAGTTGACCAGGTAGTGGCGGGGTTCGAGAAAGACAGTCAAGTTAAGCGATAAGCCCTAGTTAGGGTGATGTAACTAACTAAATAAAGAAAGCTGTTTTTCTGGTGGTTGATAACCTAAATGTTGCCAAGCCTTGGGGGTGGCGATTCTACCGCGATGGGTACGTTGTAAAAAACCAATTTGCATAAGGTAGGGTTCTTGGACTTCTTCGAGGGTTTGGGCATCTTCGCCGCTGGCTGCTGCTAGGGTTTCTAAGCCGACGGGTCCCCCCTGAAAGTTCTCGATAATGATGCGGAGTAAATGCTGATCTGTCCAATCTAAACCGAGGGGATCTACATTAAATAATTCTAAGGCGATCGCGGCAATTTCTCCAGTAATAGCCCCGGATGCTTTGACTTCCAAATAATCCCTTACCCGTCTTAATAAACGATTAGCAATGCGGGGAGTTCCTCGGGAACGTCGGGCAATTTCTAGGGCTCCTTCGGGAGTAATGGGAGTGGTTAATAGTTTAGCTGTACGGTTGACAATTTGGGCGAGTTCGTCCACTTCATAAAAACGCAAACGTTGGATTAAGCCAAAGCGATCGCGCAAGGGAGAAGTTAAAGCACCGATTCTGGTAGTTGCGCCGACAATAGTAAACTTATTCAGGGGAATGCTGCGCGTCCTAGCACTACGTCCCTGACCAATAGTGATATCTAAACGAGAGTCTTCCATAGCGGGATAAAGGATTTCTTCCGCCATTTTAGAGAGGCGGTGAATCTCATCAATAAACAAAATTTCTCCGGGTTTTTGATTAACCAAAAGTCCGGCAATATCCCTGGGTTTTTCCAAGGAAGGCGCAGTGGTAATTTGGCACTTTACGCCCATTTCTGTCGCCAAAATTAACGCCATGGTAGTTTTACCGAGTCCGGGAGGTCCATAAAGTAACAAATGATCGAGGGGTTCTTGGCGAGACTTAGCAGCGGCGATCGCAATTTCCAGGACTTGTTTAAGATCTCGTTGACCAATATAGTCGGCTAGTTGTTGGGGTCTAATTTTTTCTTCGGGTTTGGGATGGTTTTTTTCCTCGGAGGTGGGTGATGGTATCAGTAGGGACTCGTCGTCTGGTGGCTTGACCTGATAGGTAGATGAAGGTTCACGGGCAGGTTGATTTGGGCGGGAATTGTGAGAAGATATAATTGCCATAGTTATGCAATACCCCAAAACATTTCAATTAGTTTGATCATGATCTATTCTGTCTCAATCCCGGAAAATATTACCTTTGAAGATGCGATCGCCATTACCCAATCTCTGATTGATCAATCCCAAGCCGGAAGCATCTCGGACTCAGATTTGGCGGCGGCTATATCGCAACTGGTCGAGTCGGAAAATGGGGCGAGGGGATTTTTTGTTACCTACCTAACGGATACTCGCCCTATCCCTGAACAAATGACACCAGAGACCCAAAAAGCGTTAGAATCTTCTCCTGAGATAGTCTCGGAGTTATTGGTGAAAAATTTGGCGATGTCCGCCGCCATGGTAGTCTATCATCATCGCCACCAAAATGAGGACATGGCGGCGAGTTCGGACTTAGTGCGATCGCGCTGTATTGAGTTAATTCAAGCCCTGAATTTACCACCTGTCAAATCTTTACTACAACAGCTTCTGGAAACTTCCCAAAGGGGAGAGGGACCCTATCAAGACTTTTTGGAGAGATGGGGATATGATACCGACCAACGAGAAGCGATCGCCGCTTCTGTACATTTAGCGATCGCATAACCTTGTTGGGTGGGTGAAATGCAATGTCACCCAACATTTCACCCGGCTTTGTTGGGTTGCGCTTCGCTTCACCCAACCTACGAACCCAGCATAATTTGTAGGTTGGGTGAAATGCAATGGAACCCAACATTTGACCGAATTTGTTGGGTTGCGCTTCGCTTCACCCAACCTACGAACCCAGCATAATTTGTAGGTTGGGTGAAATGCAATGGAACCCAACATTTGACCGAATTTGTTGGGTTGCGCTTCGCTTCACCCAACCTACGAACCACGAACCCAGAGCGATCGCATAACCTTGTTGGGTGGACCCAATGCAATGTCACCACACATTTCACCCGGCTTTGTTGGGTTGCGCTTCGCTTCACCCAACCTACGAACCCAGCATAATTTGTAGGTTGGGTGAAATGCAATGGAACCCAACATTTGACCGAATTTGTTGGGTTGCGCTTCGCTTCACCCAACCTACGAACCCAGCATAATTTGTAGGTTGGGTGAAATGCAATGGAACCCAACATTTGACCGAATTTGTTGGGTTGCGCTTCGCTTCACCCAACCTACGAACCACGAACCCAGAGCGATCGCATAACCTTGTTGGGTGGACCCAATGCAATGTCACCACACATTTCACCCGGCTTTGTTGGGTTGCGCTTCGCTTCACCCAACCTACGAACCCAGCATAATTTGTAGGTTGGGTGAAATGCAATGGAACCCAACATTTGACCGAATTTGTTGGGTTGCGCTTCGCTTCACCCAACCTACGAACCCAGCATAATTTGTAGGTTGGGTGAAATGCAATGGAACCCAACATTTGACCGAATTTGTTGGGTTGCGCTTCGCTTCACCCAACCTACGAACTACGAACCCAGAGCGATCGCATAACCTTGTTGGGTGGACCCAATGCAATGTCACCACACATTTCACCCGGCTTTGTTGGGTTGCGCTTCGCTTCACCCAACCTACGAACCACGAACCCAGAGCGATCGCATAACCTTGTTGGGTGGAGCGAATGTAATGTCACCCAACATTTGACCGAATTTGTTGGGTGTCGCTTCGCTTTACCCAACCTACGAACCCAGCATAATTTGTAGGTTGGGTGAAATGCAATGGAACCCAACATTTGACCGAATTTGTTGGGTGTCGCTTCGCTTTACCCAACCTACGAACCCAGCATAATTTGTAGGTTGGGTGAAATGCAATGGAACCCAACATTTGACCGAATTTGTTGGGTGTCGCTTCGCTTCACCCAACCTACGAACCCAGCATAATTTGTAGGTTGGGTGAAATGCAATGGAACCCAACATTTGACCGAATTTGTTGGGTGTCGCTTCGCTTCACCCAACCTACGAACCACGAACCCAGAGCGATCGCATAACCTTGTTGGGTGGAGCGAATGTAATGTCACCCAACATTTGACCGAATTTGTTGGGTTGCGCTTCGCTTCACCCAACCTACGAACCCAGCATAATTTGTAGGTTGGGTGAAATGCAATGGAACCCAACATTTGACCGAATTTGTTGGGTGTCGCTTCGCTTCACCCAACCTACGAACCACGAACCCAGAGCGATCGCATAACCTTGTTGGGTGGACCCAATGCAATGTCACCACACATTTCACCCGGCTTTGTTGGGTTGCGCTTCGCTTCACCCAACCTACGAACCCAGCATAATTTGTAGGTTGGGTGAAATGCAATGGAACCCAACATTTGACCGAATTTGTTGGGTTGCGCTTCGCTTCACCCAACCTACGAACCCAGCATAATTTGTAGGTTGGGTGAAATGCAATGGAACCCAACATTTGACCGAATTTGTTGGGTTGCGCTTCGCTTCACCCAACCTACGAACTACGAACCCAGAGCGATCGCATAACCTTGTTGGGTGGACCCAATGCAATGTCACCACACATTTCACCCGGCTTTGTTGGGTGTCGCTTCGCTTTACCCAACCTACGAACTACGAACCCAGAGCGATCGCATAACCTTGTTGGGTGGACCCAATGCAATGTCACCACACATTTCACCCGGCTTTGTTGGGTTGCGCTTCGCTTCACCCAACCTACGAACCACGAGCCCAGAGCGATCGCATAACCTTGTTGGGTGGACCCAATGCAATGTCACCACACATTTCACCCGGCTTTGTTGGGTTGCGCTTCGCTTCACCCAACCTACGACTAGTTCCCTGTTACACTGACATATTGAGCCGCACCGTAAGCAGCACTGTCTAGGAGCGTATCAATAGACCATTCCACCCTTGTCTGGGTGAGATGGGGGAAACTATGGTCAATTCCCTGACGAATGCAGGCGATCGCATCCTGTTTAAATCGTTGATAGGCCCCATCGGATGCCGTTTTTTCCCTTTCTTGCGCTCCCCCAGAAATCACAATCAGGTCACAGCCTACCGTATTGACCACATTACGAGCCGCTATACCCAGGCTGGTAAAATACTCTTGCCAAATAGCGACAACATCCGACAGAGGCTCATCCATTTGACCCAAGCCACGCAGGGTTTTCGCCACCTCCATGGGATCTCCTTGTAACGCTTCCGGCACATTCCCCTTGGCCTGTCGGTGTTTAACCATATTTCTCAGACCCAATAAAGACGCTCTCGTTTCCGCACATCCCCTCGCACCACATCCGCAGAGGTCGGCATTTTCCGAGCTATCAATACAAATATGACCGAATTCTGCGGAAACTGCCGGAGCCGACCAGATTTTCCCGTTGATAATCAAAGCGCCACCTAATCCGGTTCCGGTAATAAACTGAGCCATCACAGAAGAAGCCTTATTTTGAGCCTCGCGGATCCTGTATTCCCGGTAAGCGGCCGCGTCTCCATCATTGAGGAGGAGAGCGGGTAACTGGAGAGTATCGGAGAGTTTTTGGGCAATATTCACCCCTTGCCAAGAGCGATCGATATTGGTGGGATAAACACACATTCCCGAAGCATCAATAGGAGCGGGACAACAAGCACCGATCGCTTTTAAATCCTGGAATTGTAGATCATTGGCTTCGAGTAGCTCACTGGTGGCGGTTTTAATCACATTTACGGTAGCGTCGGGACCCTCAGAGGCGCTGCTGGGACGATCTAACCTTTCTCCGATGATCCCTTTTTCTGGATCAAATAATCCCAGTTTCACGGTACTAGCACCAATGTCAATCCCCAAGTAAACGCTCATGATTCTTTCCTAACATCCAACTCCTTTGGATTATAAACTTTGTGGGTTGGCTGAAATGCAATGTCACCCAACATTTGACCTGAATTTGTTGGGTGGCGCTTCCCTTTACCCAAGTTTGTAGGTTGGGTGAAATGCAATGTAACCCAACATTTGACGGAAAAACCGGGTTTCTTGACCCGTTTCTTGACCCGCCACCGAGAAACCCCGTTCACTTATCCTTTGGTCGTCCCTTTTTAATCAATTTCTCGGCGACCCACCACGCACCCCATGAACAAAATATGCTCCCCAACAATGCAATAATAAACGGGTGGGGAGGTAGCCAAAAGCGATCGCTATCAGGAAGCTGCCAAGGTTCAGTCATTAACCCGGAAGTTGAAGCGACGATCGCACCCGCCGCAATTCCCACACCCACGGCTTGGATATGGTTTTGTAAGTCCTGGTTATCCTTTTGTTGCTGTTTGTAATATTTCGCTTCGGCTTCTTGGCGTTGGCGATCGCATTTCGCTTGTTCCAGTTCAGTGGTGGCACGAATGCTGTTAATCAAATCGCTGAATAGGACTTGACCCGGTTCGAGATAGTCGATATAGGTTTTGATTTGCTGGAGACGCAGGGGAGCCGTTTTCGTGGCAAAATCTGACCAGTAGGAAAGGCGATCGTCTGCTTTTTCATCCCGGATATGGGACAGAGAAATCTGAAAGTTTTGCCCATTCACCTCAATTGTGGTATAATGTGCCTTGATGTCGCGCAATTTACAGTTATAGTCCAGTAGCCTTTGGGGAATTGTTTGTAACAGTTGATCGAGCTTGTTTAGGCGTTCCTCCGGTGTCGGCAACAAGAAAACCTGGTTAAACTCCTGCACCTGTGCTTCTAGCTCACTGTAGAGGTGTCTAGCGCCTTGATAACCCGCTTTCGCCAGTTTCCCAACCACCACACTTTTCTGATAAGTCCAGAATAAATTCCGCAGATTATAGTAGTTATCTTGGGCGCGGTCTAAGTCTATAGTATCGGGTTTAGCCAAGGAAATTAAAATCGTCAGCGAGTCAGCCGCGAAGATAAACAGCGGGCAATTAAACAGCCTATCTTCCGTGATATATTCAGCCTGTGGACACAAGTTTTTTGCCCACTCTTTGGCGCTGCTCAATTCCAGTTGATTCAAATCCTCACTTTCCCCACTCAACCATAGCACCTTGCCCAGACTTGCCCTCACATCGATTAACGCTTGGGGTTGAAATATCCCCGCATTTTCTGGGGAAAAATCAGCCTCTTCATCCTCCACAGACAGGTTTAAATCCGCACTATAGGTGTCGTTCATCTTAAACGTGCTGAGGTTTCCCCCTAGGGAGATATCATCAATTTTAATCACTGCAAAATCGAGGTTATGTTCTGGGTTCGCCTCCGTGGGTTCCGTGAACTTTGTTAGTTGAGGAAACGGGATTTTTGCCGACAATCCTCGCAAGCTCTCCCACAACAAACCCGCATCTGGGCTGTGGGTATCCGGTGCATCATCTAAGGATTGGCAGAGGTGGAAAGCAGCGAGACTAAGATTGAGGTTTTTCACGGTTTGGCGCTGGAGAAGGGTCGGAATTCTCTAGGTTGGTGGGTTTTTTAACCGCTTGGTCAATCAGTTCAGCTAAAGATTTATCGTTTCCCGGGGGTTTGGTTCCCGGAAAACTCATTTCATTGTTGCTGAGGCTGGAAGTGCGTTTGGAGGTTGCGCGTTTAGCCCTGTATTCGTTGTATAAACTCTCCCTCTCTTTCAGCCAAGATTCAATCGCTTGGGCATTTTTTTCGTCATCCTCACCGAGTTGCTGCTGTAATGCGAGTAAACTTTCCCGGTGGTTAGCAATCCAGTTATGGGGATTTTCTTCCAGGAGGGCGGTAGAGGCGGCGATTTTTTTGGCATCACTAGCCGTTGTCTTGTTCTCCTTGTCCAACAATACAGAATGCAGCCCAGTGGTATGGGGATTGATAGGGGCGAGAATTTGTCCCCTCCTCTTCATTCTGGCCCATCTGTGCAAAATCATATTTTAGTTCTTCGCGCCACTCCTCAGAAAATAGGGGGCATTGTTGTCGCCATTGCTCAAAGCCGCTGACGGTGGTTTCTCGGAGCCACTTTTGAGCCCCTTGCAGGGATTGGGCGAGTTGACCCGGTTGTTGTTGCAGCAGTTCGTAGGTTCTAATCAGCAGCAGGGCGGTAGAAACCTCATTGACGGACCAGAGGCTAACCAGGACGCTAGGGCTACCCGCCAGGATAAAGCCACTGGAGAGGCTGATATATTCGTCGGTTGTGTCTAGGGCGACTTGTCCGGTTTCGCAGGCGGAAAGGGTGACCAGGCTGCAATTGTTGAGGTTCAGGTTGGCGATGATGTTTTCGAGGGTGAGAACGCCATCGGCAAGTTGTAAGCCAGAGTCTAGGGGGGAGTTAGGGTTAAAGGAGGCGTGACAGGAGAAGAACAGGTGATGGATTTGGCTGAGGAGTTCCTGGCGTTGTTTGTCCAGGAGTTTGGCGGTAGTGGCATTTTTCCCCGCGAGGGTGTTCCGGTCAGGGAAGAGGGTGCGGATGATTTCGATTTGTACATCAGCCCAGTCCAGGTCTTTGGTAGGGTTTTGGATGGCGAAGAGGCGGTTAAAGTGGGGGCGTGAGCGATTTTGGGCTTGTTGCAGCAGTTGGCAGTTGGGGGCGTAGGTGACTCCTTTGGGGAACAGGTCTTGTAGGAATTTGCCCTCACCCTCTCCTGTGGCAACGGGTAAGGCATGAAGGGGGAACAGGTGCAGGTAACGGTGAGGGATGAGGATGAGTTTTTTACAGTTGGGGAAGTTGTTAAACAGGTTCGCCAGGATTTCATCGAGATGCAGGATTGGGGCGAGGGTTTCTAGGCGTTCCGCAAGGGGATTTTGCCAGATGTCTTGAGCTTCTTTGAGCAGACGTTCTGCTTGTTGTTGTTCAGGTTCTGTTTGGGCTGCTTGTAAGGCTTCTATCGCTTTTTGTAGGGATTCTTTGGCCTGATAGTAGGCGTTTAAATAGTTGTTTCGCCAGTCGCCTAATTGTTCTAAGTCTTCCTCGGAAGATGTCCAGAGGTTGAGACTTTCGGCGGTGAGGGTGAAGGTGAGGAATTTACCGGGCAGGATGTACCATTCCAAAATGGCGGTTTCTTCATCCAGTAACTCTTGCATCGCCTCGAAATGCAGGGGTTTGTAGGGTTCGAGTTCCTGCTTTTCTTGCCGCAATAGGTTGAGGCGGCTATAGTCTGGGTTCTCCTCATCTTGCAGGCGGCGGTCTTCGTGGTTAATAGCGATTTTGAGGGATTGCAACTGTTGGCGGATGTTCTCGGGAATCACGCCCCCCGGATATGCATCACGGGTAGCCATGAGTTCGACCAAGTTACGGGCTTTACTACGGTCTACATATTCAATAGCATCCTGGTATCGACCCAACTCTAGGCACACTTCCACCATACCGCGATAAACTCGGTTCCATTCTTCATTAAAGTTGCGTTTATAGCCCTGACTATCGGCTCCAGTTTCCCCCCGCAGATATTCCACCCGTTCCAGGGCTTCTTGAAAGCTACGGTAGGCATTTCCTAGGGCTTGTTGTTTCTGGGTGGAACTGTTTCCAGCTAGGCGAGATTGAGCTTGGTAGGCAAAACCCAAGTTATTCAAAGTCCTTGCTAAGTCGCGGGCTAACCCCAACCGCCGACTAATTTCTGCTGCTTCATCCAAGGCGGCGATCGCACTTTCGAGATGGGCTGCCGGGTTGATGCCCATTTCAGCTTGGGTGCTGCGGGCGTTTCCGAGGTTAGTCAGGGTAGCGGAGAGGTCTTTGTCTAACCCCAACCGCCGCCGAATCTCTGCGGCTTCATCGTAGGCGGCGATCGCACTTTCGAGATGGGCTGCCGGGTTGATGCCCATTTCAGCTTGGGTGCTGCGGGCATTTCCGAGGTTAGTCAGGGTAGCGGAGAGGTCTTTGTCTAACCCCAACCGCCGCCGAATCTCTGCGGCTTCATCGTAGGCGGCGATCGCACTTTCGAGATGGGCTGCCGGGTTGATGCCCATTTCAGCTTGGGTGAGGCGGGCATTTCCGAGGTTATTCAGGGTAGAGGAGAGGTCTTTGTCTAACCCCAACCGCCGCCGAATCTCTGCGGCTTCATCGTAGGCGGCGATCGCACTTTCGAGATGGGCTGCCGGGTTGATGCCCATTTCAGCTTGGGTGAGGCGGGCATTTCCGAGGTTATTCAGGGTAGAGGAGAGGTCTTTGTCTAACCCCAACCGCCGCCGAATCTCTGCGGCTTCGTCGTAGGCGGCGATCGCACTTTCGAGATGGGCTGCCGGGTTGATGCCCATTTCAGCTTGGGTGAGGCGGGCAACTCCGAGGTTATTCAGGGTAGAGGAGAGGTCTTTGTCTAACCCCAACCGCCGCCGAATCCCTGCGGCTTCGTCGTAGGCGGCGATCGCACTTTCGAGATGGGCGGCGGGGTTGATGCCCATTTCAGCTTGGGTGCTGCGGGCAACTCCGAGGTTATTCAGGGTAGAGGAGAGGTCTTTGTCTAACCCCAACCGCCGCCGAATCCCTGCGGCTTCATCGTAGGCAGTAATTGCACTTTCGAGATGGGCTGCCGGGTTGATGCCCATTTCAGCTTGGGTGAGGCGGGCAACTCCGAGGTTAGTCAGGGTAGAGGAGAGGTCTTTGTCTAACTCCAACCGCCGCATAATCTCTGCGGCTTCATCGTAGGCGGCGATCGCACTTTCGAGATGGGCTGCCGGGTTGATGCCCATTTCAGCTTGGGTGAGGCGGGCAGAACCGAGGTTATTCAGGGTTCTGGAGAGGTCTTTGTCTAACCCCAACCGCCGACTAATCCCTGCGGCTTCATCGTAGGCGGCGATCGCACTTTCGAGATGGGCGGCGGGGTTGATGCCCATTTCAGCTTGGGTGAGGCGGGCAGAACCGAGGTTATTCAGGGTTCTGGAGAGGTCTTTGTCTAACCCCAACCGCCGACTAATCCCTGCGGCTTCATCGTAGGCGGCGATCGCACTTTCGAGATGGGCTGCCGGGTTGATGCCCATTTCAGCTTGGGTGCGGCGGGCATTTCCGAGGTTAGTCAGGGTAGAGGAGAGGTCTTTGTCTAACTCCAACCGCCGCCGAATCTCTGCCGCTTCATCGTAGGCGGCGATCGCACTTTCGAGATGGGCTGCCGGGTTGATGCCCATTTCAGCTTGGGTGCGGCGGGCAACTCCGAGGCTATTCAGGGTAGAGGAGAGGTCTTTGTCTAACCCCAACCGCCGCCGAATCTCTGCGGCTTCATCGTAGGCGGCGATCGCACTTTCGAGATGGGCTGCCGGGTTGATGCCCATTTCAGCTTGGGTGCGGCGGGCAACTCCGAGGTTATTCAGGGTAGAGGAGAGGTCTTTGTCTAACCCCAACCCCCGCCGAATCTTTGCCGCTTCATCGTAGGCGGCGATCGCACTTTCGAGATGGGCTGCCGGGTTGATGCCCATTTCAGCTTGGGTGCGGCGGGCAACTCCGAGGTTAGTCAGGGTAGAGGAGAGGTCTTTGTCTAACCCCAACCGCCGCATAATCCCTGCGGCTTCATCGTAGGCAGTAATTGCCCTTTCGAGATGGGCTGCCGGGTTGATGCCCATCTCGGCTTGGGTGAGGCGGGCAACTCCGAGGTTATTCAGGGTTTGCGCCCGTCCTTCGGGACTATAGATTCCTAGATCTAACACCACCCCATAGCCGCGAATCGCAATCTCTAACGCTTCCGCATACCGACCATAGGGGAATTGTTGAATACTGATGCAGGTATTTTCAACTAAGCCTGCCACCCCTTCAGCTTGGCCGGGATTCTGAGCCAGAACTCCTTGCACAAACTGGGCAATCACATCCCCTAGGTTCGGAACAATCAACCCCATATTTTGCCGCATCACCTGATGCACCGCCGCTGTATCGCCTTCGTTTTCTGCTTGCAGCAGTTGCAGCCAAAAATCTTCCAATGCCGCTTGCTGATTTCCGCCAGTCCCCTCACTCGCCAAATACGCCCCCACCTGTTGCCCCACATTCCGCAAGAACCCTGCATTATTCTCCTGTCCCGCTTCCTGCAACTGTGCCGCCACCAACTCGCACACCTGCACAAACCCCTCATCCAGCAACTCCAGATGACCGTTAAGGATTTGCTGTTCCTCCCCTCCCGGACAGTCCAGGAGTTCTTGAATCAGGGAGAGATAAGCCTGCACTCGTTGTTCATCCATAGCGGCGCACCAGGAGACAGCCCCCCCATTTTACCCCCTTGCCTACCCTCAGAAACCGGGTTAATTTCTTAAATTTTTATTAAGGAATCGCTATCCTGCCATAAACTGGGTTTTTTTGCCCCGACCTGCTGCTATTTGAGGGATTTTACCTGCAAAATTCCGCTACATTCCCGTTAAAATAGATGGCATCCAACCCATGGAATTACCCCCTGATGGCACTGACCGGAATCACCCCAGAGGGAACCGCAACTATTCCCCCATAAATTATGGAATGGCTGCCATGAAAACCAGGCGATCGCATTAATATCGCCATTGACCCGCTATGGCAAAGTCTATTTATAACCCGCCCCCAAAGCGGCTAAAATTGATGTCGGAACCGGCTCGGGCTGTCTCTCTTACCCAGACAGAAAACCGGTTTCTTTAGCATCAATGAAAGAAGCGATCGCTCAAGGTGCGATCGCCTAATTTGTATACCTGAATTTGTGGGGTGTCGCTTGGCTTTACCCAACCTACGACTCACGCCTCCAACTCACTGACTAACAAAATCTTTAACTCCGCTATGGGCTTTAGTTGAGCATCATTAGTCAAAAATGCCTGACAGCCAGCATTTAATGCCGTTGCAATCTGAAAAGCATCTGGTAGTTGCAGATTGTACCGGACTCTAACCCTTGCCGCCTCACGAGCGATCGTTAGGTTATTCTCCAGAAACAGCACATCATCCCGTGTGAAAATAGCCACATAGGCTTGTTCTAAATTTGTTAAGCCCATCTGTAACGCACCCACTAAACACTCGGCAACCGTCACCGATCCCACTACTGGTGTAATCTCAGACTCTAATCGCTCAAATATTGGATCGACCCGATCAACAAAGCTAGGATTCCTTTCTACAAAGTAAATGACCGGAGCTGTATCTAAAAATAACCGAGATACTCCTGCTAGTGCTGCATCAATTTTCATTATTCGCCTCGCAATACCTGGCTCCGATGCTCATCTGCTTCTCTGCGGGTGCGTGAAACCCAATCTTGAGCATCTTCTCCCATCATTGGATAAGGAGCCATCCCTTTTAAATCAGCCCATCGAGGCTTTGCTGTGACGACCTCCTCGGACTTTTTAAGCCCCTGTGCAATCTGCCTAATCAACTCTAACCGATCTTCCGGGCTTAGTTGATCGACTTGCTGCAATAGTTGTTGTAGTAAAGGACTCATAAACCCAACCCCCGCCAATTTTCCGGCATCGCTGGCTCTAGTCTACCACTTTCGACTCCTGACTCCTTAGCTATAAGTTGGTTGGACCGAATGCAATGCAACCCAACATCTTACCCGGATTTGTTGGGTGTCGCTTGGCTTTACCCAACCTACGAACTTGAGAAATGGGGAGCGATCGCCTAATTTGTATACCTGAATTTGTTGGGTGTCGCTTGGCTTTACCCAACCTACGAACTTGAGAAATGGGGAGCGATCGCCTAATTTGTATACCTGAATTTGTTGGGTGTCGCTTGGCTTTACCCAACCTACGAACTTGAGAAATGGGGAGCGATCGCCTAATTTGTATACCCGGATTTGTTGGGTGTCGCTTCGCTTTACCCAACCTACGAACTTGAGAAATGGGGAGCGATCGCCTATTTGTATACCTGAATTTGTTGGGTGTCGCTTCGCTTTACCCAACCTACGAACTTGAGAAATGGGGAGCGATCGCCTAATTTGTATACCTGAATTTGTTGGGTGTCGCTTGGCTTTACCCAACCTACGAACTTGAGAAATGGGGAGCGATCGCCTAATTTGTATACCCGGATTTGTTGGGTGTCGCTTCGCTTTACCCAACCTACGAACTTGAGAAATGGGGAGCGATCGCCTAATTTGTATACCTGAATTTGTTGGGTGTCGCTTCGCTTTACCCAACCTACGAACTTGAGAAATGGGGAGCGATCGCCTAATTTGTATACCTGAATTTGTTGGGTGTCGCTTCGCTTTACCCAACCTACGAACTACGAACTTGAGAAATGGGGAGCGATCGCCTATTTGTATACCTGAATTTGTTGGGTGTCGCTTGGCTTTACCCAACCTACGAACTACGAACTTGAGAAATGGGGAGCGATCGCCTAATTTGTATACCCGGATTTGTTGGGTGTCGCTTCGCTTTACCCAACCTACGAACTTGAGAAATGGGGAGCGATCGCCTAATTTGTATACCTGAATTTGTTGGGTGTCGCTTGGCTTTACCCAACCTACGAACTTGAGAAATGGGGAGCGATCGCCTAATTTGTATACCTGAATTTGTTGGGTGTCGCTTGGCTTTACCCAACCTACGAACTTGAGAAATGGGGAGCGATCGCCTAATTTGTATACCCGGATTTGTTGGGTGTCGCTTCGCTTTACCCAACCTACGAACTTGAGAAATGGGGAGCGATCGCCTAATTTGTATACCCGGATTTGTTGGGTGTCGCTTCGCTTTACCCAACCTACGAACTTGAGAAATGGGGTGCGATCGCCTAATTTGTATACCTGAATTTGTTGGGTGTCGCTTGGCTTTACCCAACCTACGAACTTGAGAAATGGGGAGCGATCGCCTATTTGTATACCTGAATTTGTTGGGTGTCGCTTCGCTTTACCCAACCTACGAACTTGAGAAATGGGGAGCGATCGCCTAATTTGTATACCTGAATTTGTTGGGTGTCGCTTCGCTTTACCCAACCTACGAACTTGAGAAATGGGGAGCGATCGCCTATTTGTATACCTGAATTTGTTGGGTGTCGCTTCGCTTTACCCAACCTACGAACTACGAACTTGAGAAATGGGGAGCGATCGCCTATTTGTATACCTGAATTTGTTGGGTGTCGCTTCGCTTTACCCAACCTACGAACTTGAGAAATGGGGAGCGATCGCCTATTTGTATACCTGAATTTGTTGGGTGTCGCTTCGCTTTACCCAACCTACGAACTTGAGAAATGGGGAGCGATCGCCTATTTGTATACCTGAATTTGTTGGGTGTCGCTTCGCTTTACCCAACCTACGAACTTGAGAAATGGGGAGCGATCGCCTATTTGTATACCTGAATTTGTTGGGTGTCGCTTCGCTTTACCCAACCTACGAACTTGAGAAATGGGGAGCGATCGCCTATTTGTATACCTGAATTTGTTGGGTGTCGCTTCGCTTTACCCAACCTACGAACTTGAGAAATGGGGAGCGATCGCCTATTTGTATACCTGAATTTGTTGGGTGTCGCTTGGCTTTACCCAACCTACGAACTACGAACTTGAGAAATGGGGAGCGATCGCCTATTTGTATACCTGAATTTGTTGGGTGTCGCTTCGCTTTACCCAACCTACGAACTTGAGAAATGGGGAGCGATCGCCTATTTGTATACCTGAATTTGTTGGGTGTCGCTTCGCTTTACCCAACCTACGAACTACGAACTTGAGAAATGGGGAGCGATCGCCTATTTGTATACCTGAATTTGTTGGGTGTCGCTTCGCTTTACCCAACCTACGAACTTGAGAAATGGGGAGCGATCGCCTATTTGTATACCTGAATTTGTTGGGTGTCGCTTCGCTTTACCCAACCTACGAACTTGAGAAATGGGGAGCGATCGCCTATTTGTATACCTGAATTTGTTGGGTGTCGCTTCGCTTTACCCAACCTACGAACTTGAGAAATGGGGAGCGATCGCCTATTTGTATACCTGAATTTGTTGGGTGTCGCTTCGCTTTACCCAACCTACGAACTTGAGAAATGGGGAGCGATCGCCTATTTGTATACCTGAATTTGTTGGGTGTCGCTTCGCTTTACCCAACCTACGAACTTGAGAAATGGGGAGCGATCGCCTATTTGTATACCTGAATTTGTTGGGTGTCGCTTGGCTTTACCCAACCTACGAACTACGAACTTGAGAAATGGGGAGCGATCGCCTATTTGTATACCTGAATTTGTTGGGTGTCGCTTCGCTTTACCCAACCTACGAACTTGAGAAATGGGGAGCGATCGCCTATTTGTATACCTGAATTTGTTGGGTGTCGCTTCGCTTTACCCAACCTACGAACTACGAACTTGAGAAATGGGGAGCGATCGCCTATTTGTATACCTGAATTTGTTGGGTGTCGCTTCGCTTTACCCAACCTACGAACTTGAGAAATGGGGAGCGATCGCCTATTTGTATACCTGAATTTGTTGGGTGTCGCTTCGCTTTACCCAACCTACGAACTACGAACTTGAGAAATGGGGAGCGATCGCCTAATTTGTATACCTGAATTTGTTGGGTGTCGCTTCGCTTTACCCAACCTACGACTACGACTAGAAACCCGGTTTCTTTACCCCCCCCAGGGAGAAACTGGGTTTCTTTACCCCTAGGTATTTCCCATTAGGTAGCCAATATGTGAAAGGTTGTTGATGTGGATTATTATAGTTTAAAATGGTGGCGATCGCCCTCACTAGATCTGACTGCGGCGTAGCCGGCGCGTGGCTTTGGGACTCCCATATAAAGAACCCGGCGGAAAGGCTCCGGTGTTATTTTGTGTCAAAATGGTTGATAGAAGTGTTGATGGATAGGTTGAAATCGTGGCTTTCAAAATTGGTTTATTGGGATTGGGAACCGTCGGTCAGGGAACTGCGGCAATTTTATTAGATCGCTCTGGTCGCCATCCCCTGCTGCAAGAAATAGAATTGGTGAGGGTGGGGGTACGATCGCTTTCCAAGTCCCGGACGATCGCATTACCAGAAAACCTATTAACCACAGATTTAGAAGCGATCGTCACCGATCGAGAAATAGATATTGTGGTAGAACTAATTGGGGGACTAGAGCCAGCGCGATCGCTCATCCTCAAGGCGATCGACCATGGTAAACATATTGTTACGGCTAATAAAGCGGTAATCTCCCGTTATGGGGCGGAAATCTTCTCAGCAGCAACCGAAAAAGGTGTTTATGTTCTCCTAGAAGCGGCTGTAGGTGGGGGGATACCAGTTATTCAACCTATGAAGAAATGCCTGGGGGCTAACCGGATTGATACGGTTATGGGTATTGTCAACGGTACAACTAACTACATCCTAACTAGAATGCAGGCAGAGGGGGCGAACTTTGACGAAGTGCTGCAACAAGCCCAAGAGCTAGGTTATGCGGAAGCAGACCCGACGGCTGATGTGGATGGGTTAGATGCAGCAGATAAAATCGCGATTTTGGCATCCCTAGCCTTTGGGGGAAGGATTAAACTGGAACAGGTATATTGTGAGGGCATTCGGGGAATTAGTGCTACGGATATTGACTATGCCGATCGCCTAGGTTTTACGATTAAACTATTAGCGATCGCCTCTCGTAGGGCTGAATCTGAGACCAACAATATATCGGTGCGAGTGCATCCTACCTTAGTGCCGCAACTGCACCCCCTAGCGAGTATTAACGGGGTTAATAATGCCATTTTCATCGAAGGGGAACCTATCGGACAAGTGATGTTTTTCGGACCGGGAGCGGGAGCGGGACCGACGGCCAGCGCGGTAGTTTCGGACATTCTCAATATTGCGGGAATTATCACCACCAGTAGCAGCGGAGTGGGGGGTGCGGGGTCTCCCCATCCTCTGATGACTTGTAGCCACCAGCATTACTGTGAACTCGCCCCCATGGAAGAATTAATCACCCGATTCTACGCCCGATTTATTACCCGCGACCTACCAGGAGTGATTGGAAAGCTGGGAACCTGTTTTGGTAACCATGAGGTGAGCATAGAGTCAATTGTGCAAATTGACACCCACGGTAAACAAGCCGAGATTGTAGTGGTTACCCATGATGTGCGAGAGGGTAATTTCCACGCCGCCCTAGAGGAGTTAAAACAACTGGATATAGTCGATCGCTTTCCCAGTTTGTTGAGAGTTTTATAGTAACAGGCCCCCCCCAAGGTGGGGGATTAGGGTCGCTTCCAGACTTTCACCTCACCATCCCAGTCCCCACTGAGAATCATGGTCTGATCCGAACTGATAGCAATGGCGGTTACATAGCCGGTGTGACCTTCTAGGTTGGCTTCTATGGTGCCGCTGGTAAGATTCCAGACTTTGACGGTTTTATCCCAACTCCCACTGATCAGAGTTTGGTTATTAGAAGCGATCGCCACTGACCAAACCCCGTCTCTATGTCCGCTGAGACGGCGGATCGGTTGTCCGTTGTCTAGTTTCCAGATGGTAATAGTCCCATCAGCACTACCAGAGGCGAGAATTTCTCCATTTGGACTGATAGCTAGAGATAAAACTGAGAGTTCGTGACCTTCTAGGGTCCGCTTTAGCGCTCCTGTTTCTAAGTTCCACAGGCGAATAGTACGATCGCGACTACCTGTGGCTAAGGTTTTACCATCGGGACTAATGGCGATCGCTCCGACGAGTTGGGAATGTCCCTCTAGGGTCTGTTTTAGGGAACCAGTTGGCAGATCCCATAATTTAACGCTACCGTCCCAGCCGCCACTGGCTAGGGTTTTGCCGTCGGAACTAATGGCGATCGCTAATATGGGGCTATGATGTCCGGTCATGGTTTGTACAGGAGAAAAGCTACCTGCTTGTAAACCCGCCGCCAGATCCCAAATTCTAATGTTCCCATCTTCTCCGGCGGTGATTAGTTGCTGACCATTAGGAGTGACTAACACCCTGGTAGCTTCCCTGTTATGGGCACGAAAGGACTGTCTTAATCCCCCTGTGGCTAAATTCCAGATGTCAACTGTGCCATTGCTATTGCCACTAATTCCCAGGGAGTCTGTGGTGGCGATCGCCATTATTTGTCCTGATGTTTGTTTAAACCGGGATGCCATGGCAAATCCTCCCTCAGCAGCCGATGGCGCGCCATTCGCACCCCCTGTAACCTGCAATTCCGGGGGGGATACTACTGTGGGTATATCCTCTCTAGCGACCTGCTGAGGCGGTGTGGGGATAGATGGCAATGTTGCTGTTTTCCGCCACTGCCAAAATCGATTAATTTCAATAGCTGCGGCGGCAATGGTATCGGGGTTTAGCCCAAATTGAACAATACCATTAATGCCAATCAGATTACCGCGAGAGTCTAAAACGGGACCGCCACTCATACCACTGCGGACTAGATTGGTATACACTAGGCTATAACCCTGTTGGCGATTTTGGCGGTGGGTAACTTGTCCTTGGCTACTGAAAAAAAGCCTTTGTCCTAAACTACTACCCGATCGCGGCCATCCTGCTACATGGACGGTATCTCCCACATTGACGCTATCAGGGTTCGCCATGGTTGCGATCTGATAGCGTTGGGAGCTACTGAAGGGGGCGATCGCTAAGTCTAGTCCGGGTATCCGTTGAATTAGGCTATAGTAGACTGAGTGACGACGACCGTCTGGGGTGATGATTTCATAGTCCCCAATTTGGTTGACTACGTGCCAGTTAGTTAGCACATAGTAGGTGTTATCCTGTTTTTCGACAATCACCCCAGAACCGCCTTTGGGACCTTCAATGCGGACGGTGATCTCGGCGGCGATCGCATTAACTTCTGTGGCTGTTAGTTCATTAGTATTAGCACTACTTACGGTGATTGCCTCTGTGGCGATCGCCCACCCTAGCCAGGGAACACCTAAGCCTAGAATACCTAAACTTGAGGCAGTCAGACTAATTAATAATAATTGCCAATTTCTAATCTTAGTCATCTGACACACCTATATATAGCAGAGCAGGTGCGTCAGTTGGTCGGACGCACCTAGTCGCCATTTACATATCTTTTTTAAACTCTTCCAAAACCTTCATTAAATCGGCAATTACCTGGTTAGGAATTAGATCCGCCAGGGAAAGGGTTGTTTTACCACCCCCCAACTTAACAGGGGTATCTTTCAGAATGTTAATGACTATTTCTTCGTCTAAGTCGGCGCCATCTTCTAATATGGGATAGAGTTTTTCGGCAACGGGGGTGTGTAAATTGGCATCACCCAGGTATAAATTCCACTTGGTGATATCCATATAGACGTTTTCGCCAATTTCGGCGGCGAGTTTTTCGATCGCTTGGGTATTGCCAGAATTAGACATTTAGGAAACTCCGGTGATTTGCAAAAGGTGTTGGGTTCCGCTACGCTTCTCCCAACCTACTCTGTTGGGTTCCGCTACGCTTCTCCCAACCTACTTGGGTGTTGGGTTTCGCTACGCTTCACCCAACCTACTCTCCCAACCTACTTGGGTGTTGGGTTTCGCTACGCTTCACCCAACCTACTTGGGTGTTGGGTTTCGCTGCACTTCTCCCAACCTACTCTCCCAACCTGCTCTGTTGGGTTTCGCTGCGCTTCTCCCAACCTACTCTCCCAACCTGCTCTGTTGGGTTTCGCTGCGCTTCTCCCAACCTACTCTCCCAACCTGCTCTGTTGGGTTTCGCTGCGCTTCTCCCAACCTACTCTCTACTCTCCCAACCTACTTGGGTGTTGGGTTTCGCTGCGCTTCACCCAACCTACTCTCCCAAACTGCTCTGTTGGGTTTCGCTGCGCTTCTCCCAACCTACTCTCCCAACCTACTTGCTACTCTGTTAGTTTTTGGTGGCGCTGGTGGAGGTGTAGTTAGCAATGGCAAAAATATAGATCATGTGCGCTAATAATATTGACAGCCAACCACCTGTTACCCAAACAGCCCAAGACCATGAGGCTTGGGATAGGTTGTTGAAAAACCACAGTCCTGAGTTGCAGGCGGCGAAAATAGCTACATGGACGGCGAAATTCATGCGATCGTCTAGGCGACGGTAGTCGGGATCTTGGCGATCGGGTTCACGGGGCCAACGGGGAGGCATGGAGTTTACATCCTTAGCATTTGCATTTACCTATTGTAGAGGAAAATGGCTGTTTTGACATTTAATCATGGTACGCTCCCCCCCCCTCTGACTCTCGGAGAGGTCTGGGGAAAGGGGAAGAGGCGGTTTAATGGTTTTTGGGGACTGCTAGGGGCGGTAATTTTTGGTGATAACGGCGTTAGAACTGGGGCGAATTTGGTTCCCATATCTCCTTGACCATATTTTAGTAAGTTCTGCCCCTAATAGAAAAATTTGACAGGAATAGAATATCCACAACAGAAGGACGACGAAGGAACTGGCGGCACCGTAAGCGGAAGCCACAGTAGCGCGTCCTAAATAAAAGCTAATGAAGGTGCGACCGATAATAAATAAAATCGCGGTAATACCTGAACCTACGGCTACGTCTGACCAGGCAATTTTGACATCTGGTAAAATCCGATAAATTTGACCAAATAAGATGGTAATTAAAATAAAAGAAACGCCGTTATCAATGAGCGATCGCACAAATCCAGGCATTGATATAACCTCATCTAACCAATCACTCATCCCAGATAAAAATGAGCTAATTGCCAGGGAACTTAACAGCAATAAGCCGACAATTAAAACCATGATGATGGATAAAATTCGACTGCGGATAAATTCCCATATTCCTTGCCCGGGTCTGACTTCAACGTGCCAAATGATGTTGAGGGATTCTTTTAATTGAGCAAATATTGTGGTAGCGGCAAATAGGAGAGTCACCACACCAATGATGGTGGTGATTATGCTAGAACTAGGCTGAAATTGAGATTGGATAGCATTAGCAATAACTGAGGCTCCTTGTTCACCCATCAAAGTTTCTAGTTGGTCAATAACTTCTTTTTGGGCTACGGCTTCCCCGACAATGGAACCAGCTACAGCAATGACAATCATTAACAAAGGGGCTAGGGAAAATACCATATAATAGGCTAGGGCGGCAGCGAGAATAGGAACTTTGTCTTTTTGCCATTCGGTGATGGTTTCTTTAAACAGACTTTTGGCAGTAGCTAGATTCACGGCTAATATCCTATTATATGAATAAACAGAAACTACAATCCTATAGCATTAATTATCTGTCAATGGTAGCATAGGTGTTTGGTTGGCTTTGGTGAAAGTTGTTGAGATACTGTCAAACTTTGGAAAAGCATTGGCTTTCCCGCTTACAGAATGATTATCCTCAAGCTAGTCCTGATACTTGGTCAAGTGTCGTGGTTTGGCTGTTGGGAGAAAATCCCGATCGCTGGGATACTTTGGAACCCGATCGCCGTCAAGCCTTGGAAGCTGGGTTAAATTTTCGTTATCGGATTCTGAAAGAACGTTATTGGGGGGTTTCCTCAAATCAAGCCTATCGGAATTTGATGCAACGTCTGGGGGGTTTGGTTATCCTGCGCCAGAAAATTCAAACCTGGGTGGCTACGAGTCGCGATCGCCAACGTCAGGTGGTGGATGTCCTACAAGAGGTGATCCAAAATATGTTGGATCGCGATCACTATCTTAAACAGCAAATTCAGTGGATCGCTCAATGTACCGATGATCCGCGACTGCGTAATAGTTTGTTATTGACCACAGTTGAGGAATATTGTCTGCGTCCCATTCGCAATCAACCCCTACTGGTCTATCGGTTTGTTAACTATCTTTATCGGTCCCAACGAGGGGGACTGACTCAGGTCCCGACAGGAGAGTGGGTTAAACAGATCTCTGAGGAAATTGTGTTGGGAGATAAGGATGAACCGATCAGCCTATTGGATGATTCGGCGATCGCTCAATATCAGGAATCTCAGTATTTGGAGGAACAAAAAGCCCAGCGGGTATTCATCCAAAAACAGTTTCAAGCCTATCTGCAGGAAAATGTCGATCCGATCGCCGCCCAATGGCTAGAATTATACCTGCGCGGCTACAGTCAAGAGGCGATCGCCCAAAAGTTGCAGCTACCCATCAAACAGGTATATCGAATGCGGGAAAAGGTCGGTTATCATGCGACGCGCAACTTTGCTGTGAAAATCGCCCCAGAATTGGTTATGGACTGGCTGGGAATTTCCCTGGTTAACCATCGCCTCGGTCTGACTCCCTCTCAGTGGGAAAAGTTCTATCAGGATTTGACCCCCACTCAACGTCGGCTTATTGATCTCCTCAAAGCTAACAATTCTATTGATGCGATCGCCAAAACCCTCAATACCAAGGTTTCCCGGGTACACAGTGAATGGTCAAAAATTTACCTCGCCTCCCAGGTTATTCGCAATAATGACAACCCGCCATCAGCCTAAGTGTATCCTAATCCCCTTTGGGTTAATAAATAAACCGCAAAACTCCCCAACCAATGACTTCCGGCGTAATCACACAGAGAAACGGGTTCTAACCCTACTCGACGATGTACCGCCGCCACGGCTTGTAAACTGCTAATGCGTGGATCATCAGGGGGAAGTCCCGCGATAATTCCCTCTAACATCCAAGCGCGACTTAGGTTGAGACCATCAAAATGGGATTGTTGATAGTCGGTGGGGTTGCTGGGAATTACTGGAGATAACCAGTCTATTTCAGGGGTTTCTGGGATGTTTGGGAGAAATTCCCCCAGCCAATTAGCGAAGTTTTCGGCATCTAAAAAACGCCTCATTAAATCGGCTTCGGCTAAGGTCGGAGAGAGGAAATCACAGCCTAGGGGCTCTATATGTAAGGGATAGTTGCGATCGCCATGATAAAACATCTTAGCTCGTTCTTTGACTAAACCAGCCAGATCTTGATTATCGGTAGCTTTCGCCCAATCCCAAATTAAACCCATAGCAAAGGCGGTTTGAATATGGGTCCCACTGCGGTTAGGACAGGCTAAATCTAACAGCCATTGTCGCAGGTTATTAACTGCTACTTCTTCTAAGGGTTGCAGTATTTCCCCCCACTGTTTTCCTTGGCTATCATTCCAGCCCCGCAATTCGGCGGTTAATTGTAATAACCACCCTAAACCATAGGGACACTCAAACTCTGGTCTATCTTTCAGATAATCGGCTTCTTGGGCGATCGCTTCTGGGGTCAAGTTTTGGCTGACTTTTTCCCTGGCTTCTTCGCTCAATTCCACTTCCGGAAAACACCGCATCACCCGCACTAACAGCCAATGATTGTGAACCGCAGAATGCCAGTCTAAACAACCATAAAAGGCTGGGTTGAGTTGACGATGAGGTACTAAATCATTTTCCTCAGATAAACCATAGAAATGCACATGGGGATATTCCCTATGTATACATCCTAAAGCACATCTAACAAAAGGCAAGACTACTGTGGGATTTACCTGGTCAGTTTTCACAAATATTTATCGGGTTTTAGCAGTGAACATTCCGGGGTTTTAACTAGTGGGGATATATTCCCTACACCAGATAGTTAAATTGGGGTGTCCTCTGGCTAAGGCGAATAAGCGATCGCCCCTCAATATACACCTTATATAATCCTGTAACTTAGCCGTTTTGTTGACATTCAACACCTGCCAAATTCCGGCTTTTTTTCTTATCCATAAACCCGCAAAAACAGCCGCATTTTTTACAGAAATATAATCGGATTTTCGGCTGACTTTTAGCCGTCTATTGCCGGTGGGACAGGTTGAATATTGATTAATAATAATTGTCTCAGTGGCTGCTAGGTCGCGTTCCTGTTGTAGAGTTAATTGATAGGTAGTGTTTCCATAGAGTGCAGCTATTTCTAGGACATAAACACCTGCGGGTAAATTAAAGGCGATCGCTGACCCCTCATTAGGCTGCACTAATTGGCGACTTACTAGGCGACCCCTAGCCGTTTTTAGTCGCAATTCTACCCCAGCACTAAAGCCTTCCACAGAACAGTTTAACCATCCCTTAACCGGATGATTAAAGGTGTAGATGTCTATGGCATCTCTCCCCATAAACCCTACATAAACGCCATGATTAGCTAAATTTCCCAGTGCAAAAGTGATGGCAGCAGCCATAATTACAGCCCCAAGTTTTTCGTCAAACTTCCTATGGAATTATACCACAGTTTACACATTATATAGCATTCCACAGCAAATTAATTATTTTTCTCTAGCTACAGCAGGTTAATCGTCCCCCAGACCCTAGGCTGAGATTTTTAATCATTTTTCAACTATTGTCGCGCTAACTTGGTGCTAAAATTCTCTACAATGATAATCATTCTCACCCACGGAGTCCCACACCCAAATCAAAAGCCATTATTCCCGTGGAGTGAAAAGCATGATCAGCAGTTAGTAGGAGGTTTTGATGATTTCCGGATCTCGATTATTTGGACGTTTAACAGTATTGGTCGCTTCCACAGTCGCCCTAGGTTTAGGGGGTTGTGGCCCTACAGCTACCACTAGCGAGACAGAAACACCAGAGACTCAAGCTACAACTGTAGCCACAGAAGCACAGTTACAGGTGGTGACCACATTCACACCCATGACACAGTTTACCAGGGCTGTGGTAGGCGATCGCGCCACAGTAGTGCAACTAATGCCGACTAATGTCGGACCCCATGATTTTCAGGCGAGACCAGGAGATATACAGGCGATCGTCAACGCTGATGTCTTGGTGAAAAACGGCCTCGAAATGGAGTTTTTCCTAGATAGTTTGATTGAGAATGCCCGCAATGATAACCTAGTAATTATTGACTCTAGTAAAGGCATCCCTACCGTTGCTAATGAAGATCATGATCACGGTCACGGTCACGGTCACGGTCACGGTCACGGTCACGGACATGATCACGGTCACGGTCACGGACATGATCACGGTCACGGACATGATCATCACCATCATCACCATCATGGAGAATTTAACCCCCATATTTGGCTAGACCCTAAACGCGCAATTCAACAAGTCCAAAATATTCGAGATGGCTTAATAGCCGCTGACCCAGAAGGGGCCGAAAAATACACAGCCAATGCGGCTGCATTTATCGAAAAACTGCAACAACTTGATGCTGAGATTACCCAAAAACTAGCACCTTTTTCTGGACAAACTTTTGTAGTATTCCATGATTTTGCCCCCTACTTTGCCGAAAGCTACAACCTTCAAGTTGAATCTTTTGTGGGTATCCCCGAACAAAATCCATCCCCCCAAGATGTGCAAAGAGTTATGAATACCGTTGCCGAATCAGGACTACAAACTATCCTCACTGAACCCCAAGTAGATCAGGATATGTTTTCTACGATCGCCCGAGATATGGGAATTAGTGTCGGTGTATTTAACCCTATGGAAACCGGAGGACCTGAATCCATTGAACCCGAATATTACCTGCGTGTTATGCGGGAAAATGCTCAAAATTTATTAGATGCTTTCGGCGGACAAACACAGTCATGGCTACCTTTATCAACCCCTAAATCTGTCGCAGTTATCCCCCAACCTGTCGGCTTACGCTTCTAGGTTATTCCCTCTGATATTTCCGGGGTATTTACCCTGGAAAATCATCATTAAATTGCACCCTCTTAAAGGAGAATAAAATTGAAAAATCCCGTGTTAATGGTGGATAGATTAACAGTTTATCATGATACCTATTTGGCTGTTGACAATGTTTCTTTTAACTTAGAAGAAGGAACCGATATGGCGATTATTGGACCTAATGGGGCTGGGAAAAGTACATTAATTCAGTCAATTTTAGGTATTTTACCGCGCCAAAATGGTGATGTATTTATCCTAGGACAGTCTTTGAGTCGCTCAGGATATTTGCCTAATTATGTCCGCCAAGAAATTGCCTATTTACCCCAAAATTTTATGTTCGATCGCCGCATTCCTATTACCGTTGAGGAATTAGTCGGTTTGGGATGGGATAAATTAGGTCTAAAACTGCCTTGGGTGGGTTCCAGAAGCCGTTATCAGGCTATTAGACAAGCCTTAATTAAGGTGGATGCTTGGAAGCTGCGCCATAACTTGATTGGCGGTCTTTCTGGTGGTGAAATGAAGCGAGTTTTATTAGCTTATTGTGTGGTGCGCCCCCGCCGATTGTTAATACTTGATGAGGCTTTAGCCGGCTTAGATTTTCAGGGAGAGTTGGATTTTTACCAATTATTATATCAACTCAAAAAAGAAGAAGGTTGGGCAATTTTGCAGATTTCCCACGACCTCGATCAGGTGAGAAAACACTGCGATCGTGTACTCTGTTTAAATCGCATGGTCTTATCAGAAGGAACCCCAGAAACTATCCTCTCCCCCGAAAATATATCCGTCGCTTATAGTTCTCAATTACGATTAATCAGTAATAACAATACGCCCTATAAAATTACTGGTTAACCACCCACAATTCATGGCTTTATTAATGTTCTAAATAGACCAAATAGAAGGAGATTAACCCTTGACAATTCCAGCCGAATTAACTCGTATTATTCAACTTTTTCAACTGCCTTTTATGCAGCGAGCCCTCATGGGTGGCATTCTCACCGGGTTGATGGGGGGAATGTTAGGCAGTTTCACCATTTTAAGGCAGCTTTCATTTTTCAGTGATGCTCTCGGACATTCGGCATTATTAGGCATTAGTATTAGCCTATTATTAAGGCTTGATCCGTCTTGGGCTATACTACCTTTTGCCGTAGTATTTGCCCTTGGTGTCACCTATTTTATGGAACGTACCCAACTCTGGACTGATGCTTTATTAAATATAATTTACTCTTCATCTCTGGCTATTGGCATTATTATCCTGAGTTTTAGAGACAATTACCGAGGGGGAATTAATAATATTTTATTTGGCGATATTTTGGGGATTCGGGAATCGGATTTAATCTTGTCTGGTTTGTTACTATTAATCTGCATTGCATTTATTACCCTCACTGTGCGATCGCAGATGTTACTAACCTTAAACGAACCTTTAGCGATTGCGCGCGGCGTGGCTGTCACACCCCATCGCACTTTCTTTATAGTCTTATTATCCCTACTGGTCGGAATATCCATAAAGGCGATCGGTGTATTACTAATTAGTGCTTTTGTGGTAATTCCCGCCTGTGCCGCTAGGTTACTAACCCGCAATTTTATCAGTTACATTATAGTATCATCCGCTTTAGGTGGATTTAGTGCGGTTTTAGGTATGATATTATCAGCATTATTAAATTTGCCATCCGGTCCCAGTATTGTCACCATGCAATTAGCCATTTTTCTGCTGGCTATTCTGATTCCCAATCTGAAACTTTTAGTATCCTAATATCTGCCATAGATACCATTAAAGGTCTGTTAATGTAGC